>JASGEG010000459.1:0-9092 GCA_047606605.1 Rhizobium sp.
ATGTTGCTCACAGGCGAACTCCGGTTTGCGGATCGAACAGCAGGATCAGCGACGGATCCACGGAGAATGTCACGCGTTCGTCGCGCCGCACACGATGGCTGCTATCGACGAGCGCTTTCAGCCTCGGCGCCGATTTCATCATGTCACGTTCGTCGTCCATGACGACGGCGCCGCTCGCGGCCGTTCCCTTGTCATCCATGTGGACCAGCAGATCAGCGCCTAGGTCCTCAACGAAGGATGCTCTTGCCGAAATCGCGCCGGGCATACCGGCATTGTCAGATAGCTTCAGATGTTCGGGCCGGATGCCGATCGCGACCCGTTGATCCATGCGGCAGGCCGCACGCTCGCCCTGTTGCGCGAGCGGCAACAGGAATTCGCCGATTGCAACGGCCGGGCCGTTGTCATGCGCGACGAGCCTGCCCTCCAGAAAATTGATTGGCGGGGAGCCGATGAAGCCGGCGACGAACATGTTGACCGGATGGTCATAGAGCGCCCGTGGCGTATCAAGTTGCTGCAGTGTTCCCTTGTTCATGACGGCGACCCGGTGGCCCATCGTCATGGCTTCCACCTGATCGTGGGTGACATAGACCGTGGTGACCGCCGTCATGCGCTGCAGCCGCGAGATTTCCGCGCGCATCTGGCCGCGCAGGCGTGCGTCGAGATTGGAAAGCGGTTCATCCATCAGGAAGGCGTTGGGCGAGCGCACCAGGGCACGGCCCATGGCGACCCGTTGCCGCTGGCCGCCGGAAAGGCGGTTCGGCTTGCGATCCAGAAATTCCGTCAATTCCAGCAGTGCCGCGGTTTCGCGCACCTTGTCGGCGATGACTTCAGGCTTGGCGCCGCGCACCTTCAGTCCGAAGGCGATATTGTCTGCAACGGTTAGGTGCGGATAAAGCGCATAGGACTGAAAGACCATGGCTATATCGCGGTCGCGAGGCGACAGATCGTTTGCCACGGTGTCGTTGATTTTCAACTCGCCGGAGGAGATATCCTCCAGGCCGGCTATCATGCGAAGAGCGGTGGTCTTTCCGCAGCCGGACGGGCCGACCAATACCATGAATTCCCCGTCGGCGATCTTGAGATTGAAATCCTTCAACGCCGGGGCCTTGCCGCCGGCATAGGTCTTTGAGACGTTCGTAAACGAGATTTCGGCCATGCTGTCTGCCCTACTGTACGCCGTTGGTCGCGCCCTGAACGAAGTAGCGGTTCATGAAAAGCGCCATCAGGACAATCGGTATGGTGGAAAAGTGCGCAAGAGCTCCAAGCGTGCCCCAGGTGATGTCCTTGGTTCCATAAGCCGTCAGCAGCGCGACCGAGATCGGCTTTGAATCAAGGGTTGTCAGAAACATCGGGTGAAGGAAGTCGTTCCAGGAGAACATCATGCAAAAGAGTGCGCAGGCGATGATGCCCGAGCGCACTGACGGCAGGGCCACGCGCAGGAATGCACCGATCAGCGTGCAGCCATCGGTCAGCGCCGCCTCTTCCATGTCCGGCGGCAGCGACTTGAAGTAGGAAAACATCATCCAGGTCACGAAGGCGCAGTTCAGCATGGTGTTGAACACGATGACCGCCCACCAGCTGCCGAGCAGGCCGATGTCACGCATGAGCAGATAAAAGGGGATCAGTGCCGCGATCGCCGGGGTCATCCGGATCGCCAGGAAGAAATAGGCAAAGCCGGTGGCAAAACGTGCCTTGGAGCGCGCCAGAGCGTAGCCGGAGGGAACGCCGAGCAGAAGCGAAAGAAGCGTCGTGCCAAGGCTGATCACCAGCGATGAGCGGACGAGCGAAACGACGTCGAACAGCGCAAGAGCCTGGCGAAACTGGTCGAGCGTCGGCTCGAAGGTGAGGCGCGGCGGCACGGTGAATATCTGGTTCGACGGCTTGTAGGCGGTTGCGATCAGCCAGCAGACGGGAAGCAGGAACAGGAGGGTTGCGACGAGGACGACCGACCGCTCGGCAAGGATGCGACGTCTGGAAACACGTGACATTGGCCTATCTCCCGTTGATCCTGACATCGGCGCGTCGAACGACCAGAAGCAGAACGGTCGCTATCAGCGCGATGAAGAGCAGCGTGACGTTGCCGACGGCCGAGGCATAGCCGACATTGAAGAATTGCAGACCTTCCTTGACGCCGAGCATCATCAGCGTGTTGGTGGCATCGTTGGGCCCGCCGCCCGTTGTGACGAAAACGGAATCGAAGACCCGGAAAGCATCCATCGTCCTCAACGTGAGTGCGAGGAAGATCGATGGCAGCATCAAGGGCAGGATCAATAGGCGGAAGCGCTGCCATGCCGTTGCGCCGTCGACTGTCCCGGCCTCAAGCAGATCCGCCGGCAGTGCCTTGAGGCCGGCAAGCAGGATCAGCGTCATCAGAGGGGTCCATTCCCAGCAATCGATCAATATAAGCACCCAGAGCGCGGTTGAGGCGTCTGTGAGGAGGCCCGTGCGGGGGCCGATGCCCGCCTCCGACAGGAAATAACCGATCATGCCGTAGTCGGCGCCAAGCAGCGCCTTGAAGATCAATCCGACCACGAGTGGGGTGATCGTCGATGGCACCAGCAGGAAGGCCAGAACCGCGCGATTGAAACGGCTGTCGCGCCACAGAAGGAGCGCGAGGCAGAAGCCGAAGATGAGCTGGAGACCGACACTGAAAATCGTGAACTGGAAGGTGTTGAGGATTGCCGTGCGCGTTGCCTCGTCGGTGAAGATGTCGACATAGTTCTGCAGGCCGACAAATCTTGTCCGGGCCGGACGGAGAAGATTGTAGCGAAAGAAGCTGTACCAGATCCCTTGAGAAAGTGGCCAAAGGCCGACTGCCGCGACGTAGACGACGGCCGGAGCGGCCATCAAGCACAGGAAGAGCCTGCGGCGATCGGAGAAGCGATGGGGCATCGGTAAAACAGCGTTCATTCGTGTCAGGCCCGGCTCGGTCCTAAGGCTGCATCCTTGACCGCGCCGGTTTGATGATCGGCGCGGTCGCGAAGCGGAATGCGCCCGCCAACAAGCATGGCGGCAGGCGCGGCGATCAGAACAGTTTTTCTGCTGCTTCCTGCGCCTTGTCGAGCGCTTCCTTCGGGGTCGCAGCGCCAGCGAGTACGGAATTGACGGCTGTCCCGAGCATATCCTGAATTTCAGGATATTCCGGAATGCGCGGACGGAATTCGCCGTTGCCGTGCTCGTAGGTTTGCGCAATCACCGGCAGGAAGTCGTATTTGGCAAGAAGGTCGGGATCGGTCATCTCGCTCTTGCGCATGAAGCCGCCGGCGCCAAGCATATTGAACTCCTTGTGGATTTTCTTGCTCGTCACCCACTTGATGAAGGTCCATGCAGCTTCCTGCTTCGGCGTATCGATATCGGCATTGATGGCAAGCCCCCAGCCGCCGACGCCATATTGCGGCGTCATGCCCTCGGCAACCGGCGCCACGGCAATGCCGGCCTTGCCGACGATGTTCGATACTTTCGGATCGGAATAGGCAGCCGCACCCACAGACCAGGTCTGCATGAAGGCAGACATTCCTTGGCGGAAGCTTTCCTCGCGCCCGCCCCAGTCATATTCGATGGCGCCGGGAGGCGCGGCATCGGTGAAGAGTTGCTTGTAGACCGTGAGGCTCTTGATATTTGCTTCAGAGTTGAGGGCGGGCTTGCCGTCCTTGTCCAGGATGGAGCCGCCGAGCTGGTTGTTGTATTGCATCCAGTCCTGGGCGACCGCCGGTCCCTTCTGGCCGTTGGCGACGAAGCCGTATTGCTTCTTTGCGGGATCCGTCAGCTTCTTGGCATCGGCGACGAGTTCTTCCATGCTCGCCGGCGGCTTCAGGCCGGCAGCTTCCAGAAGGTCCTTGCGATAGGCGAGCACGTTGGCGTAGGCGGCAAACGGAAAAGCCACGTAGTGATTGTCATATTGGCCGAGCGATTTCAGTGCTACCGGATAGATGTCATCGAGATCGAGTTCGGCAGCATCGCGCTTGACCCAGTCGGTCAGGTCGACGGAATACTTGTTCTCGGCATAGGCGCCCGCCCAGACGATGTCCATGGTCACCAGATCGTAACCCTTCGTGTCGCCGACGAAATCTGCTGTCGTCTTGGTCAGCAGCGTGCCATAGTCCATGATCTCGACCTTGAGATCCGCACCGGTCTCCTCCTTGAAGGCAGGCGCCAGCTCGGTCAGGACCTTGGAAAAACCGTCGTTCATCGACGCGATCGTCAGGGTCACGCCGTCGAGCGACTTTGCCTGGGTGTAGGCGGTGGTCGCCATCAATGCCATGACAGCGGCCGCCAGGCGGCATGCCGTTTCGGGCATGGAGAATGAAGAGGCTCTCGTCATGACAATCAACCTTTCCGGTGCGGGTGAATTATGAAGCGACGTTAGCGCGCCTCAATTCCAAGTCAAACAAAAAATAACATATATAACAAAATAGAATTCGATGCCGGCCGCTGTGGTTAAAGCAGTCGCATCCTGCCTAAATGATGAACCTTGATCTGCTTGTTTTTTCACCTGGCAGCGATTTTCACAGTATATCGCTGTTTTATCGCATGGATTTCGGCTTGCGCGGTGAGATGGGTGAGGGGAGGCTCACCACGCTCCGGCAGGCGGTTTAGCGGAATGCCAATCCGAAAACGAACACGGCATGATGGAAAAAATCGAAAAGAAACATGATCAAACACTTTACAACGTGCCCATGTTCGCTACGCTTCCAGAAAATTCTGGGGATCAGTCTTGATGCAGGAGTCATCGTCGCAGCAGGATATGTCCAGCCCGGATGCTGCAAAGGCGGCACGATCGCGATTGCTCCGGCTCGAAAGACAGGTTCGACACGATCTTGGGATGATCGAAGCGGCGCCGCGACCCTGGGTTCCGACGCATAATGAGGCGAATGTCTTGCACGACGTCGTTATCGTCGGAGCAGGCCTGTCGGGTCTTACGATCGCCTTCGGCTTGAAGCGGCAAGGGGTGGAACGGGTCAGCCTGATCGATGCAGCGCCTGCGGGGCAGGAGGGGCCGTGGGTGACGACGGCGCGCATGCGGACCTTGCGATCCCCGAAGACGTTGAGCGGCCCGGATCTTGGCGTGCCGAGCCTGACCTATCGGGCATGGCACGAAGCGCTTCACGGTCGCAAGAGCTTCGACAGGCTCGACAAGATCGATCGCATCGCCTGGATGAACTATCTGAATTGGTTTCGAACGGTGCTGGGATTGAGCGTCGAAAACGACAGCCGGCTACTTGCAATCGAGGAGGAGCGGGATCATCTGAGGCTCCGCGTCCTGCAGGGCGGCCGCGAGCGGACAGTATCCTGTCGCAAGGTGGTGCTTGCGACAGGTCTGGAGGGTGCCGGTGGACTGCATGTTCCGGCCGTAATCCGCAACGGGCTGCCGCAGGAGCGCTGGACGCATAGCGGCGAGGCCATCTCGGCGCAGAGCCTTGCCGGCAAGCGCATCGGGGTGATTGGCGCGGCTGCCTCCAGTTTCGACTGGGCGGTGACCGCGCTGGAGACGGGGGCCGACAGTGTAACGCTGCTTGCCCGTGCGCCGTCCCTGCCCAAGACCGAACTGCTGGACTGGTCGAATTTTCCGGGCTTCCTCAATCACTTCTCCGATCTCGATGATGAGAGCCGCTATCGGTTCACCCGTCGCATGTTCGCCTTTAGGACACCGCCGACAGTGGAAATGTATGAGCGCGCCATGGCATTTCCTCAGTGCCGCCTCGTGTCCGGAGCAGCAATAGAAGCGGTTGGGATCGCGAAGGGCGAGATTGCCGTCAAGACGACGGTCGGTGACTTTTCCTTCGATCACATTCTGCTTGGAACAGGCTACCGGATTGACCTCGCGCATCGACCTGAACTGGCCGGGTTTTCCGGTTTGATCGCAACCTGGGCCGACCGCTTCGTGCCGCCAAAGGGCGAGGTCGACCTCGACCTTCTCGCCTATCCCTATCTAGGTCCGGCGTTCGAACTGGTCGAAAAGGCTCCCGGAACGGCATCCATGCTTGCCAATATCCATATCTTCAACAATGCCGCCGTACCAAGTCTTGGTCCGGTTTGTAACGGTATCACCGGGCTGAAGGCGGGGGTGCCGAAGCTTGTCGCCGGCATTTGCCGGGGACTGTTCATGGGCAACATCGATTATTTTTTCCAATCACTGGACGGCTACGACAAGGTGCATTTCCAGCCGAATATCGGTCCATGAGCGCGGCGCGCTGAGATCTTCAGGCGATGAGCCCGACGCGTCGCGCAGCAACGACTTTGTACAGTCGATCGCCGGTGTAGCGATATTCCTCGAAGGCGGAAAACACGAGTGAATGGTCATGTTCGTCGTCTGATGCCACGGCCGCCGCCGCTATCTCAGCATCGGAGGGCAGCGGCAGATGGCGCCATTCCTCTAGTTCTTCGCAGGCTGGTGGAAGCGGCATGCCGATCTTGGTGTAGAGCGCCATCACGACTTCCCAGAAATGAAGCGCGAGGCTGTGAGGTTTCCCGACATGCGGGGAAACGAGGCGCAGCCAGTGGCAGCCGGTCACCGCATGCAGGGCCTCGAAGCTCATCGTCCCCGCATAAAGAGCAAGGGATACCGGCCGGATGCGGTCAAGGAAATCCGGCCCGGCGTCCAGCCGCCCGAGACGATCGCGAAATGCCGGAAGCTTGCCCATCGCCTCGATCCATTTCCACAGGAGATGGGTCGGTGCGTCGAGATTGCGTAAGGCGGGGTCTGCCCGCATGTCAATCAGGCATGCAAGCGGGTTCGTGGCATCCGGCGTGCGCTCGGTTGGAATGTCCTCGTAGGCAAGGTAGGTTGCAGCCCAGTAGCCGAGCGCTGCGGCGACCTCGGCATCATCATGGCGCAGAAATGCGTAGGCGAGCCGCATCAGCCCGTGCGTGGCCGAGGCCGCAACTCCGGGGGCGAGCACAGGCATGACCGCCCGCGCTGTGGCCGAACCGCCTTCCTTCGAGACCCTTGCACTGAAATAGCGTCGCAGGTCACCTTCTCGCACGCGCCGGCCGAGAGCGCTGCGCCATGTTGCGTCGTCCAACGCAGATACGGCAGGTGGCTGCATCGGAACGGCGTGGCAGCGCGTGTAGTGATCTGCGTAAGCCTCGAGCCGCGCGGCCGAAGCGCCGAGCCGGGCCATGGCCTCGAGAACCATCGGCAGATGATTGGCCAGATCGTCAGGGAATTCGCCGCTCCGTCGGCCGGCATCAGCGATTAACCCCCTCAATCGAGCGCCCGTTGCCTCGTCCCGATAGAGGTGGCCTGCCTGTACTGGCGTGGTTGTCTGAGACATGATCATTATCCTGCGTTCAACACCCGACGCGTTTAGGCTGGGCCACGCGACGACGTTCGAACAATATCAAACAAGATAAAACAAAAGGCAACGTACATTCCGGATGACGGCAGCGATCTATCTGGATCAGTCGGCTACCGTGATCGCGACGCCTGCTGCCTTCAGGGCCGATGCCAGTTCGCCTGTTGGCGCCTCGTCGCAGACGAGTGTGTCGAATTCGCCGAGTTTGGCGACGTGAACAAGGGACATCCGGTTGAATTTCGTCGAATCGCACAGAACCACGCGCTGCGAGGCGTGACTGAGATAGACACGCTTCATGTCTGTTTCCTCGAAGGAATAGTCGAAGATGCCCTGCGCCGTCAGGCCGGAAACGCCGATGAAGGCGACGTCGAACCACAGCGACTCGAATTGCTCCACGGCCGCGGGGCCGCTCGTCGACATTTCCTCGCCGCGAATGCGGCCGCCGGCCAGGTAGGTCTCCACGCCCTTGGCGCCGAGATAGGAGGCCGTACGAATGCTGTTGGTGAAAATCTTAACCTGCTGGCGGCCGGCAAGCGCCTCCGCCGCGAAATAGGGGGTCGTGCCGACATCGATCGCAATACTGCGCGCGGCTTGGGACAGGCTGACCGCGGCGGCGGCAATCCTTCGCTTCTGCGCGGCGTTGCGCGCAAGCCGCGCCTCGAATGCCGGTTCTTCGCGATCGACATTTTCTGCGAGCGCAAGGGCGGGCGCCCGATCCGGCTTGACCGCACCGCCATGCGTTCTGATGAGGCGGCCGTCCTTTTCAAGTTCGACGAGATCGCGCCGCACGGTCATTTCAGAGACCGAAAGCTGCTGCGCCAGATCGCTGACCGTTACCGATCCGACCCGTCCGATCTCCTCGATGATCGTGGCCTGCCGAACCTGGGCAAGGAATTTGGGTCGTTCGCCGGATCTGGCGGCGGATTGCTCGCTCGTCATCTTATTGTCGTCTCGTGTTCGTCTTTCAGAATTTCGTCCGTGAGAAGGCCGCATACGGACGCCGTTTACATCAATATATGTTCGAATTAAACATGATCGTCACCGTAATCATAGGCTCGCTCGGATGGAGCCATGTGGAGTGCACAGTTTTCAGCCATTACAATGCGCCAGAGTTCGTATCTAGCGTGGTCTCCACACGGGTGCGATGCGATCGTAGAGTTCCCGGTAGCGGCGATAGCCGTCGTCGTACAGGGTTGCATTGGCGCTACGCGGCTCCAGGACATCCGAAAAATGCACGAAGCGCGTGACACCCCGCCAGTCGGATTCGAGGCCAACGCCGATCGCAGCGCTCCAGGCCGCGCCGATGCAGGAGCCTGGATGTCCCGAAAGGCGCTGCACCGGCGCGCCAAGCACGTCGGCAACGATCTGCATCCATATCGTGCTCTGTGCGCCGCCGTCCGACACCAGAAAGCGCTTCGGGCGATGCCCCATGTCGATCAGCACCTCGACGTGATGGCGAATGGCATATGCATAGGCTTCAAGCAGGGCGCGCCAGAGATGACCGATATCGTGCGACAACGTTAGCCCTTCAATCACGCCGCGCGCTGCCGGATCATGGATCGGCGTCTTTTCGCCGAGCATATAGGGCAGGATCGTCAGTCCGTCAGAGCCGGCAGGCTTTTGTTCGGCCAGATGGTCAAGGTGCTGATGCAGGCTTGATCCCTTGGCATCGGCTAAATGCTGTTCGCCAGATGCAAAGTTTTTCACGAACCAATTCAGCGCAGAGCCACCCGTCGACATGCAGCCGTTTGGCATGTAAAGGCCCGGCACCAGATGATAGTCGAGAAAAAGCCTGGG
>JASGEG010000460.1:0-6350 GCA_047606605.1 Rhizobium sp.
CTTTGGGATTTGCCGCCATCGGCGATTCGGCGCTAATTCGCCGCTTCGGCGATATCGCCCGCCAGGAATATCGTGCCGTCGGTATCCAGGAGGCGCTGTCGCCGCAGATCGATCTTGCCAGCGAACCGCGCTGGCCGCGCATCAACGGCACCTTCGGCGAGGATGCGCAGCTCGCCAGGAGCATGGCGGAGGCCTATGTCGCCGGTTTCCAGAATGGCGAGACCGGCATCAACCGCGACAGCGTCGTCGCGGTTGCCAAGCACTGGGTCGGCTATGGCGCGGCAAAGGACGGCTATGACAGCCACAATGCCTATGGCCGCCATTCCGTCTTTCCGGGCAAGGATTTCGCCGAACACCTGATCCCCTTCGAAGGGGCGTTCAAGGCCAAGGTCGCCGGCGTCATGCCGACTTATTCGATCATCGAGGGCGTCAGCATCGACGGCAAGGCGCTGGAGCCGGTCGGCGCCGGATACAGCAAGCAGCTTCTGACCGATCTCCTGCGGGGGAAATACGGCTTCGACGGCGTGGTCCTCAGCGACTGGCTGATTACCAACGACTGCAAGGATGCCTGCCTTGATGGCGAAAAGCCGGGGGTGAAGCCGACGCTCAACGAGGAAACCTTCGGCATGCCCTGGGGCGTGGAGGATATGAGCCGTGTCGACCGCTTCGCCAAGGCCGTCAATGCCGGTATCGACCAGTTCGGCGGCGTGACCTCTTCCAACCTGCTTGTTGAAGCGGTGATGGGCAAGAAGATCGGCGAAGCGCGCATCGATCAGTCCGCGACCCGTATTCTGATCCAGAAATTCGAGCAGGGCCTGTTCGAGAGCCCCTATGTCGATCCGCAAAAGGCGCGTGCAGTGGTCGGCAATCCGACATTCGCGGCGGAGGCGACCGCCGCGCAGGCCAAGGCCATGGTGCTGCTCGACAACAAGGCCAAGCTTCTGCCGGTCCAGGCCGGCAAGAAGGTATTCCTGCATGGCGTCGATGCCAAGGCGGCGACCGAGCGCGGCTTCACGGTCGTTGCGACGGCCAAGGAGGCGGACTTCGCGCTGGTGCGGCTGAACGCGCCCTATCAGCAGCCGCATATGAACTATTTCTTCGGCTCGCGGCACCAGGAAGGCGATCTGGATTTCAAGGACGGCTACGCGGATTTCGAGGCCTTCAAGAGCGCGGCGGCGGCGGTTCCGACCATCGTCACCGTCTATCTGGCGCGGCCGGCGATCCTCACCGGCCTCAAGGATCGCGCCGGCGCCATCCTCGGCAATTTCGGCGCCAGCGATGCGGCCCTGTTCGACGTCATCGAGGGAAAGCAGAAGGCGCAAGGCAAGCTGCCCTTCGAGCTTCCCTCCTCCATGGCCGAGGTCCTGGCGCAGAAGTCCGACGTCCCGCACGACACCGCCAATCCGCTATACCCCATCGGATACGGGCTGTCCTACTGACCGCATCTTGCGAATGGAGGGCGGCCGGGATTGGTGGCGATCACGGCCGCAGTTGCATTGCTGACATCTCACCGTTAAATATCTTGGTACGCCATAATACGATTCCCGGATGGCCGCTTGCACAAGCGGCTGATGATCCTGAGGAAAGGGAATGTCTTCAAGACCGAGGTGCAGGGATGAGTGGTGATGTGCAGGGCGCGGCGATCCGGGTAGAGCGTCCGGCGAAAACCTTGCGTGAGCTGGCACTGGACAAGGTGCGCGAGGCGATCGTCAACGGTTATTTCCGTCCGGGCGACCGTCTGGTCGAACGTGATCTCTGCGCGCAGCTGGGCGTGAGCCGCACGATCGTGCGCGAGGTCCTGCGTCATCTCGAATCGGAAGGGCTCGTCGCCAATCAGCAAAACAGGGGCCCGATCGTCGCCCAGCTCGATCACGACGAGGCCAAGCAGATCTATGAGATCCGCGGCGCTCTGGAAGGCATGGCGGCGCGCCTCTGTGCAGAGAAAGGCGATCCGGCGATCGCCGACGCCCTGGACAAGGCCCTGCAGCATATTCGCGACAGTTATCGCGACAAGGACATGGCCGGTGTTCTGACCCATACCTCGGTCTTCTACCAGACGCTGTTCAGCATGGTGGATCGCCACGTCGCATGGGGCGTCGTCAATCTGCTGACCGTGCGCATCAACCATCTTCGCTCGATGACGATCAAGACCGAGAACCGGGGCGTTCAGGGCCCCGCGCAAATGGCGCGCATCGTCGACGCCATCCGGCGTGGTGACGGTCCCGGCGCCTATCAGGCGGCGATGGATCATGTCGCCAGTGCCAGCGCGATCGCCGAGGCGGTTCTGGCCGGTCGGCAGTCGGCGGACTGACATAACCAGTCACTTGCAAGGCAGCCGCAGTTCGGCTCTCATGCCGCGGTCTTGCCGGTTGGCGAGCGACAGGCTGCCGCCATGCGCCTTGACGATGCTGCGGGCGATCGAGAGCCCTAGCCCGAGGCCGCCCGTCTCCATGTTGCGCGAGGGTTCGAGGCGGACGAAGGCCTCGAAGGCATCCTCGATCTCATCCTCCGGTATGCCCGGCCCCTCGTCCTCCACCGATATGATCACCTCGCCCTCGGCCTTCTGAAGGGCGACGGACGCCGTGCCGCCATAGCGGATGGCATTTTCGACGAGGTTTCGGAGCGCCCGTTTCAGGGCGACCGGCCGGCAGGGATAGGGCTGCGAGGGCAGGGCGGCGAGATGCACGTCGCCGTTGCTGAGCCGGAACTCCTCGGTCACCTGCCGGATGAGGTCGGCGAGATCGACCGGGACCGTTTCCTCCTTGCTGACCTCGGCGCGCGTGAAGGCAAGCGTGGCCTCGCAGATGGTGGTGAGTTCGTCGATGGTGGCGACGATGTCCTCGCGCACCTCGTCATTGTCGATGAATTCGGCCTTCAGCCGCAATGTCGTCAGCGGCGTGCGCAGGTCGTGGCTGATGCTGGCGAGAAGCCGCAGGCGGTCGCGGATGAACTGGCTCAATCTCTGGTGCATCGTATTGAAGGCCTGGGTGGTCGCCGCGACTTCGGACGGGCCGCTGACCTTGAGCGGCGAGAGCGTCTCGCCGCGGCCAAGACGTTCCGACGCGTTGGCCAGCAGGCGCAGGGATTGCGTCTGCGACCGCACCACCATCGTCACGGCTGCAATCGCCGCCAGTGACGACAGCGAAAAGGACAGAAGCGCGACGGGGCTCCAGAAGGGAGGAACATCCACCCCGCTTTGCACGTCGAGCCACCGGCCATCCTGCAAGGGGACCTGTATGGCGACGCCGACGATGCGCGATTCATATTGGGGATCGCCCTCGGCCTCGGGCGTTGCTTGCGCCGGCTGTTGTGGATGGACGAGGCAAGGAGACGGACCCGTGCCGATGATGATCCGGGGCACGCCGTTTTGCAGGCCGTCCAGTTGCCGCAGCAGCCGATCGGCGAGATTTCGTTCCACGGCGGTCATCTCCTGGCCGGTCGGCGGCTCCGCCGCGATCCTTGCGCAGGAGAGCCTCGATCGGAAGGCGGCGATGATGCGGTCCTGTTCGTCCAAGGGAGAGGTGGTCACAAGCCGTGTCAGCGTCGCGGTCATCGGCAGGGTCTGGCTATGGATGACCCGCTCGGCAATACCGTCCTGCTGGCTGTTCAGGATCAGGATCAGGGCGATCTGCGCGAGCGCCAGCGCGGCGACCAGCGAAAGGATCAGCCGTGCGGTCAGGCTTTGCGGCCATGGTCGCCACCGATACGGGAAGGGCTGTGTCACGCCACTTCCTCCACGGTTCCGGAAAAGGTGTATCCGTCTCCCCAGACGGTTTTTATCAGCGTCGGCTGCTGCGGATCGTCCTCGATACGGCGGCGCAGGCGGCTGACGAGATTGTCGATGCTGCGGTCGAAGACCTGCGCCGATCGGCCGGCGGTAATGTCGAGCAGCTGGTTGCGCGTGAGAACGACGCCGGGCCGGGTGACCAGGGCAAGCAGCAGACGGAACTCCGCCGTCCCGAGTGGCGCTTCATTGCCGGCGGCATCGACAAGCGATCGCTGCGTGGCGTCGAGCGTCCAGTGCCCGAAGCGATAGCGCTTGCGTTCGGGGTCGGGCGTGGCTGTCGCCGTGGCGTTGGCGCGGCGAAGCAGCGCGCGGATGCGGGCGAGCAGCTCGCGTGGATTGAAGGGCTTGGTGACGTAATCGTCGGCGCCGAGCTCGAGGCCGATGATCCTGTCGGTCTCGTCGGAGACGGCCGTGAGCAGGACGATCGGCACCATGCTGGTCTGGCGCAGCGATCGGCACAGCGACAATCCGTCTTCGCCCGGCATCATGATATCCAGCACGACGAGATCGATCGTGGCGGTGCGCAATTGCTGGCGCATCTCGGTGCCGCCATTCGCCGTGCTGACGCGCAGCCCGTTCTTGGCGAGGTATTTTGCCAGGAGATCGCGGATCTCCTTGTGATCGTCGACAACGAGGACGTGGGGTGTTCGCTGCATTGCTGCTTCCTCTGTTTCCAAAGGCTGTCGCCAAGGGAAAGCGTGTTGTGCGTGTTTGATGTTTTAAGGCCGCCGCCCGCAACATCAAAATTGTAACCAAATGTCACGGCTGCCGGACCGTGACAGAATTGATTACCGAATTGCCCGTCGGTGGCAAACTTTCATGACATCTTTCGGCAACGGTCCGCCCACCTTGATCCGGCTTGCTGGATGTTGGCGTTGAAGCCGTTTTCCCATTCCCGGCGTCGCGACGGTTCCCATCGGGAAAAGCCGTTTGCCCTCCCGGCCGGGACATCAAGCGCTGATCGCCGAGAAAATCCATCTGCCAGGGTCGTTGATTGTTGAAGCCGCGATCGGATAGACCTTTGATGAATACCATATTCTGCGCATATCGCCCGGCGCCTGTTCGGCCCTCACGCGCCGCTGCAATCGCAGCCTTGCTTTTCTCGGCCGCCGCAGCATTGCAGTCATGTTCCCAGCAGTCGAGCACGCCAAGCCAGGCGGGCACGGTCAAGACGGAGGTCAGCGCCATGACGCTGCATCCGCAATCCGTCGCCATCACGGCAGAAGTTCCCGGCCGCACTGCCGCCTCCCTGGTTGCGGAAGTGAGGCCGCAGGTCGGCGGCATCATCCGCAGCCGCAACTTCAAGGAAGGCAGCGAGGTCAAGGCCGGCGACGTGCTCTACGAAATCGATCCGGCCTCCTATCAGGCGTCCTATGACAGCGCCGTTGCCGCCCTGCAGAAGGCGGAAGGCGCCGTGCCGAGCGCGCAGGCCAAAGTCGCCCGCTACAAGGGACTGACCGCGCAGGATGCCGTCAGCAAGCAGGATCTTGACGATGCGCTGTCCACATTGGCGCAGGCCAATGCCGATGTCGCCTCGGCCAAGGCGTCGCTGGAAACAGCGCGCATCAATCTCGACTATACGAAGATCCGCGCCCCGATTTCGGGGCGTATCGATGCCTCCTCGGTCACCGTCGGCGCCTTGGTCACGGCCGAGCAGACGACGGCGCTCGCGACCATCAACCAGCTCGATCCGATCAATGTCAACGTCACGCAGTCGAGCACCAACCTGCTCGAATTCCGCCGCGCCGTCGCCGAGGGCCGGCTGAAGACCAGCGGCGACAATGTCCTGATCAATCTCAAGCTGGAGGACGGGTCGAAATATTCCAAGCCCGGGATCTTCGAATTCCTCGAGGCCTCCGTGTCCGAGACCGTCGGCACCGTCACCGCGCGCGCAATCTTCCCCAATCCGGACCGCTTGTTGCTGCCGGGCATGTATGTCCGCGCCACCATCCAGGAGGGCGTGGCCGAAAACAGCTTCCTGGTGCCGCAGCGCGCCGTCACCCGCAACACCAAGGGCGAGCCGACCGCCTTCTTCGTCAATGCCGACGGCAAGGTGCAACAGCGCGTGCTGAGCGTCCAGCGCAGCATCGGCAACAGCTGGCTGGTCAATAGCGGCATGACCGATGGAGACAGGGTCGTGGTCGAGGGCGTGCAGCGCGTGCGCGACGGCCAGGACGTCACCGTCACCGCCGTCACCATCGACGACGCGACCGGCGAGGTGAAGCAGGCAGCAGGCGATGGCAAGCCCGCCGAACAGGCCGGACTGGAAAAGACCGATACAAAAGCCGCCTCCGGCGCCCAGAAGTGAGGTGAGCAATGTCTCGTTTTTTCATCGACCGGCCGATCTTTGCCTGGGTCATCGCCATCGTCATCATGCTGGCGGGTGCACTGTCGATCCTGACACTGTCGATCTCGCAATATCCGCAGATCGCGCCGACCACGGTCAGCATCAGCGCGACCTATCCCGGCGCTGATGCCGCGACCGTCGAGAACTCGGTGACCAAGGTCATCGAGCAGGGCATGACCGGCATCGACAATCTCGACTACATGACGTCGACCTCGA
>JASGEG010000461.1:0-2936 GCA_047606605.1 Rhizobium sp.
ACCGGATCAGGCGCGACCGCTCGTCAGGGCGAAGGTCGTCGGCTTGCGGGGGATTTCGAGAATAATGGCCAGACCGCCCGCCGGTGGCAGCAAGGCATATGCCCGTCCGCCGTGGCGCTCGATCGCCTGTCTGGTGATCGCAAGACCCAGCCCATATCCGCCCTTCGGCTCCGCGTCGTTGCCGCGCGAGAACGGCTGGAAAATGCGTTCGAGTTCATCTCTGCCGACGCCCGGCCCCTGGTCGGCGACACGGATATTGAGGATATCGGCGCTCGTTTCGCAAGAGACCGATACGCTCGAATGCGCGGTAGTGTATTTGACCGCATTGCGAACGACATTTTCCAGTGCCCGGTAGATCAGCTCGCCCTCGACTTCGGCGAGGAACGTCCCGTCGACGCCCGCCGTGATCGAGACCTCGCGCGCCTGGGCTTCGAACGCCGCGTCGCCGAGGATCTCGTTCAACAGGTCGATGACATCGAGGGATTGGGTTTTCAGCGGCAGGCTGGAGCCGGCCGTCAGCCTGGCGAGCGTCAGGATCTCACCCACCAGCACGTCGAGCCGCTCCACTTCCCGGTCCATGCGGTCGAGCATGCCATCGAGCTTCGCCGGACTTTGGCGAAGGACGCCGACGGCGGCCTGCAGGCGCGACAGGGGCGAGCGCAGCTCATGGGACACATCATGAAACAGGCGCTGCTGCGCATCCTGAAGCTCCTGCAGCCGCGCGGCGCTGGAATCGAAATCATGCGCGAGTGCCGTCACCTCGTCCTTCCGCCCGGCCATCTTGTCGCCGATGCGGAAATCGAAGCGGCCATGGGCGAGCGCGCTCAGGCCATCGCGCAGATGGACGACGGGGCGAATAAGATATCGGGCGAGCGCGCCCGCCGATATCGTGCTCGAAATCAGGATGATGAGCCAGGGTATGAAGGGGCCGAAATTGCTGATGGCGAATTCGGTCGGTGTCGGCAGCGAAATCCGATAGCAGACCTCGTCTTTGAGGATGAATCGGGCGTTTGCCGTGTTCTCCTGCGCGCATGATCCCGCTTCGTCGATCCGGGAAAGGGCGAGCCCGAGCGGTTGTGTCTTCTCGCTTATGGCGACGAAACGCATGGCGACGTCTTCGTCTTCCTGACGCAGTATGTTCGCAGTCAGGTTCAGCGCGCCCGCCCGTCGCTCCTTCTCGAGTTCCGGGGCAAAGGGCATGGCTTGAAGCAGCTTGACAATCAGGAAGGCGACGCCGACGGACATCGCCAGTGTCAGCCAGATGATCCTGAAGAATTTCCAGAAAAGATGCGGCATGGTCAGTCCACAAGAAGTTGGTAGCCCTGGCCACGAACGGATTGTATCCAGGATTGCCCGTCCTCCCGGAGCCCGAGCTTCTGGCGAACGCTGCTGATATGGACGTCGATGCGGCGGTCGAACGGCGTCAGCGGCTTTCCGAAGGCGCGTTTGGAAATATCCTGCTTCGAGACGAGCTGGCCGGCGCCGCGCGCAAGGACCTCGAGCAGGCTGAATTCGGTGCCGGTCAGATCCAAAGTCTCGCCGCGCCACTCCGCGGTTCTGCTGCCCGGATGGATCACGAGCTGCCCTGCCTTCAGCGTGTCGGTCGAGATGCCGCTTGCCGGCTGGCCGGCCCGCCGCAGGATCGCGCGCAGCCGCGCCGCAAGTTCGCCCGGCGAGCAGGGTTTCGGCACATAGTCGTCGGCGCCGAGGTTCAAGCCCGAAATCCGGTCGATATCGTCGCCTCGGGCCGTCAGCATCAGTACGGGAATCTGGCTAAGCTTTCTGATCCGCTGCAGAACCTCGATCCCGTTCATTCGGGGCATCATGATGTCGAGTACGATGATGTCGACGGCATTGCCGGCGGCGGCGGCAATGGCCGCGCGGCTATCCGTGTCCGTTGCGACCTCATAGCCTTCCTCGGTCAGATATTCCTGCAGAAGCGTCGTCAGTTCGACGTCGTCGTCGATGAGAAGAACCTTGTTCATTCACGTTACCCGTCATTCCTGTGCACCATTCATACAGCACAACTGCGCGAGCAGGACGAAGTTTTACCCAGCTTAACACTAACTTGACCGCACTTAACGTTGGCGGGGGTACTGATCGATGCGGCGGTATCGGTCGCGCGGCGAAAATGTCCTGCGCCGATACCGGAACTCGCAAGGAACGTATCGTTGAGAAAGCCGTCCATGACATTCGCCGCCGCCTTCGTCGCGGCAGCGCTTCTGATCCCCTCGCACAATGCCGTGGCTGAACAGGCTGCCTCGCCCGCACTCACCGTTTCCCTGACGGTGCCGGCTAAGCGGGAGTGGCCGGAGACCGTACCCGCGAGCGGCTGGCTGAAGCCGTGGCAGGAAGCCATCGTCGCCTCCGAGACGAGCGGTCTGCGCATCACCGAGGTCCTCGTCGATGTCGGTTCCGTGGTCACCAAGGGACAGACGCTCGTCCGGCTTTCGCAGGACAGCGTGCTGGCCGACATCCGCAAGCAGGAGGCGGCCGTCATCACTGCCCAGGCAAGCCTGGCCAAGGCCAAGGCCAATGCGGACCGGGCGCGGCAGCTTCGCCCGTCCGGGGCGCTATCCGACGAGAAGATTACCGAATATCTGGCTGACGAGCAGACGGCGACCGCAAGCCTGGCGTCCGAGGAAGCGGCGCTCGACAGCGAGAAGATCAAGCTCGGGCAGACGACCATCACCGCCGCCGACGATGGGCTGATAACCTCGCGCTCCGCCGATCTCGGTGCCGTCGTTTCCACTGGCACCGAGCTGTTCCGCATGGTGCGCCAGCAGCGCGTGGAATGGCAGGCCGAAGTGTCGGCGCGCTATCTGCCGCGCATCTCGGAAGGGTTGAGCGTTGCGATCAACGGACCGGACGGGCAGGCCATCGACGGTAAGGTCAGGCTTGTCGGGCCTTCGGTCAGCACCGACACCAGCCGGGCG
>JASGEG010000462.1:0-6160 GCA_047606605.1 Rhizobium sp.
CTGCTGCCCTTCAACTTCACCAAAGCTTGAGCCTATTGCTACGCAAGGATTGCGTCCGCAACCCAGATGGTGGACGCAACCGGCCGCAATCCCTTTTACATCACAAGGAACCGAAAATCGCGCTTACACATCATCAGCATGGCCGACGCCGAATGGGGGCCAATGGGGGAGACAGCCTTGAAAAGATTCGTTTTGACCGCGCTCGTCGCGAGCGCTTTTTCGCTACCGGTTCTCGCAGCCGACTACACCATCATCGCTCCGGCAAATCCGGGCGGCGGCTGGGATCAGACGGCGCGCACGATCCAGACGGTCATGCAGAAGGAAAGCATTTCGCGCAGCGTGCAGGTGCAGAACGTGCCGGGCGCCGGCGGTACGATCGGCCTGGCGCAGTTCGTCAGCCAGTCGAAGGGCAATCCGAACGCGCTGATCGTCGGGGGCTATGTCATGGTCGGGGCGATCCTCAACAACAAGGCGCCGGTCACGCTCAAGGACGTGACGCCGGTCGCGCGGCTGACGGGCGAATATGAGGCGATCGTGGTCCCGGCGTCGTCGCCGTTGAAGACCATGGGCGATCTGATCGAAGCCTTGAAGAAGGACCCGGGTTCCGTCTCCTGGGGCGGCGGCTCGGCCGGCGGCACCGATCATATTCTCGTCGGCCAGATCGCCAAGGCCGCCGGCGTCGACCCGAAGAAGATCAATTACATCGCCTTTTCGGGCGGCGGCGAGGCGCTGGCAGCCATTCTCGGCAGCCAGGTTTCGGCCGGCGTCTCCGGTTACGGTGAGTTCGAATCCCAGATCAAGGCCGGCACGCTGCGCCTGCTGGCCGTTTCCAGCGACAAGCGCATCGACGGCGTCGACGGTCCGACGCTGAAGGAGGCGGGTGTCGATGTCGTCGTTCAGAACTGGCGCATGATCGCCGCAGCTCCGGGCCTCACCGACGAGCAGAAGGCGGCGATCTCCGCTGATATCGAGAAGCTGGTGACCTCGGCGAGCTGGCAGGAAACGCTGAAGACCAAGGGCTGGCAGGATACCTATCTCTCCGGAAAGGCCTTCGAGGAGCAGCTCGCCAAGGATATCTCCGCAACGGAAGCCACCCTCAAGGATATCGGTCTGGTCCAATGACGAGCAGCGACAGACAAGCATCGCCGCCGCGCCGCCCCGACAGGGCGGCGCTTGTCATGGCGGCGGGGTTGGCGATTGCCGGGGGCATCATTCTCTGGGATACCTCACATCTCGCAGCCGTGGTCAACTATTCCCCCGTTGGTCCGACGACCTTCCCCTATGCCGTGGCGTGCGTCCTCCTGGTGCTCGCCGCCTGGACCGTCGTCGATGCCTGGCGCGGCGATTTTCCTGTCCGCGAGCGTCAGGAACTGGGGCCGGTCGTCTGCATCGTCGCGGGACTTGCCGCCCAGATGCTCCTGCTGAAGACGGCCGGATTTTCCATCGCGACCGCCGCGCTCTTTACCGCCACGACCTATGCCTTCGGCAAGCGCAAGGTCTGGATCTCGTTTCCCATCGGCCTCGTTCTCTGTCTGGCCGTATGGCTGGTTTTCGCACGGCTGTTGCAGCTTTCGCTGCCGGCCGGTCCGCTTGAGAACCTGTTTTTCTAAGGAGTGGTGCTTTGAGCACATTCGACTTCCTCATCCAGGGTCTCGCCGTTGCCGCCCAGCCCATCAACCTGCTCTATGCCCTGATCGGCGTCACTTTGGGCACGGCGGTCGGCGTCCTGCCCGGCATCGGTCCGGCGCTGACCGTGGCGCTGCTTTTGCCGATTACCTTCCAGCTCGATCCCGCCGGTTCGCTGATCATGTTTGCCGGCATCTATTATGGCGGCATGTATGGCGGCTCCACCGCATCCATCCTGCTCAACACGCCGGGAGAGAGTTCCTCGATCATCACCGCGCTCGAGGGAAACAAGATGGCGCGCGCCGGGCGTGGCGGTCCGGCGCTGGCAACGGCGGCGATCGGCTCCTTCGTCGCCGGCCTGATCGCCACCATCGGGCTCGCCTTCGTCGCGCCCTATATCGTCAAGCTCGCCCTCGTCTTCGGCCCGCGCGAATATTTCGCCCTCATGGTGCTTGCCTTCGTCACCGTATCGTCCGCCTTCGGAGATTCGACGCTGCGCGGTCTGACATCGCTGTTCATCGGTCTGGCGCTCGCCATGATCGGCATCGACCAGTTGAGCGGCCAGACGCGGCTGAGTTTCGGCGCGCCCGATCTTCTCGACGGCGTCGAGGTGACGACGCTTGCCGTCGCCATGTTCGCGATCGGGGAAACACTCTTCATCGCCGCTCAGGGCAATCGCGTTGCCGAGCAGGTCAAGGTGGTGCGCGGCTCCGTCTGGATGACAGCCTCGGATTGGGCGCGATCCTGGAAACCCTGGCTGCGCGGCACCTTCATCGGCTTCCCGATCGGCGCCATGCCTGCGGGCGGCGCCGAGATCGGCACCTTCCTGTCCTATGCGGCGGAGAAGAAACTCAGCAAGCATCCGGAAGAGTTCGGCCAGGGCGCGATCGAGGGCGTGGCGGGTCCCGAAGCGGCCAACAATGCCTCGGCCGCGGGAACGCTGGTGCCGTTGCTGACGCTCGGTCTGCCGACCTCGGCGACCGCGGCGATCATGCTGGCGGGCTTCCAGCAATATGGCCTGCAGCCCGGACCGCTGCTGTTTTTGACCAATCCCCAACTGGTCTGGGGCCTGATCGCCAGCCTGCTCATCGCCAATCTGATGCTGCTCATTCTCAACCTGCCGCTGGTCGGCCTGTGGGTGCGGCTTCTGTCGATCCCGAAGCCGTGGCTCTATGCCGGCATCCTGCTGTTTGCCACGCTCGGCACGATCGGCGCCAATCCGTCCGTCTTCGAACTCGGCATGCTGTTGGCTTTCGGCGTCCTGGGCTACGCCATGCGGGTGTTCGGCTATCCGATCGCCCCGTCGTGGTCGGCCTGATCCTCGGACCGCTCGCCGAACAGCAATTGCGCCGGGCGCTGGCCATCAGTCAGGGAGACGTTACCGTCCTCTTCACCTCGCCCATCGCGGCCGTGCTTCTGCTTCTTGCCGCTGCCGCCTTGATCGTGCCGCTGATCATGCGCATCCGCGGGCGCGGCGCGGTGCTGGCGCAACTTGCGGCCCATGAGGACTGATCGCTGGCCAGCCTGGGCCTATGGGTATGCGCCGGTTCAGATGCATATCCATGGGCCGCACCGCTAACTTTCTGCTGTCAGTGCATGCTTCACCCGGAGAATGGTCAGGGCGACCGCTCCAATGACCACCGGGATGGAAACCAGCATGATGACGGGGCTCAGATGATATCCGGCGTGTTCGGCCGTTTCGAAGACGACCTTGAGCAGGCTCAGAAGATAGTAGCTGATCGCGATGATCGAGAAGCCTTCCACCGCCCGCTGGATCTTCACCTGGGTTGCCGCGCGCTCCGCCATCGCCTGGATCTGCGTGGCGTTCTGATATTCGATCTCGACCTGAATGCGCGTCTGCAGCAGGTCGATCAGGTGCATTGTCGCGTGAGAGAGCTGGTCCAGGCGCAGGGCCGTCGCCTCGCAGGTGCGCACGGCGGGCTTGAACCGCCTTGCGACGAACACGCCGAACCGCTGGAAGCCGGGCACATGCGTTTCGCGAAGTTCGGCAATGCGTTCCTCCACGATCTTGGCGTAGGCGGCGGTTGCGCCGAAGCGATTGCGCGTTTCCGCCGTCGCGGAGATGATCTGGGCCGATAACACGGATATCTCGTCCAGAAGCTTCTTATGTTCGGTGGTGGGCGTGGTCAGATTTCGATCGGTCAGTTCAACGAGCTTGGCGTCGTAATTGCCGAGCAGGGGACCGAGACGGCGCGCCTCGGGAAGGCCGAGCAACGCCATGGAGCGATAGGTTTCGATCTCGTAGACCCGTCTCACCATTCGTCCCAGGCGATAGTCGTTCAAATCCTTGTTGAAGAGAAGGATGCGACTGGTCTGGTCCGGGCGAACGCGGAAGTCGGAACAGACCTGCGCCGCACCGCCGCCGATCGACGACGCGGTCGTGTCCTGAAAACCGAATTTGGTCAGCACCGGGTCGAGCTCGGCTGGCGCCGGCCCCAGCACCAGGATGCCGATCCGGCAAATGAGCTGCGACGGGCCGATGCCCGCCAGAGCCTCGAAATCGCCGACCGACAGGCGGGATTCCGGCCATTCGTCGACCTCCGCCTTCAGTTGCGTCACGCGCGTGATGGTGACGAATTCGGTATGATGCTCCACCTGCGTGCGGACGCGCTCGTCGGTCTCTGCCGCGTCGCCGGGTACAAAATAGGCATCATGCAGCCCAAGCGATCCCGCGGGCTTCAGCGCGATATGCTCGACGAAGGCCGGCTCCGGGAAGTAGATCGAGGGGCGGGCATGAAGTTCGGCATTGAAGTCAGACGACATAAGTTTCCGCTCGGTGATTCAGGAGACACGTCCTTTTACATTGTTTTGCTTTGGCGATACGCGCAACACCGATCGCTGTCGCGGCGATCCAATGCGACACCTTGCCTCCGTTGCCAAGGGGAGCGCTGATCGGATGCTTGTCTCCGGAGGAGGCGAAACGAGCTCAATCCGGAGCAAGGGTGGCATGCAAGAATGATGGAATTCCATCATTCAGATATTTTCCGATATATGGATTTCGAACGGCAAAAAGGTCTGTCCTGCCGTTGGTTGGGTGCCACCGCTTTCTATAGCGGCGACCATCTGCGTCATCAATTCGCGGCAGAGGGCCGACAGCGGCGTGCTGATCGCCATGGTCACGGTTCCGTCCATCAGTCCGGCTTTGCTCTCGGGAACCAGCTCGTTGACGATCAGCGCGATGTCGCCGGCCCGCCTTTCTTCCCTCAGCGCCGCGATCGCGCCCTCCATGCCGCCGCCGCAGACATAGAGGCCGATGAGATCGGGGTGTTTCTGCAACAGGTTCAGCGTCGCCTCGTGGGTGATTTCCGCCGCATCCAGATTGATCAGCGTATCCAGCACCTCGAAGTCGGGCGCATTCTCGCGGAAATAGGAACGGAAGCCGATCTCGCGCAATTCATGGCCATGGAAGCGGTGGCTGCCGACGAAGCAGGCGACCTTGCCCGGCTTGCGGCTCATGCGCGCGATCGTCCAGGCCGCCGAACGCCCGACTTTCCGGTTATCGAGGCCGAGATAGCCGGCGCGAATGTTGGTGGCGAAATCGGACAGCACCGAAAAGACCGGAATACCCCTTGCCTTCAGTTCCTCGACGGCATTCGCCACGGCCGGATAGTCGGGCGCCACCATGGCAACCGCGTGATTGCGGGCCGTAAGCGCCTTGACCTGCTCGACGATCGCGGTCGGTGTCGACGTCGGGGGATATTCGATCTGCACCTGCAGCCGAGCGGTGGTCACGGCCGCTGCCGCCGCCTCGATCTCCCGGGCGAAGGCCTGGTAGAAGGATTGCATCGGCTTCTGCAGCAGGAAGGCGAGCTGATAACGCGGCAGGTCTTCGAAGACGCGCTGCCGCAGCAGGCCGACGGCATGATAGCCGATCGACTGCGCCGCCTCATAGACACGCTTGGCCGTCTCCTCGCGCACGGGCAGGCGCCCGTTCAGCACGCGGTCGATCGTCGCGACGCTGACGCCGGAGGCTTTGGCAAGGTCGGAAATGGTCGGACGCCGCATGGGATTCCCCTGAGATATTCCATCATTCGTGACAATCGAAAATGATGTGATTTGATAGATTCCATCATTGCCGGATTGAGGCAAGCGAAATCTCGTTTTATTCTTTTCGACATGAGATGCGGCCCGGCCTTTTGCGGGGTCGCGGGAGGTAGGGATGACTGAGATTGTCAAGCGTGATTACAGCCTCATCGGCGAAAGCGCCAAGCGGGCGGTGGAAACCGGGCTGGCGGCGGCGGAGTGGTATCATACCGATATTCCCCGCAAGGAGATGAAGGCGCTGATGCAGCGCTCCGACGAGGCGGCCATCCGCGACACCGTCATCTGGCTGGGCAGCATGGTGGTCTTTGCCGGGCTTGGCATCTATTTCTGGGGCTCCTGGCTCTGTATTCCCTTCTTCCTGGCCTACGGCGTGCTTTATGGTTCCGCCTCCGACAGCCGTTGGCATGAATGCGGTCATGGCACGGCCTTCAAGACCCGCTGGATGAACGATGCGGTCTATCAGATCGCC
>JASGEG010000463.1:0-5686 GCA_047606605.1 Rhizobium sp.
GCTGCGCACGACGATCACCATCGTCCTCGTACTGTCGATCATTTCGTCGCTGAAGGCCTTCGACATCGTCTATGGCCTGACCGGCGGCGGGCCGGCGCAATCGACGCAGATGCTGGCGCTCTGGGCCTTCACCCAGGCGATGCAGATCTTCGACTTCGGCCGTGGCGCGGCAATCTCGGTCGTGCTGCTGCTGATCACCATCGCCATCGTCATCCCCTATCTGCGGTGGACGCAAAAGCATGAGGAAGCCGAACAATGACGGCAGCATCCACCCCATCCGTCTCTGACGGCTTCGAGACCACCGCTCCGGCAAAGCGCCAGCGCGATCCGATCCTGATCGCGCTCTGGCTCGCGCTGCTCGCCGTCGCGCTCATCTGGCTCGCGCCCTTCGTCTTCATCGTCTTCACCTCGCTGAAGACGCAGGCCGACGTGACGACGACGGGAGCCTTCATGCCGCCGCTTAATCCGGCCTTCGGGAACTATTCCAGCGCCTGGGGCCGCGGCAATTTCGCCAACGCCTTCCTCAACAGCGCCATCATCACCGTCATCAAGGTGCCGCTCGGGCTCGTCCTGTCGGCCATGGCTGCCTATGCGCTCGCCAAGATTCCGCTGAAGAGCGGCAAGGCGCTGCTGCTGCTCGTCGTCTTCGGCACGATGATCCCCTTCCAGGTCATGCTGGCGCCGCTGTTCACGCTGGTCAATTCGCTGGGGCTGATCGACACCTATCCCGGCGTGATCCTGCCCTATATCGCCTTCGGCGTGCCCTACCAGGTCTTCATCCTGCACGGCTTCTTCAAGGGCATCCCGAAGGAACTCTCCGAGGCCGCGCTCATCGACGGCGCCAGCCATTTCACCATCTTCCGCCGGATCTTCCTGCCGGTCTGCCTGCCGGTGCTCGCCGCCCTGCTGATCCTGGATTTCGTTTCGACATGGAACGAATTCGCCATGGCGCTGGTGCTGCTGCAGGACCAGCACATGTGGACGCTGCCGCTCGGGCTGATGTCCTTCCAGGGGCAGTTTTCCAACGACTACGGACAGCTTAACGCGGCGATCGTCATGACCGTGCTGCCGGCAACGCTCGTCTATCTCATCTTCCAGCGCTACTTCGTCTCCGGCCTCACCTCCGGCGCCGTCAAGGGCTGATCAACCGACCTATACGGCCAACCAATTCGGCAAGTCTTTCGAGGAGAATATCATGTCCAGTGCAACCGTCGAAAAATGGGGTGTCTTCGAGGCCGCCTTCGATGGCCCGTCCGGCGGCAATCCTTATCTCGATGTGGCATTCGATGCCGTTTTCAACCAGCACAGCCGCGAGATCCGCGTGCCCGGCTTCTATGACGGCGACGGCGTCTATCGCGTGCGCTTCATGCCGGACAACGAGGGCGAATGGTCTTTCAGGACACGTTCGAAGACCGTAGCGCTCGACGGCAAGACCGGTTCCTTCACCGCCACGAAGCCATCGGCGGACAATCATGGCCCGGTGCGGGTGCGCAACAAGTTCCACTTCGCCTATGCCGACGGCAAGCCGTTCCTGTCCTTCGGCACGACCTGCTATGCCTGGACCCATCAGCCGCTCGCCATGCAGGCCGAAACGCTCGCAACGCTGAAGAAGGCCCGCTTCAACAAGATCCGCATGGGCGTCTTCCCCAAGGACTACCCCTACAACGTCAACGAGCCGCTTTATCCCTGCTTCGAGAAAGGCCCCGACGGCAAGGAGGACTTCGACCGGCCGAACCCCGTCCTCTTCCGCCATTTCGAGAGCCAGGTCGCGGCCCTTTGCACACTCGGCATCGAAGCCGACATCATCATGTTCCACCCTTACGACCGCTGGGGCTATGCCGACATGTCGGCCGAGCAGGATTTCCGCTATGCCGCCTATCTCGCCGCCCGCCTCGCCGCCTATCGCAATGTCTGGTGGGCGCTCGCCAACGAATACGACTTCCTGCTCGACACCAAGCCGGTGGCCCAGTGGGACCGCTATTTCCATATTCTGGAAGAGAACGATCCCTACGGTCACCTGAAGTCGATCCACAATGGCGATCCGACGATGAATTTCGATCATCGCAAGCCCTGGGTCACGCATACCTGCATCCAGAACTGGGACGTCAAGCGCACGCAGGAATGGCGCGACGCCTACGGCAAGCCCGTCGTCAACGACGAGCCGGAATATGAAGGCAATATCATCCAGTCCTGGGGCAACCTGACGGCGCAGGAACTGGTGCACCGCTTCTGGATCACCGCGACGCGCGGCGGCTATGCTGGCCACGGCGAGACCTATTCGCATCCCGAAGACCTGATCTGGTGGGCCAAGGGCGGTGAATTGCGCGGCGAGGCATGGAAGCGCATCGGCTTCCTGCGCGACCTTTTGGAACAAGACGTCGTCAACGGGCTCGAACCGCTCGCCGCCACCGGCGAATGGCCCTGGACCCGCGTCTCCGGCGCAAAGGACGCCGATGTCACCTACATCTATCTCGGCGAGCATCAGCCCGTCGTCTGGTCGACAGGGCTGCCCCTGGACGGCACGGATTACGATGTCGACATCATCGACACCTGGGAGATGACGATCGCCCCCGCAAAGAAGGTGGACGCCCCGATCCCGCATACGACGCGGCACGGCGCCATCGTGCGCGGCGGCGAGCCGGACGCGGCCTTCGGCGTCGAACTGCCCGGAAAACCATACCAGGCCCTGCGCGTCCGCAAGACGCGCTGAACGGCCCTACAGGAGAGATCGCATGTCGGGACTGACCATCAGGAACGTCAAGAAATCCTACGGGGCGGTGGATATCATCCATGGCGTCGATGTCGACATCTCGGATGGCGAGTTCGTCATCCTCGTCGGGCCTTCCGGCTGCGGCAAGTCGACGCTTCTGCGCATGATCGCGGGACTGGAGGAGATCACCGGCGGCGACATCTCGATCGGCGGGCGGGTGGTCAACAATCTGCCGCCGAAGGATCGCGACATCGCCATGGTCTTCCAGAATTATGCGCTGTATCCGCAGATGACCGTGGCACAGAACATGGGCTTTGCGCTGGAGCTTGCCGGCGCGAAGCGGGCCGAGATCGACCGGAAGGTCGGCGAGGCCGCGCAGATCCTCGGCCTGCAGCCCCTGCTCGGCCGCAAGCCCGCGCAGCTTTCCGGCGGCCAGCGCCAGCGCGTCGCCATGGGCCGCGCCATCGTGCGCGATCCGAAAGTCTTCCTCTTCGACGAACCGCTATCGAACCTCGATGCCAAATTGCGCGTCAAGATGCGCGCCGAGATCAAGGCGCTGCATCAGCGGCTGAAGACGACGATCGTCTATGTCACGCACGACCAGATCGAGGCCATGACCATGGCCGACAAGATCGTCGTGCTGCAGGGCGGCAAGGTCGAGCAGATCGGAACGCCGCTGGAACTCTACGACCGGCCGAGGAACGTCTTCGTGGCGGGCTTTCTCGGATCGCCGGCGATGAATTTCCTCGAAGGCAGGCTGATGGGCGGTGCGGCGCCAAAACTGCTGCTGCCGAGCGGCACCGCGATCGACCTGTTGGCGGCTCCGGACCAGGCTGATGGCAAGGAGGTCATCCTCGGCATCCGCCCCGAGGACATATCCTTTGCAAGCGACGGCGGCGTGCCGGCCACGGTCACCGTTATTGAGCCGACGGGATCGGAGACCCATGTCGCGCTCGATCTCGAAGGCCGCGAACTGACCTGGGTCATGCGCGAGCGTGCCGAATTGACGCCGAACCAGACGATCAAGCTGTCGCTCAAGTCGCCCAATGTCCACTTTTTCGACAAGGCCAGCCAGCAACGTCTGTAGAGCAATTCCAGGACAAGTGCGCAGCGGATTTCCGTCCGCAATCGCGTCAAAACAATAGGCCGGAACGCCCGGCCCTCAGTGCATCGCCTTGCAGCGGTGCCGGGCCACCACGGCCAGGCAGCCGAGCAGGACGATATTGAGCGCCAGCGCGTGGCCGGCGCCGGAATGCAACGCGGCGATGATGACGGCGAATGTCTGAAGCAGCAGGAGTGCGGCGGCGGCAACGGGCGCGATGGCGACCAGCACGCCGAGCATAGCCGGCACCAGCAGCGCGCCGGAGGAGATGAGTTCGAGAAGACCCGTGATGCGGACAGCCCATTCGGGAAGAATGTCGGCCGAACCGACGCCCAGATTGCCGAGATATGCAATCGGTTTCGACAGCTTCAGCAAACCTGACAGCGCAAACAGCAGGGTTGCGGAGACTTCCATCAGCCAGATCAGGGCATGTCTCAACTCTGAGACTGTCTGGGAGGAAACCGCTCCGGATGGTTCCATGCGCTGATGTCCGGTGCCCATCATTGCGGCGCGCGTCTTTCGGCATCGCCGATGACCGCCAGGACGCGCTTGACGAAGGCAGCGCCGTCGAACTGCTTCGGCCCTCCGGTGGCAGAATGATCGGGCCGCTCGAAGATGAAGGCCTCGAGATTGACCACCGGCAGCTTCAACCACGCCCGGACCCGCCCGATCATCGCGGTGTGGGTCACCACCACCTGATAGCCGTCCGGTTCGAACGCACCATCGATCCCCGCGGCCGGAAGAGCTGCGACCGACAGCCCGCGCTCCGACAGGACCGAGCCGATATGCGTGGCGACCCGCGGATTGTCGAGGCAGATCAGGACATCCGTCTGACGTTGGGATGAGGGAGAATCAAAAAGCATCCAGCGACCTCTGTTCGAATTCGGGCCGAGGATAAAGCTTTGCAATGTAAAGCGGTGTTTTATCTTGTTGCATTTTGTTGCAGAGGCCGCCGCAAACTAAAAGAATTTGCCGCAATGCAATGCAACACATGCGCGTCGGAAAAGCTGGTTTCCTTTTTCAGGCCCGATTCGGGCAAGGAGACCGGATTTGAAACCAACCAGCAATGCCAGATCGGGCAAGCCAGGCGAAACGCCACGCGGACTGATGGCCATACGGCATTTTCTCGGCAAGCAGGAGCGCGTCTATCTCTGGACCGGCTGTCTCTGTTGCAATCTGGTTTTCCGCACTATCGGCGCAAGCCCCCGTCAATTCATCATCTTCAACATCCTGACGCTGCTGGCTTTGGCAGCCAAGACCTTGGAGGCACTCTCCGTTGAAACCGGCAAGCCCTCGGCGGCAACGGGCAACCGGCCCCCAGCCGCGAGGGACTGGAGACCGATTTTGAGCTTTGCCATTCAACTGCTTGTCGCCTGCTATGCGATGACGGTTCTTGTCGACAATCTGGCAACGAGCCCGGCCCTGCTCGGCACTGCCGGCTAGAGCATGTCGCGCAAAAGTGTGCAGCGGTTTTGCGGCAACGACATGCGCAAGATCAAAGAGCTAAAGCGCGAGAAGAAAAGTAAGCATCCGAGCAGCCACGCGGCATGAGCACGCGCGAGTTAGGCAAATCGGGCTATAGCGATGAGGTTGCTGCGGTCAGGCTTTGCGGCGTGATCGACGCGCCCACTTCGCAGCCAGGTTTTCCACGGCTCTGTTGAGATCAGCGAAGGCTGCATTGTTTGGGTCGAAGTCTTTGGCGCCCGACCATTCGACAAGCTCGGCGTGCCGTTCATGAGCGGGATCGGCGAGCGCCTCGCGGAATTCCTGGTATCCCCACGGACCGCCAAAGTCCTCAGGCGGGCAGCGCCCCGTTGCCTCTATCAGCATTGGATATGCAAGCGCGATGATGGGGAACGTGCGCTCGATCTTGA
>JASGEG010000464.1:0-3899 GCA_047606605.1 Rhizobium sp.
GATCGTGCCGCGCGGCATGGAAACTTCGCCGAGGCGGGCGCCGCCATCGGTCTTCTTCAATTGGAACTGAAAGCTCTCGCTCAGGTCGTCTCAATCTTTCCGGTAGAGCAGGCTGCCATCGCCATAGGAATAGAAGCGATAGCCCGTCTCGATAGCATGGGTATAGGCCGCGCGCATCGTATCGAGGCCGGCAAAGGCCGAGACCAGCATGAACAGCGTCGAGCGCGGCAGGTGGAAATTGGTCATCAGCAGATCGACGGCCTTGAAGCGGTAGCCGGGGGTAATGAATATCCCGGTCGCGCCCTGCCATGGCTTGATCGTGCCGTCCTCGTCGGCGGCACTCTCGATCAGCCGCAGTGACGTCGTGCCGACGCAGACGATGCGCCCGCCCCTCGCCTTCACGGCATTGAGCCTGGCAGCCGTTTCCGCATCGACATGGCCGATCTCGAAATGCATCTTGTGGTCTTCGGTATCGTCGGCCTTGACCGGCAGGAAGGTGCCGGCGCCGACATGCAGCGTCACGAAATGCCGCTCCACGCCCATGGCGTCGAGCGCTGCAAACAGCGAGGGGGTGAAATGCAGGCCGGCGGTCGGGGCTGCGACCGCGCCCTCCTCGCGCGCATAGATCGTCTGGTAATCGGCGCGGTCGCGCTCGTCTTCCGGACGCTTGGCGGCAATATAGGGCGGCAGCGGGATATGGCCGACCGTGGCGATCGCCTCGTCCAGCGCCGGGCCGGAGAGATCGAAGCGCAGGGTGATCTCGCCACTCTCGCCCTTCTCCTCGACGGTCGCGTCGAGCGAGCCGAGGACGCAGACATTCTCGCCGTGACCGAACTGGATGCGGTCGCCGATCTTGATGCGCTTGCCGGGCTTGGCGAAGGCTTTCCAGCGATCGGGCGCGGCGCGCATGTGCAGCGTTGCCGAGACCTGCTGGCCGGGGGCGCCCTCGCGGTGACGAATGCCCTCCAGCTGTGCCGGAATGACCTTGGTGTCGTTGAAGACCACGGCGTCGCCTGGGCGCAGGAAGGACGGCAAATCGCGGATCAGGTGATCGTTCAGGACAGTCTCGGCATTCGGATCGACCACGAGCAGGCGCGCGCTGTCGCGCGGCTCGGCGGGTCTGAGCGCGATGCGCTCGTCCGGCAGGTCGAAATCGAAAAGGTCAACACGCATTCAGGCAATCCGGGCAAAGCGAAACCCGCCCCTCGCGCCTGAGGCGCAAGAGGCGGGTTTCAGGAATAATCACGATCAGACGTCGGCGGCAACCCGTGCCGAGACGATCGAATCCGGATCGCGCACCGGCTCGCCGCGCTTGATCTGGTCGACATTCTCCATGCCGGAGATGACCTGGCCCCAGACCGAATACTGCTTGTTCAGCCAGGGAGCATCGGTAAAGCAGATGAAGAACTGCGAGTTGGCGGAGTTCGGGTTCTGCGAGCGGGCCATGGAGCAGGTGCCGCGAACGTGCGGCGTTGCGGAAAACTCGGCCTTCAGGTCCGGCTTGGAGGAGCCGCCGGTGCCGGCGCGAGCCGTGTTGCCGCCGACCTTGCCGTGCTCGACATCGCCCGTCTGGGCCATGAAGCCGTCGATGACGCGATGGAAGACGACGCCGTCATAGGCCTTCTCGCGGGCGAGTTCCTTGATGCGGGCGACATGCTCCGGCGCCACCTGCGGCAGAAGCTGAATGACAACCTGGCCCTTGGTGGTGTCCAGGATGAGGGTGTTTTCTGGGTCCTTGATCTCAGCCATGTTCGTTTCCTCTTTTCTCTGTTTGATTGCGCATGATCGTCTCAATCCCAAACTGCGTCGTGCGTTCGGGGATCACGCGTTCGGATTTACTTCTTGGTGACGGTGACCTTGATCATCCGGTCCGGATTGCTGACTTCGCCGTTCTGGCCCTCGCCGCGCTTGATCTTGTCGACGAATTCCATGCCGGAGACGACCTTGCCGACGACCGTGTACTGGTTGTTCAGGAAATCGCCATCGGCGAACATGATGAAGAACTGCGAATTGGCGGAATTCGGGTCCTGGGCCCGAGCCATGCCGAGGATGCCGCGCTTGAACGGAACCTTGGAGAATTCCGCCGGAAGATCCGGCAGGTCGGAGCCGCCGGTGCCGGCCTTGGCGGCATCGTAGCCCTTCGACAGATTGCCGTAGCGGACGTCGCCGGTCTGGGCCATGAAGCCGTCGATGACGCGGTGGAAGGCGACATTGTCATAGGCGCCCTTCTTGGCCAGCGCCTCGATCTGCGCGACATGCTTCGGCGCAACGTCGGGCATGAGCTGGACGACGACCGGGCCGTCCTTGAGCTGGATCGTCAGAAGCTCTTCGGCAGCCGCCGAAATAGCACTGCCTGCGAGGGCGGCAAGGCTGATGGCGCCCGCCAATGCGATATGAAAGAGTTTCATGGGTGCTCCGTTCGGAAAATGGATTGAGCCCGGCTTCTATTCGGCCGGATTTTTTAACTTGGCTGTCAGGGCTTCCAGAACCGCTGACGGGACGAAGGCGCTGACATCGCCGCCCATGGAAGCGATCTGCCTCACCAATGTGGCGGTTATGGGCCGCGACGCCGTGCCGGCCGGCAAAAACAGGGTTTGGATATCCGGCGCCATCTGGCGGTTCATGCCGGCCATCTGCATTTCATAGTCGAGATCGGTGCCGTCTCGCAGCCCCCGCACCAGCAGGCTCGCGCCGTGCCGGCGCGCCGCATCGACCACCAGATTGTCGAAGGCGACGACGGAAACGGCGCCCGTTTTCTGCGGAAGCGCATCGGCCAGCGACCGCTTGATCAATTCGGCCCGCTCCTCGAAGGAAAAAAGCGGCTTCTTGCCGGGATGAATGCCGATCGCGACAATAACCTTGGGGGCGACATTCAGCGCCTGGACGAGGACATCGAGATGTCCGTTGGTCATCGGATCGAAAGATCCGGGATAAAAGGCTGTTGTCATACCGGGCTGGCTCATTGGTTTCGTCGCCTTTTGTCATGGATAGCCCCGTCCCGCAAGTCATTTGCACCCCTGCGGTTGCCGCTGAATATCAGATGAATGGGGCGTTCAAGGCCGTTTCAGATCGACCATGCTTTATTCGGGCCAACACAGTGGATCGGCTCCCGCCGGTCCGTTCCCGTCCGGTTCAAGGATATCTGACCATGTTGGTCCTCATCGTCGCAGTCGCCATTGTCGGCTCTCTCGCCATCGAGCACGTCCTCCATCTGTTTTCGAGCCATTACGAAATCGAATGGACGCGCCGCCCCGGCAAGGACGATGGCGTTTCTGCACAAGAAATCATCAATGCCATGCGCAAAACGCATCGCGAATCTGAACGCCAGATGAACGAGGCATTCAAGGTCGCTTCAGGCGGACGCTGATAGACATGGCCTCAACATACAGCGGAACCATTCACGAGCCGCTGCGTTAAAGTCCGAACCTTAGATTTGCTCATTGCAGTAAGAAGGAAACAGAGTATGCCCGACAAGATCACCCTTATTAACGTTGTGTGGATGACCATGATTTCGGGAATGCTTGCAGCAACGATCGCTCTTTACGATCAAAAGCCTGACCAGTCGAAGATCTATGGTCCCTTTGCTTCGGCTCGTCCCTTCGTTGCCTCCAGCCAATACTAAAGGGATCTGAACGCTAGTTCCACGAGAGGAAGGGAGCGATCATGTTCACGATATTGACGGTGCTTACGCTTTTCATCAGCATCATGTTCGTTGTGTCTGTCGCATCCACCATATCGGCCCTCCATCGCGAAAGCGAGGAGAGCAAGAAGCTGAACAAGCACCACAAGGCCCTCTGAATTCGGCAAATTCTGGATAACTCCCCACCCGGCTGGCTCATGGGCCGCGCTCGGGTGGGGAGTTATCCAGAATTTGCCGAATTCAGAGGGCCTTGTGGTGC
>JASGEG010000465.1:0-14201 GCA_047606605.1 Rhizobium sp.
AAGCGGCGCTGCATCAAGCCGTCGGCGTCGAATTCCCAATTCTCGTTGCCGTAGGAGCGGAACCAATGGCCGCTGTCGTCGCGCCATTCATAGGCAAAGCGCACGGCGATGCGGTTACCCTCGAAAGTCCAGAGTTCCTTGATCAGGCGATAGTCGAGCTCGCGCGCCCATTTGCGGGCGAGGAATGCGACGATTTCCTGGCGGCCGCGCGGGAATTCGGCGCGGTTCCGCCATTGGCTGTCTTGCGTATAGACCTTGGAAACGCGCTCGGGATCGCGGCTGTTCCAGCCGTCCTCGGCCATGCGGACCTTGGCGATGGCGGTTTCGCGGGTGAAGGGCGGTACGAGCGGGGTGGCCATGTCTTGCTCCTCGACTAGACTGATTGAAATCATATAGACCAATCAGTCTAGTCTAGCAAGATATGTCTCATACGTCGCCCCGGACGCGGTTATCGCGCGAATTTCTTGGCGCCCATCACGCAGGCGACGACGCCAAGGGTAACGGCAAACATGGACCAGCTGACATTTTCCTTCAGCAGCGTGGCGGCGAGCGCCAGGCCGAAGAAGGGCTGCAGCAGTTGCAGCTGCCCGACGGCGGCGATGCCGCCCTCCGCCAGTCCGCGATACCAGAAGATGAAGCCGATCAGCATGCTGAAGAGCGAGACGTAGACGAGCCCGATCCAGGCCGGCTCGCCGATGCCGCCGACGGTTTGCGGCATGGTGGCGAAACTGAGTGCGATCATGGCCGGCAGCGACAGCACCAGCGCCCAGGAGATCACCTGCCAGCCGCCCAGCCGGCGCGACAGCACGGCTCCTTCGGCATAGCCGAGCCCGCAGACGAGGATGGCCGCCAGCATCAGCAGGTCGCCGACCGGCGAGGCGGAGATGCCCTGGGCGAGGGCGTAGCCGCAGACGATGGCGCTGCCGACGGCGGAAAAAACCCAGAAGGCGAGCCTCGGCCGCTCGCCGCCGCGCAGGACGCCGAAGATGGCGGTGGCAAGCGGCAGCAGGCCGATGAAGACGATCGAATGGGCCGAGGTGACGTGCCTCAGCGCCAGCGCCGTCAGCAGCGGAAAGCCGACGACGCAGCCGAGCGCGACGACGCAGAGCGGGGCGATGTCGCCGCGCACCGGCCGCTTCTCGCGAAAGGCGAACAGCAGGCAGAGCGCCAGCATGCCGGCGATGGCGGCGCGGGCGACCGTCAGGAAAACGGGATCGAAATCCATTACCGCCACCCGCGTCGCCGGCAGCGATCCGCTGAAGATCAGCACGCCTATTAGCCCATAGATCCAGCCGCTCGTCGTCTTGTTCATGCGCATACTCCTGATTTTCATAGGCGATATCGGCGAAGTCGGCTGGCCAAACCAGAGACGGTACAGTACAATTTACATGAACTGTTATGGTATGTGGGGCGGTACGGATGGGCGATTTGCTGACGACAGGCGAAAAGGGCGGGACGCGCATCGAAGGCGTGATGGCGGCGATTGCCGATCGCATCGCCGCGCGCAGCCTGGCGCCGGGCGCGCGGCTGCCGTCGGTGCGCAGCTTCGCCAAGACCATGCAGGTATCCGTCTCCACCGTGGTCGAAGCCTATGAGCGGCTGGCGGCCGAGGGCATGATCCGCGCGCGGCCGGGTTCGGGCTTCTATGTCTGCGGGCCGCTTGCGCCGCTGTCGCTGTCCGACATCGGCCCCAGGCTGGAGCGCGATGTCGATCCGCTGCGCATTGCCCGGCAATCGCTGGAAACGGGCGACGACGTGCCGAAGCCAGGCTGCGGCTGGCTGCCGCCCTCCTGGATGCCGGAGGCGGCACTGCGGCGCGCGATGCGGACGCTGGCGCGCACCGCCGGTCACGGCATGCTCGCCAATTACGGCACGCAGCTCGGCCTGCCGCCGTTGCGCCAGCTTCTGGCACGGCGCATGGGCGAGCACGGCATCGTCGCATCGCCGGACCAGATCGTGCTGGTGGAATCCGGCACGCAGGCGATCGATCTCATCTGCCGCTTCCTGATCGAACCCGGCGATACCGTGCTGGTCGACGATCCCTGCTATTTCAATTTTCTCGCCCTCTTGCGGGCGCATCGGGCCAATATCGTCAGCGTGCCCTATACGCCGAACGGACCGGATATCGAACTGTTCGGCCAGGCGCTGGAACGGCACAAGCCGCGGCTCTACATCACCAATTCCGCCATTCACAATCCGACCGGCGCGACCCTGTCGCCGGTGACGGCGCATCGCCTGCTGAAACTCGCCGATGCCTCGGACCTGATCATCGTCGAGGACGATATTTTCGCGGATTTCGAGCAGACGCCGGCGCCGCGGCTTGCCGCCTATGACGGGCTCGACCGGGTCATCCATATCGGCAGCTTCTCCAAGACGCTGTCGGCCTCGGTGCGCTGCGGTTTCATCGCCGCGCGGCCGGACTGGATCGACGGGCTGGTCGATCTGAAGGTCGCCACCAATTTCAGCAGCGGCCAGCTGGCGCCGGAACTCCTGTTCTCGGCTTTGAAGGACGGCGGCTATCGCAAGCATATGGAGGGTTTGCGGGTGCGGCTTGCCAAGGCGATGGGCGAGACCACTCCGCGCCTGGAGGCGATCGGCATCGTGCCATGGCTGAAGCCGCAGGCCGGCATGTTCGTCTGGTGCCGGCTGCCGGAGGGCATCGAAGCGGCCGCGGTCGCCCGCACCTGCCTGGCCGAGGGCGTCATCCTGGCGCCCGGCAATGCCTTCAGCCAGATGGACAGCGCCGGCAGCTTCCTGCGCTTCAACGTGGCGCAATCGGCCGATCCGCGGATATTCGCCGCGCTCGAGACCGCGATGCGGAATTTGCGCGGGCGCGCCCAGAGCGGCTCGTCTTCCAAGGCGGGATCATTTCTGTGATCGGCCTTCGCTCCCACATTGCCCGCAGCGATCATATCCGGCAGACTTCCGCATCGGGATTTGCCACAAGGCCGCTTCAATTGCGGCCCACATGGGCAACACAATCACCGGCGAAGCGAGATCGATCGTGCGTGTTCTGCTTGTTGAAGACGACAATATTCTCGGGTCATCCCTGAAGAAGGCCCTGGAAAAGCATGCCTATGGCGTCGACTGGATGCGCGACGGCGAGTCCGGCCTGGAGGCCGCCCGGCATTCGGATTTCGCGGCCGTCGTCCTCGACATCAACCTGCCGCGGTTGAGCGGCATGGAGGTGTTGCGGGGCATACGCCAGCGGGGCAATTCGGTGCCGGTGCTGCTGCTGACCGCGCTCGACGCCGTGCGCCAGAAGGTCGAGGGGCTGGACGAAGGGGCGGACGATTACCTGGTCAAGCCATTCGATCTCGACGAGCTGCTCGCCCGTCTCCGGGCGCTGATCCGCCGCCGCGACGGGCGCACCGAAAGCCTGATCCGCTGCGCGGATGTCGAGATCGATCCGTCGGCGATGGTCGTGCGTAGGGGCGATGCGCAGGTGCACACCACGGCCAAGGAATTCCATCTGCTGAAGCTCCTGATGGAGCGCAGCGGCCGCTACGTGACCAAGAACGATATCGAATATGCGCTCTACGATGCCGACAGCGCGGTCGAGAGCAATACGATCGAGGTGACGATCTACAATCTGCGCAAGAAGCTCGGCAGCGATTTCATCAAGTCGATCCGCGGCGTCGGCTACATGATCGAGCGATGAACAACTCCACCCTCACCCGCAAGCTCTTCCTCCGGATCGCGCCGGTGGTGGTGGTGACGATCGTGGTGATCGGCGCCTTCGCCTTCAACAGCGCGACGCGCGAAATCGACAATATCTACGATGCCCAGCTCATCAACGACGCGAATATCATCTGGGGCCTGCTGCGCCGGCCGCTGGAGCGCGAGCCCGACCGCGCCCCGAGGCAGATCGACGACATCGATTTCAACATGGACAACCAGCTCGCCTTCAACGAGGACGCCGACGACTATGCCGATGCCCACATGTTCCGCGCCTGGGACAACGGCAAGATCCGCTTCTACAGCAGCACGGCATTCCTGGACGACGTGCCGCAGCAGAAGGTCGGCTTCACCACGCTGACCTATCGCGGCGAGGAATGGCGCCTCTATTCGCTGCCGATACCGGATACGACGATCGTCATGGAGGTCGGCGAGAAGATCGCCCTTCGCGAGACGCTGGTTTCCAATATCGTGCTCAATCTGTTTTTCCCGCTGCTGGTGCTCGTGCCGGTCATCGGTTTTCTGATCTGGCTCGGCATCAACAGCGGCCTGCGGACGATTCACGGATTGGTGCGCCAGATCCGCACCCGGTCTCCTGACGATCTCTCCGCCATTCCGGTCGAAGCCCTGCCGAGAGACCTTCTGCCGCTCGGCCGCTCGATCAACCAGCTTCTCGGCAAGCTCGGCCATTCGTTGACGCTGGAGCGGCGTTTCTCCGATCTGGCGGCGCATCAGCTGCGCACCCCGCAAGCAAGCGTCAAGCTGCTGCTGCAGATGCTCGGCAACAGCGACAGCGAGCAGGAACGGCAGGCGATCATCGCCGATCTGGTGGCGAGCAACAATCGCGCCACGCATCTGATCGAGCAGTTGCTGAAGCTCGCCAGGGTCAGCCATCATCCGCTGAATCCCACGCCCGTGCCGCTCTATCATATGGTGGCGTCGGTGCTGGCCGAGTTCGGCAACATCATCACCAGCCGCAAGCTCGATGTCATGCTGGAAGGTGACGAGGCGGCGCAGGTCGAGACGGACGAGTCGCTGCTGCGGCTGATGATCAGCAACCTGATGGACAATGCGATCAAATATACGCCGCTTGCCGGCCGGATCGAGGTTTCCGTCACGCCGGAAGGCGACTTCTGGCGGGTATCGATCAGCGACAGCGGGCCGGGGATTCCTCTTAATGAACGCGAGGCCGTCTTCCAGCGCTTTTACCGCCTCGATACGCTGCATACCGAAGGCAGCGGTCTCGGGCTTGCGATCGTTGCCGACACAGCCGATCGCCTTGCCGCGACGATAAAGCTGTCAACGCCGGCCTGGGGAACGGGTCTGCGTGTCGACCTGCGATTGCCCCGGCAGGAATAACCGGCGGCGGCGCCGTTTTCATTTTCGGATCATCCTCCCCTCATGCCTGGCTCATTCAGGGTTGCTAAACGCAACTCAAGGATCAGCGAAAGGGCGTGTCATGCAGGTGTTTTGCGATTTTGATGGAACGATCTCCATCGAAGACGCGACGGATATGGTGTTATCCCGTTTCGCCGGGTCGGAATGGGAAGACATCGAGCGGCTGTGGAAGCAGGGGCTGATCGGCTCGGGCGAATGCATGCGCCGGCAGATCGCCCTTGTGCAGGCGAGCCGCCCGGATCTGGAGGCGCTTCTCGATACGGTGCGCGTCGATCCCGGCTTTGCCGATTTCCTCTCCTATTGCCGCGGCAACCGCCTGCCGGTGACCGTCGTCAGCGACGGCGTCGATTATTTCATCCGTCATATTCTCGCGCGTCACGGCATCCGCGATCTGCCCGTGGTCGCCAATGTTCTGACCCATCGCTTCGCCCAGAACCAAATGTCCTATTCTCTGCTTCCGTCCCCCACGGCAGCCGGCTGCATGTCCGGTTCTGGCGTCTGCAAATGCCGGGTTGTCGCGGGCGACGAGCTCAGGATCTACATCGGCGATGGGCGAAGCGATTTCTGTGTCGCCGATACGGTCGACCTCGTCTTCGCCAAGGCCAAGCTCGCCGATTATTGCGGCGAACGCGGCATCCCCTTCGTCGGCTTCAAGGATTTCTCCGACCTGCTTCCCAAGATGAAGTCCATCCTTCCCGGCATGGTGCGCCAACCGCACGCATTGCTGCATTCCAAGACCGCATGAACCCGTGAGGCATGAATGAAAACCAATGTAATCGAAGCCTTCAGTGACGAGACGCTATCGCCGATCCGCTCGGAAGCCGAGCTGCGTCTCCTCGAGGAGGCCTATTGCTCGCATGGCGATACCGTCCACTACACGGCGGAGCCGAAATTCTTCGAGGAATGCGAAGGCTCCTTCGTCTACGACCGGACCGGCACGCCGTTCCTCGATCTGCAGATGTGGTATTCGGCCGTCAATTTCGGCTATCGCAACGAGCGCCTGAATGCCGCCGCCCATCGCCAGCTCGACCGGCTGCCGCAGGTCGCCTCGCAATATCTGCATCGCGAGAAGGTGGAGCTGGCAGCGATGATCGCCCAGGATGCCGAGCGCAAGTTCGGGCACAAGGGGCGCGTTCACTTCAACGTCGGCGGTTCGCAGGCCGTCGAGGATTCGCTGAAGCTGGTGCGCAACTACACCGGCGGCAAGAGCCTGATGTTCGCCTTCGAGGGCGGCTATCACGGCCGCACCCTCGGCGCTTCGGCCATCACCTCGAGCTACCGCTATCGCCGCCGCTACGGCCATTTCGGCGAGCGGGCGCAGTTCATCGAGTTTCCCTATCACTTCCGCGGCCCGAAGGGCATGTCGAAGGAGGAATACGGGCATTATTGCGTCCAGAAATTCGCCCGCCTGTTCGAGAGCGAATATAACGGCGTCTGGGACCCGAAGGCCGGCAAGGCCGAATATGCCGCCTTCTATGTCGAGCCGATCCAGGGCACTGGCGGCTATGTCATCCCGCCGATGAACTTTTTCATCGAGCTCAAGAAGGTGCTGGATCAGTACGGCATCCTGCTCGTCGTCGACGAGATCCAGATGGGCGTCTACCGCACCGGCAAGCTCTGGTCGATCGAGCATTTCGGCGTCTCTCCCGATGCGCTGGTCTTCGGCAAGGCGATCACCAACGGCCTCAATCCGCTGTCCGGCGTCTGGGCAAGGGAAGAGATGATCAACCCGACGATCTTCCCGCCGGGGTCCACGCATTCGACATTCGCCAGCAATCCGATGGGGACGGCCGTGGCTCTCGAAACGATGAAGATGCTGGAAGGGGAGGATTTCGGTGCGGCCGTCATGGCCAAGGGCGCCTATTTCCTCGACGGGCTGAAGCAGTTGCAGAAGCGCCATGCCATCGTCGGCGAGGTCGACGGGCTGGGTCTGGCCCTGCGCATGGAAATCTGCAAGGACGACAGCTACACGCCGGACAAGGCGACGATGGACTGGCTCTGCGACGAAGGCATGAAGGGCGACCTGCAGGTCGGCGCCAAGATATACGGCCTCGTCCTCGACGTCGGCGGCTACCACAAGAACGTCATCACCTTCGCGCCCAACCTGCTGATCACCCGCGAAGAGATCGACCTGGCGCTCGCGCTGCTCGACCAGCTCCTGACGCGCGCGGCCCGGAGGTGAGACGGTGCGGCTTCTTCTCCTCCATTTCGACGATGCGCTGGAGTTGCAGCCGGACTTTCTGCGCGCCTGCAGGTTTGCAGGCGCGTGCCAATATTCCGACAAGGGGGCCGGCAATGCGATCCGGCTCTGGAGCAAGCAGAAAGCGCTTGCCGAACTCGGCCGGAACATCGCCCGCACCATGCCCACGGTCGGCAGGGAGCCGCAGCTCTGCTTCATGGGCTCGGGCGATTTCCATCATGTGACGGCGCTGCTGCTCGACGCGGCGCTGGAACGGCATGCCGCCGCGGCGACGCTCATCCATTTCGACAATCATCCCGACTGGGTCACCTTCGACGGCGGCATGCATTGCGGCTCCTGGATCAACAGCGCGCTTGACAATGCCAATATCCAGAAGGTGATCACCATCGGCGTTTGCAGCCACGATCTTCGCAATCCCGAGCGCAAGGGCGCCAACCTGCATTGGCTGGGCGAGGGACGGCTGGAGCTTTATCCCTACGAGCATCCGCCGAGCCGGGTGCTTGCCGACTACGGCACCGGCGCCAGCCATCGCCAGGACCAGGGCGCGCTGCACTGGAAATCCATCGCCAAGATCGGCGAGGAGAATTTCATCGACCGGATGCTGAGCCGGATTCAGACCGAGGCCGTGTATCTGACGATCGACAAGGATGTGCTGGCTGGCGACGATGCCGTCACCAATTGGGATCAGGGCCGCATGCGGCTGCCCTATCTCCTGTCCTTGATCAGCGAGATCGGCAACCGCCACCGCATCATCGGCGCCGACGTCATCGGCGATTATTCCGCGCCGAGCTTTGCCGGCGATCTTCGCACCCGGCTCATGAAAAAGGCGGAGATCCTGATCGACCAGCCGCGGAGCCGGCCGAAGCCCGAGGTGGCGAGGAACATCAACAGCGCCGCGAACCATGCCCTGCTCGAAGTATTGTCGGAGTACATGGCATGAGCGGCAGCCTGACACTGCCCATGCTGGGCCTCATCCTCTTCTGCGTGCTGGCGGAAACGGCGCGCGAGGTCTGTTTCAAGCAGGCGGCGCAACAGGGCGGGTTGCACCGGGCGCTGGCAAGGCCGGTCACATGGCTCGGCATCCTGTTCTGGGCGGTGGAACTGTTGGCCTGGACCGCCGTGCTCGAGCGGGTTCCCCTGTCTCTCGCCTTTCCGCTGATGGCGCTGAGCTATGTCGTCATCGTCCTGGCCGGGGCGGCGATCTTCAAGGAAAACATCAATCTCCGCCACGCGACAGGCGTGTTCCTGGTGACGGCCGGCGTGGCCTGCGTGGGAGTAACCGGACTATGAAAATCTTCGCTCATACCAGGTGGGATCTGGCGCCGGTCCTGGCCGCCGTCGCGCATCTCGCCTTCGACATCTATCTGATCGCCGGTTTCGAGAGCCGGCCCCTGTGGCTCTCCGCGATCTTAGGCGGCCTCTATGCCGTGTCGATCTCGTGGAACATCAACAGCATATCCCATAACTTCATCCACACGCCCTATTTCAAGCCGCGCTGGATGAACTACGGCTTCAGCCTGCTGGAATCGGCCGCGATCGGTTTTTCGCAGACCTATTATCATTGGGTGCATATGCGCCATCATTCCGGCAACAGCGACCGGCCGGACGACAAGGGCGACACGATCGACCTGCTGTCGATCTACCGCCACGGCCGGGACGGCCAGCCGGAGAATGTCTGGTCCTATACGTTCCTGAGCTTCTTCCGCGACAGTCTCGGCGATATCCATGAGGCGATCGCGCGCCGGCGTCCCTTCGACGCCAAATGGGGCCGGTTCGAGCTGTTCTTCTTTCTCGGCCTCGCGCTGCTGGCATTGGTCTACGACTGGAAGGCCGTGCTGTTCTTTCTGCCCTTCTATTATCTCGGCAACTGCCTGTCGTCGCTGAACGGCTATTACGAGCATCTGCACGGCGACCCGGACGAGCCGATCGCCTGGGGCGTTTCCAGCCACAAGTCGTTCTACAACTGGCTCTGGTTCGGCAACGGCTATCACGCAGAGCATCATTACCGGCCGCGCACCCACTGGACGAAGCTGCAGGCGCTGCACGAGCAGATCAGGGACGAGCAGGAAAAGGCCGGCACGCATGTGATCAGCACCTGCCACGCGCTCGGCTTCATGGCTAAGGAAAACTGGGCCAAGGAAAACCAGGCCAGGGAAGACCGGGAAACGGAGCTTTCCCATGAAGGCTGACGGATTGAGCTTTTTCATGGAGGGCACCAACGGCAAGGGTGTCCTCCTGGTTCACGGACTGACCGGAGCGCCGGCGGAAATGAAGCTGGTCGCCCGTCATCTCAATCGCAAGGGCTACAGCGTCCATGCGCCGCTCTTGGCCGGCCATGGCATCGATGAAGGCACGCTGCGGCGCTCGCGCTGGGAGGACTGGCTGGAGAGCGTCGTGCAGGCGGCGGAGTTTCTGGCGGGCAGGACGCAGGAGGTCTTTGCGGCCGGCATCTGCGTCGGCGGCAAGCTTTCGATGCTGGCGGCCGAGACGCGGCCGGAGACGATCCATGCCGTCGCCATCTATTCGCCCTGCTTTCACTACGACGGCTGGGACGTTCCCTTCTACTATCCGCTGCTGTCCTCACAGATCGGCTGGCTGTCGCGCATTCCCTTTCTTGACCGGCTGAACTTCCGTGAAACCGCCTCCCTCGGCATCAAGGACGAGCGCATGCGCCGGCTGGTCGGGGGCATGGCCGGGGAAGGCATTCTGGAGAAATTTCCCGGCAGGGGGCTGGTCGAAATGCATCGGCTGGGCAAGGCGCTGAGAGGCAGGCTGCCGCAGATGCGCACGCCGACGCTGATCCTGCATGCCGAGGACGACGATCTCAGCAGCCCCCGGCATGCGCGTTACATTTCCGACCATATCGGCGGCCCGCACGAGCTCCGGTGGATCAAGGACAGCTATCACATGATCCATGTCGACCGGCAGCATCGGCAGGTGGCGGATTTCACCGCGGATTTCTTTGAGGCAAGCCATGCTGAAGCCCTTGCCTAGACCACCCTTGCCCGAGCCGGTGCACGACCCCGTTGCCGAGGTGCATTTCAGCATCCGCGCCATCGGCCGCGATGCCTGGAACGCCTGCTTTCACGATCAGGTCGAGGATTATGACTGCCTGCTCGCCATCGAGGAGGCCGGCATCGAGGGTTTCGAATGGCGCTATATCACCATCGCCGAGGATGGGCGGATGAGCGCCATCATGCCGGCATTCCTCTGCCGTTACGCCCTGGACACGACCCTGGAAGACGGCCGGCTGCGCAGGGCCGTGCGCGGCCTGCGCCGGCGTTTTCCCGGTTTTCTGACATTGCGCCTGGCCTGCCTCGGCTCGCCCTGCACGGAAACGGGCCTCATCGGCTTCCATCCGGATGTGGCGGCTGACCGTCGCGACACGCTGTTTTGCGAATTGCTGTCCTTCTTCGAGGAACTGGCGGCAACGGAAGACTGCGCGCTGATGGGCCTCAAGGATATCCCGGCTCCGGTTTCGGCCGAGTTCGGCGACCGGCTTGCGGCGCGCGGCTATGCCACGATCGGCGGCCTGCCGACCGCCTGGATGGATATCGACTTCAAAACGATCGACGACTATCTCGCCCGGCTGTCCTCCGGAACCCGCAAGGACATGCGCCGCAAGCTGAAATCCTTCGCCGATGTCCGGCTCGAGATCAGGACCGACTTCGGCGATCTCCTGCCCGAGGTCATGGCGCTTTACCACGATACCCGCAACCGCAGCGAATGGCAGTTCGAGGAGCTGACGCCGGCCTATTTCGAGGGCATCCTCGCCCATATGCGCGGCCGCGCCTTCTGCGCGCTCTATTTCGTGGGCGATCGGCTGCTTGCCGCCAACCTCATCGTGCATGACAAGCGCGTCGCCATCGACAAGTTCTTCTGCATGGATGGCGAGCGGGGGCGTCCCTACAATCTCTATTTCCTGAGCTGGTTCACCAATCTGCGCTATTGCCTGTCCCACGGCATCGGCCGCTACCAGAGCGGCCAGGCCTATTACGAGAACAAGCTGCGGCTCGGCAGCCGGCTCACCGCCAATGCGATGTTCTTCCGCCATCGCAATCCGCTGCTGCAGAAGATTCTGCGGATGGTCTCGCCCCTGTTTTCCACGGATGAGGCGGTCTCGTGATGCCGATGCGTCTGTCATGGCTGGCTGTGCCGCTGCTGAATACGCTGTTCCAGTTCTTCATCAAGCATGGCGCCGAGCAACTCAGCGACCCGACGGGCTTTGGCTGGCTTGGGCAGGCGATGACGTCGCCCTGGATTCTGGCGGCGATCGCCATCGAGATCGCCTGTTTCTTCATCTGGATGAGCGTGCTGTCCGAGCTCGATCTCAGCCGGGCCTTTCCGCTGTCCGGCATCAGCTATGTGCTGATCATCGCCACCGGCTGGTTCGTCTTCGGCGAGCCGGTCGTCGCGCTGCAGGTCATTGGAAGCGGCCTCATTCTGGCCGGCGTCTGGATGATTGCCGGCGCCTCCGGCGAGACGGCGGACAATGACGGCTGGGACAGGGAGCGTGGTTCGCTGCAAGGCGGCGGCGGGAAGGATCGATGATGTCAGGATTGCAGGCTGAAGCCCGGTCTCGGGATGAAAATGCAGGGCTCGGCCTCGCCGACCGGATCTTGCGGCGGGCGCTGACGCATATCGTGACGCGCGGCTCGCTGGCGGTGACGACGGCGAGCGGCCGTGTGCTGACCTTCGGCGATGGCAGCGGCGAGCCCGTGCATGTCCGCTTCATCGACACTCGGGCGCAATGGGCCTTCCTGATTGACGCCGATCTCAGGCTCGGCGAGCTCTATATGGACGGCCGTTTCCGGATGGAGAAGGGCACGCTCTATGCGTTCGTGGCGATGATGCTGCGGGAGGCGCAGAACAGTACGCATCCGCTGATCGCCCGTCTCATCGATCATGTCCGCACGCGGCTGCGGATCTTCCGCCATCGCAATCTGCCGGGACGCTCCAAGGCCAATGTCGCCCATCATTACGATCTCGACGGACAGCTTTACGCGCTGTTCCTCGATGCGGACCGGCAATATTCCTGTGCCTATTTCGAGCATCCGGGCCAATCGCTGGAAGAGGCGCAACTCGCCAAGAAGCGGCACCTGGCCGCCAAGCTTTTGATCGAGCCGGACAACAGCATTCTCGACATAGGCTGCGGCTGGGGCGGGCTGGCGCTGCATCTGGCCGAACAGGCGCCCGGCGGCTATGTCCTCGGCGTCACCTTGTCGGAAGAGCAGCACGCCTATGCCTGCAGGCGGGTGCCGGACGATATCGGCGGGAGGCAGGCGGAGGTGCAATTCGCGCTTCAGGACTATCGCAACCTGACCGGCCGCTTCGACAGGATCGTCTCGGTCGGCATGTTCGAGCATGTCGGGCTTGCGTCCTACCGGGCCTTCTTCCGCAAATGCGCAGCCCTGCTGGAGGATGACGGGATCATGGTGCTGCACACCATCGGCTGTTCGGCGACGCCCGGTTTCACCACACCCTGGCTCGACAAATACATCTTCCCGGGCGGCTATATTCCCGCTCTTTCGGAAATCGTGCCGGAGATCGAGGCGGCGGGCCTGACGATCACCGATATCGAAGTGCTGCGCCTGCATTATGCCCAGACGCTCGCCAGCTGGCGCGCGCGCTTCATGGCGCGCTGGACCGAAGCGGCTACGCTCTATAGCGAACGCTTCTGTCGCATGTGGGAATATTATCTTTCGACCGCCGAGGCCGCCTTCCGCTACGAGGACCTCGTCGTCTTCCAGATCCAGATCGCCAAGCGCAACGACATCACCCCGCTGACGCGCAACTACATTGCCGAAAACGAAACGCGGCAAGCTTCAAAAGTTGATGTTGAAGCTTCTGTTGAGGGTAAAGCCGATAATATTCTGGTTGGGTGAGCCGAACTGCGAGGTGATCGGGCTGTCGGCGGCGTCGCCCACCAAGCGGTTATATTTCTCGTAGAGCTGCACGCTCCACTCCGGCGATATCGTATAGGTCGCGGCCACCGTGAAACCGACGGATTTCAGGCCGCCGCCGGCGTCGAAGGCGCTGACATGACCATTTTTCGCGGCGTGGCTGGCCGAGATGCCGAAATTGCTGCGCATGTAGGTGGAGTCGGCCAGTGACAGGCGCGGCCCGGCGGACAGAACCAGCTTGTCGCCGATGGGCTGAAACCAGTCGAGCGCGAGATCGGCAACCAGGCCGTCGCCGCCCCAAAGCGATTGGCGCACTTCCATCCGAGACCGAAGCTGGTTTTCCATCAGCCAATATTGCGCGAAGCCGCCGGCATCGAAATTCCAGCGCACGTGGCGCTCGCTCTGCAGATGCAGATTGTTGAGATCGAGACGATCGTCCCGCAAGCCGACCACGGGACCGATTTCGAGGCGGCCGAGATCGATGAGCGTATAGTCGAAATTATCGTCCGGCGCGCTGTATTCAGGGGTCTCCCCGAAGCGATGAAAGTCGAACGACGGCAAGGCGCTGAAGGAGTAGTGCCTCGATCCCTCATAGGTGGGGCCGTATTCGACCGTGGCGCCGAGCGTCACGACCCAGGTTTTGGATGTGGAGCTCGTGGCCTCCTGCGCCATGGACGATGTGGGAAACGCACCGGTTGCGCATATGGTCAGCAGACCGATCCCGGTCGAGGCCAGCAGCCGGGTAGAGGAAGATGTCTTTACGCCTAACACTTTAACAACATCCGATCCCTGGGTGCCGCGCTTGCGAAGTTAAGGCGACCATAGCGGCGCAACATTTCACGAGCCTGAAAAAATCGGCGCCAAAGACGGCGCTATCGTTTTTTCGTCGTGCGGGCATTCCTCGCTGTTTCGGACGGGATCAGCACTGCACTTCCAGCCGCGTCGCGACAGCAGCGAATAGTCCGTGCCCTTGGGATCGCTGAAGAACATGCTGGTCAGCGCCGCCTGGTTTTCCGCCATGA
>JASGEG010000466.1:0-21774 GCA_047606605.1 Rhizobium sp.
GATTCTCCCGCCTGATCTATGATTGCAACCGGCCGCCGGAAAGCCCCGGCGCCATGCCGGAAACCAGCGAGATCTATGCGATTCCGGGCAACCAGCATCTTCAGCCCGCTGACCGGCAAGCCCGCACCCAGGCGCTCTATTTGCCGTTCCATGGGCGCATCGAGGCCCTTCTCAAGGATCGGGCGGCGAGGGGGCGGGAAACGGTGATCGTCACGATCCACAGTTTCACGCCGGTCTATAATGGCAAGCCGCGTGCGGTGGAGCTTGGCATATTGCATGATGACGATCGCTGGATGGCCGATCGCATGCTGGACGCGGCAGCCGAAGCGCCGCTTTACCGCACCGAGCGCAATCAGCCCTACGGGCCTGAGGACGGCGTCACCCATACGCTGAAGCTGCATGGGATCGCCAATGGTTTGCATAACGTAATGATCGAGGTCCGCAACGACCTCGTCGTGGATGACGTCGGCCAAGGGGTCATGGCCGATTATCTGACAGGGCTTATCCAGAGCAGTCTGGACGCCTGATAAAGAAGAAAAGACCCCGGGGAGCAGTTTCACTGCGATCGGGCCGTACGGCAAGAGCCGGCGGCCCACATGACATATGGTCGCCCGCAATTCCGCGAGCGATTGGATTTAGGGGGAATGACATGTCTGATTACTCAGAGTTGGACAAGAAGCAGGACATCCACATCCTCCACTCCATGGGCTATGCTCAGGAGCTGGAGCGGCGCATGAGCTCGTTCTCGAATTTCGCTGTATCCTTCTCGATTATTTGCATTCTTTCAGGTGGCATCAATTCGCTCGCCCAGGCGACGTCGGGTGCGGGCGGTGCCGCGATCGGCATCGGCTGGCCGCTCGGCTGCTTCATTTCGCTGGTTTTCGCCGTGGCGATGGCACAGATCAGTTCGGCCTATCCGACGGCGGGCGGGCTTTATCACTGGGGCTCGATCCTCGGTAACCGCTTCACCGGCTGGCTGACGGCCTGGTTCAATCTCCTCGGCCTCGTCACCGTTCTCGGCGCCATCAACGTCGGCACCTATTATTTCTTCCTCGGTGCCTTCGGCGGCTATTTCGGCCTGGTCGACACGACGGTCGTGCGCATCATCTTCCTGGTGGTGATCACCGGCCTTCAGGCATTGGTGAACCATATGGGCATCGGCCTGACGGCGAAGCTGACCGACTTTTCCGGTTATCTGATCTTTGCGACCTCGATCGCATTGGCGGTCGTGTGCCTCCTGGCAGCGCCATCCTATGATATCGCGCGGCTGTTCACCTTCACCAACTATTCCGGCATCGCGACCATCGCCGCCGACGGCTCGGCAACGGGAGCGCCCGTCTGGCCGCAGGTTTCCACCTTCTGGGTCTTCGCCCTCGGCCTGCTGCTGCCGATCTATACGATCACCGGCTACGACGCCTCCGCGCATACCTCGGAAGAGACCGTGAAGGCTGCCCATTCCGTGCCGCGCGGCATGGTCTCCTCGGTCCTCTGGTCGGCTCTGTTCGGCTATATCATGCTGTGCTCGTTCGTCCTGATGCTGCCGAACATGGACGATGCCGCCAAGCAGGGCTGGAACGTCTTCTTCTGGGCGATGGACGCTCAGGTGAACCCGATCGTCAAGGATATCCTCTATTTCCTGATCTTCGTCAGCCAGTGGCTGTGCGGTCTTGCGACGGTGACGTCGGTCTCGCGCATGATCTTTGCCTTCTCGCGTGACGGCGGCTTGCCGGCATCGAAGGCGCTCTCCAAGGTCAGCCCGAAATACCGTACGCCGGTTGCCGCGATCTGGACCGGTTCCGTCCTTTCCGTGCTGTTCGTCTGGGGCTCGTCGCTGGTCTCGATCGGCGATACGCCGGTCTACACCATCGTCGTTTCGTGCACCGTCATCTTCCTGTTCTTCTCCTTCGCGATCCCGATCACGCTCGGCCTTTTCGCCTGGGGAACGGCGAAGTGGGACAAGATGGGTCCGTGGAACCTCGGCGAAGGCCTGTTCAAGCTCTTCGCGGTCCTGACCATCATCTCGATGATCGTCATCTTCATTCTCGGCATCCAGCCGCCGAATGATTGGGCCGGCATCATTACCGTCGGATTCCTCATCTTGACGGCGATCGTCTGGTTCGGCTTCGAACGCCGCCGCTTCAAGGGACCGCCGATCGGCGATGCGATCGCCAAGCGCAAGGCCGACATCGCGGCGGCCGAAGCGGCTGTCGGCGAGAGCTGAGCGAAGGCCAGCGACCATAAAACCAAAGGGGCCGCGGATGTGCGGCCCCGCTCACCGGTCAACGAACGCAGCCGCGGTTGCTCCCGCAGGCAACGTCGCTTTGCTGGCCGATGTTCACACTCCAACGTCCAGGCGGATCAATCATGAGCACTAGCTATACGTTCGACGATCTCAAAAAGGATGTGGCCGAGGGGCGCATCGATACGGTTCTGGCATGTCAGGTGGACATGCAGGGCCGCTTGATGGGCAAGCGCTTCCAGGCGGAATTCTTCGTCGAAAGCGCCTGGAAGGAAACGCATAGCTGCAACTATCTCCAGGCGACCGATATCGAGATGGAAACCGTTTCCGGCTACAAGGCAACGAGCTGGGAAAAGGGCTACGGCGACTATACGATGAAGCCGGATCTCGCCACGCTACGCCGCATTCCCTGGCTCGAAGGTACGGCGCTGGTGCTTTGCGACGTGCTCGACCATCACACGCATGAGGAGGTGGCGCATTCGCCGCGCGCGATCCTCAAGAAGCAGGTCAAGCGCCTCGAAGCCTTGGGTCTGAAGGCTTACATGGCCTCGGAGCTCGAATTCTTCCTGTTCGATCAAAGCTATGACAGCGCCCGCGAGTCCGGCTATCGCGATCTCAAGCTCGCCAGCGGTTACAACGAGGATTACCACATCTTCCAGACCACCAAGGAAGAAGAGGTGATGCGGGCGATCCGCACCGGACTGCAGGGCGCCGGCATCCCCGTCGAGAATTCGAAGGGCGAGGCTTCCGCCGGCCAGGAAGAGATCAATGTCCGCTACGCCGATGCCCTGACCATGGCCGACCGCCATGCGATCATCAAGAACGGCTGCAAGGAGATCGCCTGGTCGAAGGGCAAGGCCATCACCTTCCTGGCGAAGTGGAACTATGGCGCTGCCGGAAGCTCCTCGCATATCCATCAGTCGCTGTGGAGCGCCGACGGCAAAAACTCCATCTTCTTCGAAGACGGTGCGAAATACGGCATGTCGCCGACGATGAAGCATTATGTCGCCGGGCTTCTGGCCCATGCCAGCGAGATCACCTATTTCCTTGCGCCCTATATCAATTCCTACAAGCGCTTCATGGCGGGGACGTTTGCGCCGACCAAGGCGATCTGGAGCAAGGACAACCGCACGGCGGGTTACCGTCTCTGCGGCGAGGATACCAAGGCCATCCGTATCGAATGCCGCGTCGGCGGTTCCGACCTCAATCCCTATCTCGCCTTTGCGGCGCTGATCGCCGCCGGTCTCGACGGCATCGAGAACAAGCTGGAGCTGGAAGCACCGTTCGTGGGCGATGCCTATGGCGCCCGCGAGGTCCGCGAAATTCCGCGCACCCTGCGCGATGCGGCGGCGGCTTTGACCAATTCGAAGATGCTGCGCGCCGCTTTCGGTGACGATGTCGTCGATCACTATACCCGTGCTGCGGAATGGGAGCAGGAAGAGTATGATCGTCGCATCACCGATTGGGAGGTGGCGCGCGGATTTGAAAGGGCGTAATTCGCAACAACAGAGGAGATCGTTGACATTATCACAACATCGTGTGATTTTTAATCGCAACGATGGAGGCAATAATGTCCCAAAAGTATCCGATTGACAGCGAGTGGTTTCATCGTGAACTCCGCAGCAAGAAGAAGACGGTGAGCGAATTGGCGCGCTTCCTGAGCGTCGACAAAAGCGCTGCATCGCGGATGCTCAAGGGAGAGCGCAAGATGAGTGCGGAGGAGCAGGACAAGGTGGCGCAATTCCTGGATGTCGGCATCGCCGACGTCGTTGCGCACCGAACCGGCTCACAACAGGGGGGTGCGGAGATGCAGCAACCGGATTTTGCGCATGGGAAGACGTCGTCGTCCGCTACGGCGAAGGCGTCTGTTCAGAATGTCGGACCATACAGCCATCCCATTTTCGGCTGCATGAAGGGAACGATGACGATACCGGACGATCTCGATCTTACCGCTCCGATCGATGCCGAATGGGGCGACAAGCTTTATAATGAGTGAGGGATTTCTACTCGATACCTGCGCGATCATATGGTTGGCAAATGGCAAGCCGATATCGTCGGCAGTTGTGAACGTTCTGAATAGCTTGCCTGCGAATGGTGACCGCTTATGCGTTTCGGCCATTTCGGCATGGGAAATCGGTATGCTGGTATCGCGTGGAAAACTACCCTCGACGAAACATGCTTTGGCGTGGTTCGAGGATTTCGTTGCGGCAAGCAAGGTAGTGGTTCGGGACGCGACGCCAGGCGTTCTGGTTGCTGCCTCCTACCTTCCGGAGCCGTTGAATAACGATCCGATGGACCGCATCATCATTGCTACGGCGCGGGAACATGATCTCACCATCATTACGCGCGATCGAGCGATTCTTTCTTACGGGGCGGCTGGTTATGTCCGGACGCTCGCCTGTTAATTTCTGGAGTTAAGACATGACCATGATCACATGCGTCTCACCCGTGAACGGCGAGGTTTATGCCGAACGTCCGGCCCTGTTGCTGGAGGCTGCCAAGGAGGCGGTGGCTCGTGCCCGCAAGGCACAGAAGGATTGGGCGCGCCGCCCGCTCGAGGATCGCGTTCAGCTCGTGCTGAAGGGCGTTGCCCGCCTCAACGAGATGGCCGATGTCGTCGTGCCGGAGCTCTCCTGGCAGATGGGGCGCCCGATCAAGTATGGCGGCGAGTATCGCGGCTTCAACGAGCGCTCCAACTATGTCGCCTCGATCGCCGCCGATGCGCTGGCACCGATGGTGGTGGAAGACAGCGCGAATTTCGCGCGCCGCATCGAGCGCGAACCGCATGGCGTCGTCTTCGTCATCGCGCCGTGGAACTATCCCTATATGACGGCGATCAACACGGTCGCTCCGGCGCTGATGGCCGGCAATACGGTGATCCTCAAGCATGCCAGCCAGACGCTACTCGTCGGCGAGCGGCTGGTACAGGCTTTCGTGGAAGCCGGGGTGCCCGCCGATGTCTTCCAGAATGTCTTCCTCGATCATGAAACCACGTCGGCGCTGATTGCCGCCGGCAGCTTCAATTTCGTCAATTTCACCGGCTCCGTCGAAGGCGGCCGCTCGATCGAGCGCGCCGCTGCCGGCACCTTCACCAGCCTCGGCCTCGAGCTTGGCGGCAAGGACCCGGGCTATGTCATGGAAGATGCCGACCTGGATGCCGCTGTCGATACGCTGATGGACGGCGCGACCTTCAATTCCGGACAATGCTGCTGCGGCATCGAGCGCATCTATGTGCATGAATCGCTTTACGATGCCTTTGTCGAGAAGTCGGTCGCCTGGGTGTCGAACTACAAGCTCGGCAATCCCCTCGATCCGGAAACGACGCTCGGCCCGATGGCCCACAAGCGTTTCGCCAAGGTCGTGCGCGAGCAGATCGCCGATGCGGTCGCCAAGGGCGCCAAGGCGCTGGTCGATCCCAAACTGTTCCCGGCCGATGACGGCGGTGCCTATCTCGCGCCGCAGATTCTCGTCAATGTCGATCATTCCATGGCGTTCATGCGCGAGGAAACCTTCGGCCCGGCCGTTGGGATCATGAAGGTGAAGAGCGATGCGCAAGCGCTAGAGCTGATGAATGACAGCCCCTATGGCCTGACAGCGTCGCTCTGGACCAAGGATGTCGAGCGCGCCTCGCGCATTGGCCGCGACATCGAAACCGGCACCGTCTTCATGAACCGCGCCGATTATCTCGATCCGGCATTGTGCTGGACCGGCGTCAAGGAAACCGGCCGCGGCGGCTCGCTGTCGGTCATCGGCTTCCACAATCTGACGCGCCCGAAATCCTACCATCTGAAGAAAGTAACAGCATGAGCACTATCTCAGCCAATTGGAGCTATCCCACCGCCGTCAAGCTCGGCCGCGGCCGGATCAAGGAACTGGCGGATGCCTGCAAGAGCCTCGGCATCAAGAAGCCGCTACTGGTCACCGACCGGGGACTCGCCTCGATGGCGATCACTCAGACGGCGCTCGATATTCTCGAGGAAGCCGGCCTCGGCCGCGCCATCTTCGCCGATGTCGATCCGAACCCGAACGAGAAGAACCTCGATGCCGGCGTCAAGGCCTTCAAGGATGGCGGTCATGATGGTGTCGTCGCTTTCGGCGGCGGCTCCGGCCTCGACCTCGGCAAGTGCGTGGCCTTCATGGCCGGCCAGACGCGCCCGGTCTGGGATTTCGAGGATATCGGCGACTGGTGGACCCGCGCCAGCGTCGAAGGCATCGCGCCGATCGTTGCCGTGCCGACCACGGCCGGCACGGGGTCGGAAGTCGGCCGCGCCAGCGTCATCACCAATTCCGAAACCCATGTGAAGAAGATCAGCTTCCATCCGAAGTTCCTGCCGGGCGTCGTCATTGCCGATCCGGAGCTGACCGTCGGCATGCCGAAGATCATCACCGCCGGCACCGGCATGGATGCCTTCGCCCATTGCCTGGAAGCCTATTCCTCACCCTTCTATCATCCGATGTCGGCCGGTATCGCGCTGGAAGGCATGCGGCTCGTCAAGGAATTCCTGCCGCGCGCCTATAAGGAGGGTACGGATCTCGAAGCCCGCGCCAACATGATGAGCGCGGCTGCCATGGGCGCCGTCGCCTTCCAGAAGGGCCTCGGTGCCATTCACGCGCTGTCGCATCCGATCGGCGCCGTCTACAACACGCATCACGGCATGACCAATGCCGTCGTCATGCCGGCTGTCCTGCGCTTCAACCGCAAGGCCATCGAGGACAAGATCGCCCGTGCGGCCGCCTATCTCGGCATTTCCGGCGGTTTCGACGGCTTCTATGACTATGTGCTGCAGCTGCGCGCCGAGCTCGGCGTGCCGGAAAGCCTCTCGGCCATGGGCATCGCGCCGGATCGCATCGACGAGCTCTCGGCCATGGCGATCGAAGACCCGAGCGCCGGCGGCAATCCGGTGCCGATGACGCTGGAAAATACCAAGGCGCTGTTCCGGGATTGCTTCTAAGTTGATGTGCCTGAACATTGATCGTGCCACGCGATTTCGCGTGGCACTTTTTGTTTGCCTGATGGGCTGATTGCCGTAGTTTCCAGCACCATACGGAGACCGTTCATTCGGGGAGAGGGGTATCGATGGAAGCTGCTGAATTGACGGACGGGCTGCCGATCGCAATTGTCGCCGCCGGTGCAATCGGGGCCGTCTGCGGCGGCGCATTGGGCGCGCGATTGGCCCAAGCCAGCTTTTGGAAGGGCCCGATAATTCTGGCGGTAGCATGGCTCGTCAGCAGTATCATCGTTTCGCTGCTTGCGGTTCTGTTCGCCACATCGGATGCCGTCAGCAGCATTGTCGGCACGATATCTTTTATCATCGTTGCCGGCCTGTGCGGTCGTTTGCTGAAGGTCGGCGGAAGGGCGATCGCCAATATCATTCTCGGCGGATTTCTGGGCGCGCTCTTGTTCGGGTTTGGCCTGATCTATGTGATCTATCCGCTTTGAATTCAGCCGCCCGCATCAACAGCTTAGGTTGACGAGATCAATCAAACAAAAGGCCGCCGGATGCTTGATCCGGCGGCCTTTTGTTTGTTTCGTCCGCAATCAGTCGACGAATTCGACGACCACGCCGGGCTTGACCATCTTGGCGAGCTCGGTCGCATCCCAGTTGGTGAGGCGCACGCAGCCATGGCTCTGGGTCTTGCCAATCCGCGAGGGATCTGGCGTGCCGTGGATGCCGTAGGTTGGCTTCGAAAGGGCCATCCAGACCGTACCAACCGGACCGTTCGGGCCAGGTGGGATGTTGAGAACCTTGTCGTTTCCGGCCTGCTGAAAGTTGATCTTCGGATTGTAGGTATAGCCCGGATTGAAGGCGACGCGCTCGACGGTCACCGTGCCGGATGGCGAGGGCGTGTCGGCCGAGCCGATGCTGGCGGGATAGGCGGCGACCAGCGTGCCGTTGGCATCATAGGCAAAGACCTGCTTGCGGCCCTTGTCGGCCAGGATCTTGGCCACGGAGCCGGTCTTCGACTTGCCGGTGTTGACGACCTTGATGGTGGTGCCGGGAACGGTGAAATCGACGCCGGGATTGAGTTCCTTCAGGTAACCTTCGTCCATGTGGAAGCGTTCGGCCAGCATTTCCGTGGTCGAGGTATAGCCGAGCGACGGCATCTGCGACTTTTCGGCATAGTCTTCCGGGATCGACGCGACATAGGGGCCGGCGGCGTCGGCGGGTGTGATCGTATAGTTGACGATCGGCATGCCGCCCGACAGACGCAATTGCTCGAGGATCGAATCCGTGTCCTTCGGGTCGAGCGTCTGGCCGGTCATCTGCTGATAGGCGTAGATGGCCTTGGTGACGTTGCCGCCCATGTGCCCGTCGATGGCACCCGGCGAAACGCCCTGGCGGGCGAGGAAGACCTGGAGAGCGGTGATCTCCATCTTCGACTTGCCCTTCAGCGTGATGACAGGCTCGGCCTGTTGCTTGCGCGGCACATCGGGAGAGGCCTGCTGCGGATCGATCGAGGCATAGTCGTTGCCGGTCGGCTGCTGCGTTTCGGCGTTTGCGCTCGGCAGCGGCTGACTGTCGAGCGGTTGGCGCTGGATCTCGCTGTCGTTCGGAATGCCGCCGGTAACGACGCTGCGATCCTGCTGGCCGTAACCGGCATCGTTATAGCTGTCGGTGCGATACTGACGATAATCACGGTAGCCGCCATTGTTGGAGAGCTGCGTGTCGCCATAGCGGCCGCCGTCGGCATAGCCGTCATTGTTGTTTGGGTCGGAGGCCGGGGCCTGAGGATAATAGGTGCTGGCCCGCATCGCCGTGGCGATGACATTGCCGTAACGATCGACCAGAACGCGCCTTCCGCGTCCGTCCCGGGCATAGGTCAGGCCGTTCTGATCCGGATATTGGTCGAGAATTCGACCGTCGGGAGTTACGAAGACGATGTCATTGTTCCCACCGCCATAGGTTTGCGCCTGCGCATCGGTCAATGCGAGCGCCGACACGGTGGCTGCCAGGGTTGCGGCAAGGCTGAATTTCAGGAACCGGTTCACGTCTATCGAATCCTCGGGTACTAGCTGAGCCGACACACACATGGCAATTTTGACGCCAGTATGGAATTTTAGATTATCATGCTGAATAAAATATAAAAATTTGTGTGATCAAGGCCCGAAGTTAACCTTCGGTAAGCGAAGTCACCATTTATTCTCGCCGCGCCCCGTCTCGACACTATCTTGGGAAAGGGTTGGCGAGCACGTGACGACGAGGGAGATTTGCGCGAAATGATGGATTTTGCTGCGGCCAAGGGGCCGAAATTGATGCTGGATGAAAGCTCCGTGCTCGATATCGGCGCCTGTGTCGTCGATGGCAACGATCTCGCGCCCGGACGCGCCATCCCCGACGATGGCGATCCCCGCATCGATCATTCCCTGGAGGGGTTTCTCTTCACCTGCGGGCCGGATCATATCCGCCATCCGCAGCCGATGTCGGGGGAATTCGAGGGAAGGCGCTATCCGCTGCATGGTTCCTTTTCCTCGCATCCGGCCAAGATCCTTTGGACCCGTTTCGAGGATGGCAATGCCGAATGCCGCGCCGATATCGATGTCGTCACCGCCGAGCGCCTGAGCGCGCGGCTCGAGCGTCACTGGCGGATAGACGGCGCGACAGGCGAGGTTTTCCTTGCGGACCGCATCGTCAACACCAGCGCCGAAGCGATACCGGTCTTTCTGATGTATCATATGAATATCGGCGGAAAATGGTTCGACGACGGCATGCGTCTTTCCGGTCAGATGCTGGAAAACGGCGGCTTTCCCTGGACCTTCGGCGAGGAGTTGGGCGGCATTTTCTGCGTGCCGGCGACGGCGAAAGGAGAGGATTGGGCCGAAATCCGTCTCGGACCGATCGCGGCCATCGGCGGCAAGTCGCTCAGGGTGCGTTTCGGCACGGACACATTGCCATTCCTGCAGGTCTGGCGCAACCAGCGCGCGCCGGCCGACGTCCTCGGCATCGAGCCGGTTTCGCATCGCTGGGTGTCGCGCGCCGAGCTTGAAGAGGCGGGTGAGTTCGATATTCTCCAGCCGGGAGAAGCCAGGAATTTCATGCTCAACTTTGGCTTTGTTTGAGGCGTCTGCGCGGTTGACGCTCGCCCTGCTGCGGCGTAGACCAAGGCCCTCGGTTTCAAAGAGGAAATGAACCATGGATATCCGCCCGATCGATGACGAATACTCGGTGTCCGGCCAGATCACCGTGGAGGATCTCGACCAGATCAAGGCCTTGGGATTCAAGTCGATCGTCTGCCATCGCCCGGACAATGAAAGCCCGGATCAGACGTCGTTTTCCGCTGTCGCGGCTCGCGCCAAGGAGCTTGGGCTGGAGATTACCCATGTGCCCGTCGGGCCGATGGGCGTGACCGAAGAGGCCGTGCAGGGCATGGTCGACGCGCTCGACGAATTCCCGCGGCCGATGCTCGGCTATTGCCGCTCCGGCGCCCGTTCGACTGCGATCTATCAGAAGACGCATCATATCCGCGGCTGAGCTGCCGTTTCACGGAAGATAGAAGAGATTTTGGGCGTTGCCGGTGAGCAGCGCCCGGTTTGTGACCCGTCACCGGGCAACATCAGGAGAGAAGCATGAGCATCAAGCGTATCGACGTCGGAGCCCGCATGAGCGGCGCCGTCATCCATGGCAACACCGTCTACCTCGCCGGCCAGGTTGGCGAAGGCGAAAGCGTCACGGATCAGTGCAAGTCGGCTCTGGCCGAAGTCGATCGCCTGCTGGCTGCTGCCGGCTCCAGCAAGTCGAAGATCCTGCAGACGATCATCTATCTCTCCGACATCGCTTATTTCGCCGAGATGAACGCCGCCTGGGAAGCCTGGGTCGATCCGGCCAACACGCCGGCCCGCGCCACCAGCGAAGCCAAGCTTGCCGCGCCGAAGTACAAGGTCGAGTTCATCGTCACCGCCGCGATCGACTAATTCGATCCGCAGCAGTTCATAAGGCCGGTGGGTTAGGTGCATATTGTCCGTTTTCAATTTGAAATCGGACAATATGCTCCAGAACTCACCGGCTTTTTGTTTGCGAAATTTCCGTCAGGGTGCGGGAAGGGGTGATCGCCTCGGGGTCGAGCACGATCTCGATGATCGCCGGCTTGCCGCTTGTGCGGGCGCGCTCGAAGGCCGGCGCGAATTCCTCCGTCGTCGTGACCGTTTCACCATGGCCGCCATAGGCCCGCGCCAAGGCCGCGAAGTCCGGGTTCTCCAGGGCCGTGGCGCTGACGCGGCCGGGATATTCGCGTTCCTGATGCATGCGGATGGTGCCGTACATACCGTTGTTGATGACGAGCGCGATCAGCGGCAGGCCATATTGCATGGCGGTCGCGAATTCCTGGCCATGCATCATGAAGCAGCCGTCTCCGGCAAAGCAGATCACGTCGCGCTCCGGAAAGAGCTGCTTGGCGGCAACGGCGGCCGGCAATCCATAGCCCATCGAACCGGAAGCCGGGGCGGCCTGGGTGCTGAAGCGGCGGAAGCGGTGAAAACGGTGCAGCCAGGTGGCATAGTTGCCGGCACCATTGGTGAAGATGGTGTCAGCCGCTGTATTGGCCTCGATCCAGTCCATGATCCGGCCCATATGCACCGCGCCGGGGCTGTTTTCCGGCGTTGTCGACCAGGCGAGATAGGCGGCATGCATGCGTTGCGTCCGCTCCGTCCAGCGCGGTTTCGCCGGCGCTTCGAGCTCGGTGAGGACTGTAACGAAATCGGTCGGGCTGGCGCAGATCGCCAGATCCGGACGATAGACCCGGCCGAGTTCGGAAGGGTCGGGATGAATATGCACGAGCTGCTGCTGCGGGTAGGGGATATCTATCAGCGTATAGCCGGAGGACGGCATTTCGGAGAAGCGGCCGCCGAGCAGGATCAGAAGGTCTGCTTGCCTGATCTCCTTCGCCAGCGCCGGATTGATGCCGATGCCGACATCGCCGGCGTAGCTTGGATGCAGATGGTCGAAGAGCATCTGCCGGCGGAAGGAGCAGCCGACCGGCAGCTTGAAGCGCTCGGCGAAGTTTTCGATGCCGGCAACCGCATTCTCATCCCAGCGTGTGCCGCCGAGAATGACCATCGGCCGTTCAGCCGCGATCAGGCGCCGGTGCAGGTCGTCGATCTGAGCGCGGCCGGGATGGGCCGGCACGGGCGTATAGGGCCTTGCCGGCGGCGCCTCGACCTCATCGCGCAGCATATCCTCGGGCAGCGTCAGCACGACGGGTCCCGGGCGTCCCGATGTCGCCACGGAAAAGGCGCGAGTGACGAATTCCGGAATGCGGGCGGCATCGTCGATCTCGCCGACCCATTTGGCAAATTCGGTGAAGGCGCGGCGGAACTCGACCTCCTGAAATGCCTCCCGCTCGCGGGCGTCGCGTTGCACCTGGCCGATGAAGAGGATCATCGGGATCGAATCCTGGCGGGCGATATGCAGGCCGGCGGAGGCGTTGGTCGCGCCCGGTCCACACGTGACCATGCAGATGCCCGGCTCGCCTGTGAGCCGGCCCCAGGCGTCCGCCATCATCGCCGCACCACCCTCCTGGCGGCAGACGAGCACCTTGATGTCGCTGTCACGCAACGCATCGAGCACGGCGAGAAAGCTCTCACCGGGAACGCAGGAAACGCGCTTTACGCCGTTTGCCTGCAAGGCTTCGACGATGAGCTGGCCGCCGGTCCGTTTCATGTTTTTGCCTTTCCCTCCAGTTCCGCCAATTCGGCCAGAACCTCCTCCTGATGTTCGCCGAGACGCGGGCTCGGCCGCGTATAGGTCAGCGGCGTTTCCGACAGGACCACCGGCGTGCGCACACTCGGGATCATCGTGCCGGCGGCATCCTCCAGATCGATCCGCAAGCCGCGCGCCTTGATTTGCGGGTCGGCGAACATATCCTCGATCGTATTGATGGCCCCGGCCGGCACGGCATTGTCCTCACAGGCTTTCAGCAGCTCCGCCTTGTTCCATGTCAGCGTTTTCGCCGAGACGAAGGCGCGCACCTCGTGGCGATGGGCGACGCGGGCCTTGTTGGTGGCGTAGCGTTCGTCGTCCGCATGTGCCTCGATGCCGAGGATGGCGCAGAGGCGGCGGAACTGACCGTCATTGCCGACCGCAAGGATCAGATGGCCGTCGGCCGTCGGCACGACCTCATAGGGCGAGATATTCGGATGCGCATTGCCGAGGCGCACGGGAGCCTTGCCGGAAACCAGATAGTTCATGTTCTGATTGGCGAGCACGGCTGATTGCACATCGAGCAAGGCCATATCGACCAGCTGGCCTTCGCCGGTCTTCAGCGCGTGGATCAGCGCCGCCTCGATGGCGGAAACGGCGTAGATTCCCGTGAAGATATCGGCGATCGCCACCCCCGCCTTCATCGGCTGGCCTTCCGGCTCGCCGGTGATCGACATGAAGCCGGACATGCCTTGGACGATGTAATCATAGCCCGCGAGCCCGGCATAGGGCCCGGTCTGGCCGAAGCCGGTGATCGAGCAATAGACGAGCTTGGGATTGACCGTCTTCAGGCTCTCGTAGTCGAGGCCGTATTTCACCAGGCCGCCGAGCTTGAAATTCTCGATCACGACGTCGGCGGTCTTGATCAGCCGGCGGACGATGTCCTGGCCCTCTTGCGTCCTGAGATCGAGCGTGATGGACCGCTTGCCGCGATTGGTCGAATGGTAATAGGCGGCCGAAAGATTTTCGCCGTCCTTGCCCTCGACGAAGGGAGGACCCCATTGGCGGGTGTCGTCGCCGCCGTCCGGGTTCTCCACCTTGATGACATCGGCGCCGAGATCGGCCAGCATCTGCCCTGCCCAGGGGCCGGCGAGAACGCGGGCCAGTTCGATGACACGGATGCCGGAAAGGGGCGGTTTCTTGGGGGCGCTGGTTGTCATGTCGATCCGGATGAACGGCTAAGGCGTGAAGGCATCTCCAGATGTATCGGATACGGGCTTGGAAGCAAAGCGCCGCTCGCGCCAGAGAATATAGAGGCCGGAGGCGATGATGATGACGATGCCGAGCCATTTGATCAGGTCTGGGAAATCGCCGAAGATCAGCCAGCCAAGGATCGTTGCCGAGACGATCTCGAGATATTGCAAGGGCGCCAGCGTCGATGCCGGTGCGGCGCGATAGGCATGGACGCTGAGAATCCCCGTAATTGCCGCGCTGACGCCGACGCCGAGAAGGTGGACCATGGCGACCAGGTCCGGCGTGACCGGATCGAGGATCGGCGATCCGGTGCCGTGGCCGAGGGCCAGAAGCGTCAGGCAGATCAGTGTGCCCCAGATGCCGGTCTGGAACTGCATCGACCAGGCGCCCTCGCTATGGGAGACGACGCGCGTGATCATCGCATAGACGGCGATGCAGAAGGCCGTGACGATGGGCAGCAGCGCAACGGGGCCGACCTCGGTGAAACTCGGCTGGATGATCAGCATTGCGCCGAGGAAACCGACGGCGCAGGCCGTGTAGCGGCGCCAGCCGATGGTCTCCTTGAGGAAGATGCTGCTGAGGATAGTCAGGATGATCGGCTCGACGAAGAAGATGGCGATGGCATCGGCCACTTCCATCACCTGCAGGGTCGTGACGAAGGAAATCATCGACAGCGTCAGCACGCCGGCACGGATGGCATGCATGCCGCTTCGGCGCAGCGACCACGATCCCCATTGCCCCTTCAGCGTGATGAACGGCAGCGCGAACAGCGATTGGAGAATGAAGCGGGCGGCTGTGACCTCGGTTGGCGGAACGGTCGCGGCGGCGAGCTTGGAAAAGATGTCAATGACCGGCGACAGGATGACTGACAGGAACATCATCGACAGCCCGAAGGTCATCTCCGATTGGGAAAAACGGGGCGAGGGACCGACGCTGGCATTCATTCGAACATTCCTGTGTGATCAGGATTTTGCGGTCACTTGCCGGCACCAGTCCGCGAAATCCGCAATCGCCGCGGCCGCGCCGATCTCGTTCAGCGTCTCATGGCGCATGTCCTGATGGATGGTCAGGCTAATATGCGAGAAGCCGGCCCTTTTCAAATGATTCGACAGCCAGACGATCGCCTTTCCATTGTTCGTCGCCGGGTCACGTCCGCCGCCGACCAGATGGATCGGCATGTCGCGCCGGAGCCGATCGAGATAGGTCTTTTGCGGTGCGCGGAAAGTCAGTTCGAAAAGATCGAGCCACAGCGACACCGAGGCATTGAAGCCGCAGAGCGGATCGGCGATGTATCGATCCACCTCTTCGGGGATACGCGTCAGCCAGTCGAATTCGGTGCGGCGATTTTCGACCGATCGTCCCCAGACGCCGAAGGTCAGCTTCGGCAACAGTTCGCTCGGCACGTCCGATCCCTTGAACATGCGTTCCGTTTTCAAAATGACCTGCGCGGCGCGCCCGGCAGGACCGGGATTGAAATTCGAATTCCAGACCGTGACGGCATCGAACTTGTCGGGATGCGTGACCGCGACGTTCAGGCTGATCAGCCCGCCCATGGAATGGCCGAACAGGATGATCGGCAGGCCGGGATGGGCGGCCGCGGCAAGTTCGCGCATCGCCAGCACATCGGCAATGACCGCATCGGCGCCGTTGCGGCGGGCGAAGCGGCCGAGCGGCGCGTCGGCGGCCAGCGTTTCGCCGTGACCGCGATGATCGTGGGTGTAGACATGATAGCCGCGCGCGGCCATGGCCGTCGCGAAGCCTTCGTAGCGGCGCGAATGTTCGGCAAGGCCATGGCTTATGAGAAGCACGCCCCGTGCTTCGGCCTGCGCCGGCAGAAAGTGATAGGCGAGCGTCGCGCCCGTCGGGCTGTCCAGATGCCTGGTCTCGGTAAACATGCGCATGTCCTCCACAGACCGACGAAAGGTGATCGTCTTTGCGATTGCAATGGAGGACGGCCGAAGCACACAGAAATAAATCTCTGTCGCGGTCATGAAGAAGGGTTGCTTCCGGCCGATCAACCTGCTTATTTGTTCTCATATTGTTCCAATCGGAGGCGTGGAATGAGGCTTTTGCTTCAAGGATTTATGGTCGCGGTTCTGTCCGCGATGCTGGCGGCGAGCGCGATGGCGCAGGACAATGGCCGGGGCCGGACGCGGTTCATTCTGGCGGCGAGCTGGGAGCCGGCATTCTGCCAGGGCAACCAGAGAAAGGCCGAGTGCCGGAACCAGTCGTCGAATGATTTCGACGCCAAGAACTTCTCGCTGCATGGCCTGTGGCCGATGCGGCAGGAATATTGCGGTGTTTCGGACGACTTGAAGCAGGCCGACCGCAGCAGCGACTGGAAGGATCTGCCCGCCGTGCAGCTCTTGGCAGAGGTGAAGACGAAGCTGGACAAGGCCATGCCGGGCACGCAATCCGGGCTGGAGCGGCATGAGTGGATCAAGCACGGCACATGCACGAAGCTCAGCGCCGATAATTATTTCTCGATCGCGACGGGTTTGATCGCCGAGCTCAATGCCTCCGCCGTGCGTGACCTTTTCGCGCAGAATATCGGCAAGGAACTCGATGCCGAGGCGATCAAGGCCGCCTTCGACCAGAGCTTTGGCGAAGGTGCCAACGCCCGCATCAAGATGAGCTGCCGCCGGGTCGGTGATGTCCGCGTGATCTCGGAGCTGACGATCGGCCTGTCCGAAGACGCGCTCGATTCATCGCAAGGGAACCAGCCGCGGCTTGAGCAGCTGATACAGGGTGCCGGCAGGACATCGTTCGGTTGCGACCGCGGCGTGGTGGATGCGGCCGGATTCTGAGAGAGCCATCGCCCTCTCATACGGATAAATGCCCTCGGACAAGGTTTCGCCGTTGCCCGAGGGCGGGGTTTCGCCTACATAGCGGCACAATTCGCACTGTTATCCGCCCGTGGAGTAACCCAAGCTATGGCACGTCAGTTTATTTATCATATGGCCGGACTGAATAAGTCCTATGGCGCCAAGAAGATCCTGGAGAATATCCATCTCTCCTTCTACCCCGACGCCAAGATCGGTATTCTCGGTCCGAACGGCGCCGGTAAGTCGACCGTGCTGCGCATCATGGCCGGCCTCGATAAGGAATATACCGGCGAAGCCTGGCTGGCCGAAGGCGCCACCATCGGCTACCTGGCGCAGGAGCCTCAGCTCGATCCCAACAAGACGGTTTTCGAAAACGTCATGGAAGGCGTTGCCAAGAAAACCGAAATCCTCAATCGCTACAACGAATTGATGATGAACTATTCCGACGAGACGGCGGAAGAGGGCGCCAAGCTCCAGGACATCATCGACAGCCAGAATCTCTGGGATCTGGAAAGCCAGGTCGAGATGGCGATGGAAGCATTGTGCTGCCCGCCGCGCGATGCCGAAGTCACCAGCCTTTCCGGCGGTGAGCGGCGCCGTATCGCGCTTTGCCGCCTGCTTCTCTCGCAGCCGGACCTGTTGCTGCTCGACGAACCGACCAACCATCTCGACGCCGAGACCATCGCCTGGCTGGAAAAGCATCTGCGCGACTATCCGGGCGCCGTGATGATGATCACCCACGACCGCTACTTCCTCGACAATGTTACCGGCTGGATTCTCGAACTCGACCGCGGCCGTGGCATTCCCTACGAAGGCAACTATTCCGCCTATCTGCGGGCCAAGGCCAAGCGCATGCAGCAGGAAGCCCGCGAAGAAGCTGGCCGTCAGAAGGCCATCAGCCGCGAACAGGAATGGATCGCCTCCAGCCCCAAGGCCCGTCAGGCCAAGTCCAAGGCGCGTATCAACGCTTACGAACAGCTGGTCGATGCTGCCGAGAGCCAGCGTCCCGGTGATGCGCAGATCATCATTCCGGTCAGCGAGCGTCTCGGCCAGGTGGTGATCGAGATGGAGGGCATCACCAAGGGCTTCGAAGGCCGCACGCTGGTCAACGATCTGTCGATCAAGCTGCCGCCGGGCGGCATCGTCGGCATCATCGGCCCGAACGGCGCCGGCAAGACGACCCTGTTCAAGATGATCACCGGGCAGGAAAAGCCGGATTCCGGCTCGGTCCGCATCGGCGAGACGGTGCATCTCAGCTATGTCGACCAGAGCCGCGACGCGCTCGACGGCAATAAGACCGTATGGGAGGAAATCTCCGGCGGCGCCGAAATCATCAAGCTCGGCAAGTTCGACATGAACTCGCGCGCCTATTGCGGCGCCTTCAACTTCAAGGGCGGCGACCAGCAGCAGAAGGTCGGCAATCTCTCCGGCGGTCAGCGCAACCGCGTTCACCTGGCCAAGATGCTGAAGGCTGGCGGCAACGTGCTCCTGCTCGACGAACCGACCAACGACCTCGATACGGAAACGCTGGGCGCGCTGGAAAGCGCGCTCGAAAACTTCGCCGGCTGCGCCATCATCATCAGCCACGATCGCATGTTCCTCGACCGTCTGGCCACGCATATCTTGGCCTTTGAAGGCGAAGGCCATGTCGAATGGTTCGAAGGCAACTTCGAAGATTACGAGCAGGACAAGATCCGCCGCCTCGGCCCTGATGCTCTCAATCCGGGCAGCCAAGCGCACAAGCGTCTGACACGATAAGTCTATCGTCTTTCCGTCATCGAAAACCCCGGCTTGTCCGGGGTTTTTGCTGTTTTGCGGCCGGGTTGTCCTGTCGCTAAGCCGACAGAAAATTGTGCATTTCCGACGCCGAATGTATATCGCGAGCAATTGGCTCTTGCGGACCTTACTCAAATCACATAAAGATATCTTTATATCTTGATTGGGTGTCGAATGACGGACTTGGTGAAATTGGGCCTGGATGATCTGGTGGACGTGCTGAAGGCGGCCGGCGAGCCGACGCGTCTGCGTCTGCTGGCGCTTCTCGCCGCGGGCGACCTGACCGTTACCGATCTTACCGAAATTCTCGGCCAATCCCAGCCGCGCATTTCGCGCCACCTGAAGCTGCTCGGCGAGGCTGGCCTGATCGACCGCTATCAGGAGGGCGCCTGGGCCTATTTCCGGCTGAAGCAGGAAGGCAAGGCCGTTGCCCTGACCCGCACGCTGCTGCGGCATACGGCCGAGAACGACGCCGTGCTGCTGCGCGACGGCGAGCGGCTTGCCGCCGTCAAGCGCGTCCGGGCCGAGCGGGCTCAGGACTATTTCAGCCGCAACGCCGCCGAATGGGACGAGCTGCGCCGCCTGCATGTCGCCGACGAGGATGTCGACAGGGCGCTGATCGAGCTGATCGGCCCGCAGCAGATCGACACCTTCCTGGATCTCGGCACCGGCACCGGACGCATGCTGCAATTGCTGGCCGGCCATTATCGCCGGGCGGTCGGCATTGATGCCAGCCGCGACATGCTGGCGGTCGCGCGCGCCAATCTCGATCGCTCGAACATCACGGCCGCCTCGGTGCGCCATGGCGATATCTTCAACCTGCCGCTGGAAGCGCAGGATTTCGATCTCATCACCATCCATCAGGTACTGCATTTCCTGGATCAGCCGGAAATCGCCATCAACGAGGCCGCGCGAATGCTGAGGCCCGGCGGTCGGCTCGTCATTATCGACCTTGCGCCGCACGGGCTGGAATATTTGCGCGAGGACCATGCGCATCTAAGGCTCGGCTTTTCGCATCAGACCATGTCGGAATGGCTGAAGCTGGCCGGCCTCGATGTCGAGCAGGTTCAGGATCTTCATTCGGGGAAGGAAGGCGGTCCCGCATTGACGGTGACGATCTGGCTGGCGCGCGACCCGCGGCTGCTGATTGCCGCCGAACAGGACCAACGGTCGTCCCCCATTCTTGCCGGGAGAGTTTGACATGTCTTCAAGGACTGAAAACGGCCAAGGTAATATTCGTATCTCCTTCGAGTTCTTTCCGCCGAAATCGGAAGAGGCCGAGGTGCAATTGTGGAATACGGTTGCCGATCTCAGCGATTGGCAACCGGAATTCGTGTCCGTCACCTATGGCGCCGGCGGCTCGACCAAGGCGCCGACCTTGGCGGCGGTGCGCCGGATGATCCATGAGACGCCGTTTACGACTGCGTCGCATCTGACCTGCGTGGGCGCCACGCGCGAGGACACGCATCGGGTCATCGATGATTTTCTCGCCGCCGGCGTCCGCCGTTTCGTCGCCCTGCGCGGTGACCCGCCCGGCGGGGTCGGTTCCGCCTATCAGCCGCATCCCGGCGGCTATGCCAATGCCGCCGAACTGGTGGCGGCGTTGCGCGAGCGTGGTGATTTCGACATTTCCGTATCGGCCTATCCGGAAAAGCATCCCGAAAGCCGCGATACCGCTGCCGACATCGACATGCTGAAGCGCAAGGCCGACAATGGCGCCGACAGGGCGCTTACCCAGTTCTTCTTCGACAATGACGCCTTCGAGCGCTATCACGACCGTGTACGCGCCGCCGGCATTACGATCCCCGTCGTTCCCGGCATCATGCCGATCCAGAACTTGACGCAGTTGAAGCGCTTTGCCGGTGCCTGCGGCACCAGCATTCCGGCATGGCTGGATGAACGCTTCGACGGTCTCGACGACAATTCCGAGGCGAGGGCGGACGTCGCCGCCGATGTCGCCGCCGAGCAGATCCAGGATCTGGTGCGCCGGGGCATCCATGAGTTCCATCTCTATACGATGAACCGTTCGCCGCTGGTCTCCGCGGTGCTCGAACGGCTGGGAATTCAGCGCGGGGCGCATGCTCCGGCCGGCGCTGCTGCCTGACAGGCGAATGTGGACATGAAAAAGCGCATGCCGGTCTTCGACATGCGCTTTTTAAATGAATAGGCCGTTTTGTTAGCTCTTAGGAGTTCAGGCGTCTGCGGTGTTCCTCTTTCGTCAGATGAAAAGCATCATCACCACGAATACGAACGCTGCACTGACCACTAGGACGTTGATGGATCGCGTCAATCCCATGTCTTCCTCCTCAGTCAACCGTTAGAGTCTATGTCGGAAATGTGTCGCTTGGAAAGTAAATTCGATGCTGCGGCGCGGCATGGCGTGCAGATTCTGATTCATGAATTTCGGATAATTGATTGTTTTATATCGTAAAAATTGGTTCCATGGTCGTTCACGAAATTTAATGGGCCGTTAATTCGGCTGTGAACAAAGTTAATGTCGGCGCCTCGAACAGAGTAGTTGTCGGGTAGCTGGCACTAGCGATATTCATAGGTTTTTGGCCAGCGTTTTGCGCTAGGCCGCGTGTTCGTGCACCAACAAAAAAGGCGGCACTGGGCCGCCTTTCAAAGGAGAGGAATGAGCCCTCAGAGTGCGTTCAGCAGCGCCTGCGTTGCCCAGCCATCGGCGGGAAGGCCAAGGCGAAACTGTTCTTTCTGAATGGCGACGCGCGTGCCGGAGCCGAGAATACCGTCGATCTTGCCGACATCGTAGCCGCGAGCGGTAAGTTTGGTCTGCAGCGCCTTCATGTCAACATCGTTCAGGCCCGGCTCCGGATTGCCCTTGTTATAGGTCGGAGCGCCGCCGAAGCGGGTAGCGAAGTAGGCAGCCGACGTCGTGTAGATGAAGGACTGGTTCCATTCGAGAAAGGCGTTGTAATTCGGATAGGTCAGGAACGCCGGGCCTTTGCGACCCTGCGGCAGCACGAGCGAGTCTTCGAGCGCGCCGAAAGATGTGTCGCCATCGCGCGGTGTGACGCCGAGGGCGAAC
>JASGEG010000467.1:0-10157 GCA_047606605.1 Rhizobium sp.
GCATGAAGAGCGACCAGAGGGTGATGTCCGGTGTGGTGGCCGCTGCCAATGCTACTTGTTCCATTGATCCAAAATCCCCGAATCCAAACGCCCGGCGCTGGACCGGGCGGCTAAAAGTGATCTCACAAGAATTGTTTGGCAGCCGCCGCTGAACGCCCTGGTCAAGCCTTCCAAGCTATTACTGCCTTCTTGCCGTCAAATTTGGTCAAAGGAAGGCGTGCACCGCACAAACTCCGACTAAACCAGTAAGACACTATTATGGTTAAAAGAATGTTAGCGTCGGAACATGAAAGATTGAACGGCGGCGAGGGCTTATTCTAGCTCCTGGAAAGAACTGACCGGACGAAACCGGCGGCAAACGCAGACAAATCTTGCGCGCGCAATTCCTTCACATAAAACTCCAGTTTTAGCAAGACAGCTTTTTGCATTGCAGCGATGAGCCGCCGGGCCGACATTGCCGGCGCTGCGACATGAGAGCGCGGCGCGGTCGCAAGACCCCCAGGTTTGCGCGACATGCTTTCAGGACGAGGCCTCCGACGCCGTCAGCATCTGCGCCGCCAGTTTTTCCGGCAGCCGCCGCGGCCGTCCCTTGGCATTGATCACGGCAATGATGACCTTGGCCGCGATCAGCAGCACATCGTCGCGCCGGATTTCCTGGGAGAGCACCATCTTGGCGCCGCCGGCCTTCTCCGTCACCGTGCGGATCGTCAGGACATCGTCCATCCGCGCCGGTCCCTTGAAGTCGATCTCCATGCGATGCACCACGAAGACCAGCCCCTCCTCGTCGGCATTCAGGAGCTCACGCTGCTCGACGCCGAGACAGCGCAGATAATCCGTGCGCCCTCTTTCGAGAAAATGCAGGTAACGCGCATGATAGACGAGGCCGGAAAAATCCGTATCCTCGTAATAGACTCGCTGCACCAGCCGGTGGCTACCGGCTTCCAGTTCCCCGGCAATCAGAAAGGGACTGTTCATCGTCGCCGCATCTCCAAAAAATCAGGCGACCTCTTTGGCCGAAGTTCTGCCATCAAGCAAGCTTTGAACAATTGTCACAGATTCTGACTATCCGGGATGGTGCCGGATAGCGGTGGACGCAGAAGGAACGATTTCATGAAAATAGCGGTAATGGGCGGCGACGGTTTCATTGGTTGGCCAACCTCGTTGCATCTGTCCGATGCCGGTCATGAGGTCCATATCCTCGACAATCTCTCCCGCCGCTGGATCGACACGGAACTCGGCGTGCAATCGCTGACGCCGATGGATTCGATCCAGGAACGCACCCGCATCTGGCATGCCGAAACCGGCCGCCGCATCCATTTCAATCTCATCGACCTCGCCAAGGACTATGAACTTCTGAAGAAGTGGCTCGCCGAGCATCGCCCCGACGCCATCGTGCATTTCGCCGAGCAGCGCGCCGCACCCTATTCGATGAAGAGCGACCGCCACAAGAACTACACCGTCAACAACAATGTCAGCGCCACGCACAATCTGCTGAACGCGCTGGTCGAGCTCAATCTCGACGCCCATCTCGTCCATCTGGGCACCATGGGTGTCTACGGCTATTCGACCATCGGCGCCGCCATTCCCGAGGGCTACCTGCCGGTCGGCATCGAGACGGCGGACGGGCAGACGGTCAGCCAGGACATCCTCTATCCCTCCAATCCCGGCTCGATCTACCACATGACCAAGTGCCTGGATCAGCTCCTCTTCCAGTTCTACGCCAAGAATGACGGGCTGAGGATCACCGACCTGCACCAGGGCATCGTCTGGGGCACGCATACGGAGCAGACGCGCCGTCACGAACAATTGATCAACCGTTTCGATTATGACGGCGATTACGGCACGGTGCTCAACCGCTTCCTCATCCAGGCGGCGATCGGCTATCCGCTGACCGTGCACGGCACCGGCGGCCAGACGCGCGCCTTCATCCATATCCAGGATTCGGTGCGCTGCATCGAACTCGCCCTGAAGAACCCGCCGGCCCGCAACGCCCGCGTCGAGATCTTCAACCAGATGACGGAAACCCATCGCGTCCGCGATCTCGCCGAGATGATCGCCAGGATGAGCGGCGCCACGATCGTCCGCCTGCCCAATCCGCGCAAGGAAGCCCCGGAAAACGAGCTGATCGTCAAGAACGACAAGTTCCTCGATCTCGGCCTGGCGCCAACGACGCTGCAGGCGGGTCTGCTGGGCGAGATCGTCGACGTCGCCCGGAAATACGCCTACCGGGTCGACCGCTCGCGCGTTCCGGCCGTGTCCGCCTGGACCAGGGACCTTGCGACGACGGTCAACCACGATCCCGAAGGCAAGCGCCTGAAGTCCGTCTCATGATGTTCGGAAGCGAACATCTGCAGGGGGTACGACCGCGCACAAGACCAAGAGCGCGCCAGGCCTTCGTCACGCTCGTCACCAATGCCGACTACGCCATGGGGGCCCTGGCTCTCGCCCGCTCGATCGCCTTGACCCACACGAGAGCGGATATGGTGGTGCTGCACACCGGAGGCGTCAGCGACAACGATCTCGCGCCACTGGAAGAGCTGCACTGCCGGCTGGTGGACGTCGATCACCTGCCGCTGTCGGACGCGTTCAACGAGCGCCATGCGCGTGGCAATCTTCACGCCAATGCGCCCTTCACCAAGGGCCGAAAGCCGTCCTTCCACTCGCCGCTCGACAATTTCTGCAAGCTGCGGCTCTGGCAGCTCATCGACTACGACACCTGCGTCTTCATCGACGCGGATGCGCTGGTGCTGAAAAATATCGACAGGCTCTTCGACTATCCGGAATTCTCCGCCGCACCCAACGTCTACGAAAGTCTTGCCGATTTTCACCGGATGAATTCCGGCGTCTTCGTCGCCAAACCGTCGCTGGCAACCTTCGACAGCATGCTCAAGCGGCTCGACCAGCCCGGCGTCTTCTGGCGGCGCACCGACCAGACCTTTCTCGAAACCTTCTTTCCCGATTGGCACGGCCTGCCCGTCTTCATGAACATGCTGCAATATGTCTGGTTCACCATGCCCTCGCTCTGGGACTGGAAGAGCATTTCGATCCTGCACTACCAGTACGAAAAGCCCTGGGAGGAGAACCATCCGAAGGCTGACAGGTTGCGCCCGCTGATCGCGCTCTGGCATGATTTTCATGCCGGACGCCTTCCCGACATTGCCGCACTCGCCAATCCGGACGTGGCGGCATGAAGGCCCTGGTGTCGGGCGGAACGGGCCTCGTCGGCCGCTATGTCGTCGAGGAGCTGCTTTCCGCCGGATATCGCGTCACCGTCGCCGGCCGCACCGCACCGCCAGCCGCTCTTTTTCCGCGGCCGGTTGCCTTCGTGCCCCTGAGCCTCGATCCATCGGACAATCCAGGCCCGATCTTCGACGATACCGACGTCTTCGTGCATGCGGCTTTCAGCCATGTCGCAGGCAGATATCGCGGCGGCGAAGGCGACGATGCCGCTGGTTTCCGCCGGCTCAATCTCGACGGCACGGTGACCCTCTTCGAGGCGGCGAAGCATGCGGGCGTCCGCCGCTGCATCTTCCTCTCCTCACGCGCCGTCTATGGCCACCGCCCGGCCGGCGAGACATTGACGGAAGCCACCGAACCGGCGCCGAACACGCTCTATGGCGCGGTGAAACACGAGGCCGAGCAGGCGCTCTTTTCCCTGTCCGCGCCCGGCTTTGCGACGGCAAGCCTGCGGGCAACCGGCGTCTATGGCAACCTTCGCCCGAACAAATGGGACGATCTCTTCGACGATTATCTTGCCGGCAAACCGGTTCCTTCCCGCGCCGGAACGGAGGTCCACGGCCGCGACCTCGGACAGGCCATCCGCCTGCTGCTGGAGACCGAGCCAGGCCGCATCGACGGCGAGGCGTTCAATCTGTCGGATATACTGACCGACACGCGCGAGATTCTCACCTATCTGCAACGCGCGACCGGCTGCCCGCATGCCTTGCCCGCACCCGCGTCGCAGGATGCCGTCAACAGGATGGATACGTCGAAAATCCGCGCGCTCGGCTGGCGCGGCGGCGGAGCGGCCGCTCTGAAAGAAACCATCGAGCGCCTGGCAAGGACGGCGCGCGACGACACTTTCAGCGCATCAGCTTCGTCTCGCTCCACCCCAGCGCCGCCAGCTCGCCGCCCCTGAACCGCGCATCATCGGCCACGATGAATTCATCCAGTTGCGGCGGCGCGACGCTGCTGCCGGCGAGCATGGCATGCACCTGACCGCGATGATGGGTCTGGTGCTGGAAAAGATGACTGAACACATCGTCGGCCCGTTCTCGCTGGATACGATCGCCGCGATGAAGATCGATCACCCTTGCAAGCGCCTCCGCGTCGAGGTTCTCGCACAGCAGGACAAGCCGCTGATCGACCCTCGATTGCTCGGCCGACAGGGCGTCAAGCGTATCGAAAGGCTCCTCGTCGTCGAAGGCCTTGATGCCGAGCGTCCCGCCCTCCAGCGCATCGACATAATACCAGTCGACGATCAGGATGTGGTTGAGCGTCGCTTTGATCGACGGAAAGAAGCTCACGCGCTTCGCCTCGAACTCACCCGGCTGGAGCCCGCCACAGGCCTGATGCAGCCGCGTATTCGCCAGCGCGTTGTTATAGGCGAGCTTGCGAAAAATCCGGGTCGGATCGAAAGCGGTCATAAGGCACTCCTGCATTTGGCACCCGGCGAACCTCAGGATCGTGTCCAGCTGTAAAGCCAGGCATCCGTCCGGATTCCACGCGAGGTTATCAGCAGTTCATCGGGAAGCAACCGGATGCGCCGAAGGCCGATTTTCTCCAGCACCCGCAAGCTCGCATCATGTTCGGTGGCGCAGCTTGTGGAGACTTCCGAAAGCGATGACTGGTGCACAACCCAATCCATCACGGCGATCCCTGCTTCCGTCGCCAATCCCTGCCCCCAGTAGGCAGGCCCCAAGCCGTAGTGAATCTCGGCATGGCTTCCGTCGACGAACATCAGGAACAAGCCGATCGGCTTTTCGTCGGAACGACGAAGAACGCTCCAGATAAATCGATTGCCCATCTGCCAATTGCTCTCGCCCCAGGCATCGATGACGGCTTCCGTTCGGGTCTGCGACGGATGAACGCCGCGCTGCAGGTAGTGTGTGGTGTCTTCTCTACCCGTATATTCGATAAAGAGGGATTCCCCATCCTCTCGGCGCGCGGCGCGCAATATCAATCGAGGTGATGTCAGCAGGACGGGTGGAGTGTACGTCAATTCACGAAACCCCGATCCAATTGAAGCACAACGGCCGATCCATGCGACATCCGATGATGCAGCGCCTCAGAGCATCGGACAAGCCTGCTTGTCCCGGCCCGGCGCATGATCGCCGCCGAAAATCCTGGCGGTTCCGTCAATATCTCCTCCCGAAAAGGCTAAGCTTTATCGAGATCCCCATCCCGCCAGACGAGATGGCGTGGCGTCAGCGGCAGGGTCTCGATCTCGTCGGCGATGAAATAAGGAGGGATATCGAGCGCGACCAGCGCTTCCCGCGTCGCCCTCACCCATTTGAATTCGAGCTGGTTGTCGCCGTCCTCGATGCGATGCACGATCCCGTCAAGATGGAACGGAAAATCCGCCGGAATATCCATCGCATAATAGAGCCCCAGCTCATGCCAGTCGCGCCGCTCGTAATGGAAGAAATTCTCCACAGACCACAGCAGCCGCCCGACGGTCACCTCGACGCCGAGCTCCTCGACCATCTCCCGCCGCAAAGTCTCTTCCGAGGTCTCGCCGATCTCCGCCCTGCCGCCGGGAAAGGTCCAGAACGGCTCATGCACCGCGCGATGGACGAGCACGTGCCCGTCACGAAAGCCGAGCCCGGCAACCCGCATCTGGAATCGCGACCGGCCGGCGTTGAGCCTGATGAGCTTGCGTTTCGTCATTTCCCTGCTCCAGATCAGCCGCGACGGTTGCTCACTCGGCATCTCCCTGAAACAGCCGGAACTGCGCCGCCTCCAGATCCTTCGGCGGCTGCATGCCCAGATGTTTCCAGGCAATCGCCGTCAGCACACGTCCGCGCGGCGTGCGCTGGATGAAGCCCTGCTGGATCATATAGGGCTCAATGATATCCTCGATCGCGTCACGCGGCTCGGAGAGGCCGGCCGCGATGGTTTCGATGCCGACAGGCCCGCCGCCGAAATTGACGGCGATCATGTTGAGATAGCGCTTGTCGAGCTGGTCGAGGCCGACATTGTCGACCAGCAGTCGCGTCAGCGCCTCGTCGGCGATCTCGCGAGTGACCGCTTCGGCCTTCGCGACCTCGGCGAAATCGCGCACGCGGCGCAACAGCCGGCCGGCGATGCGCGGCGTTCCGCGGGCGCGGCGGGCAATTTCGCGGGCGCCCTCGTCGGTCATGCCGAGCCCCATCAGCCGCGCGCCGCGCCGCACGATCAATTCCAGCTCCTCGACCGTATAGAAGCTCAGGCGGACCGGGATACCGAAGCGATCGCGCAGCGGCGTCGTCAGCAGGCCGAGGCGCGTGGTCGCCGCCACCAGCGTGAACTTGGCGAGATCGATCTTCACCGAGCGCGCCGCCGGCCCCTCGCCGATGATCAGGTCGAGCTGAAAATCCTCCATCGCCGGATAGAGAATTTCCTCCACGGCCGGATTGAGCCGGTGGATTTCGTCGATGAAAAGCACGTCGCGCTCTTCGAGATTGGTCAGAAGAGCCGCCAGATCGCCGGCCTTGGCGATGACCGGACCGGAGGTGGAGCGGAAATTGACGCCGAGCTCCTTGGCCATGATCTGCGCCAGCGTCGTCTTGCCGAGGCCGGGCGGGCCGACGAACAGCACATGGTCCAGCGCCTCGCCACGCCCCTTGGCGGCTTCGATGAAGACCTTCAGGTTGGCGCGCGCCTCCGCCTGGCCGGTGAATTCGTCCAACGACTGCGGCCGGAGCGTCACATCAAGGTCTTCGCCCCGCTTTTCCGGCGATATCAGGCGCGCGGCTTCACTCATGTCAGAAGTTCCATTCCCGGTATGCGTTTTGCTGCTTTGTCGTCGTGGGTCGCGACGACGCCACGGTCTACCCCTCGGTGATCATCGTTTCGCGGAAGAGCGGCACGAGTCGATCCCCTTAGTTTGAGACAATAGTAAGGAATGAGGAAAGGTGCAAAGAATCACCGCGCCAGCTCCTTCAAGCCCAGCCGGATCAGCTTGGCGCTGTCCAAATCGTCTCCGCCCACCTTCATTGCGGCGGCGACCGCATTGGCGGCCTGATCGCGGGAATAGCCGAGATTGGTGAGCGCCGAGACGGCATCGGCGACCGGTGCTGCGGCAACACCCTCGCCCAACTCCTGCTTGAGGCCGATATTCATCGCCTCGCCGGCAAAGGACGGCGCCTTGTTCTTGAGCTCGGTGACGATGCGCATCGCTACTTTCGGCCCGACGCCCGGCGCCCGCGAAACGGCGGTGCGATCCTGCAGCGCAATCGCATTGGCAAGCTCGGCCGGCGTCAAGGTCGACAAGAGCGCCAGCGCCACCTTCGCGCCCACGCCCTGAACCGTCTGCACGATGTTGAACCACTCCCGTTCCAGCGCCGTCAGGAAACCGAACAGCCGGATCTGGTCCTCGCGCACATAGGTCTCGATGAACAGAATGCAGGCCTCGCCGACCGAGCCGAGCTTCGACAGGGTGCGGGCCGAGCAATAGGCGACGTAGCAGACGCCATGCACGTCCACGAGCACATGGTCTTCACCGATCTCTTCGATAGTGCCTTTCAACTTGCCGATCATGAATGGAATGTCCGTCAGGGATGGGTTTCGGGAGTGATGAGATCAAGCGAAGGAAAGTAGGAACGGTAACCCTTCGAATCTCGCGTCAATATGGAATAACCGCGCACGGCGGCATGCGCGCCGATTAGAAAATCAGGAAGAATGCGCTCTCTGCCGCCGCCCGCCTGACGATAGACCCTGAAAGCCGCCGCCGCGGCGAATGCTGCCGACCAAGGCAGGCTTTCACGGCGGAATTCGCTTTGGGGCAAGAGCTCGTCCACCCGATCCATGCTGCTGTAACGCACCGAGAATTCCGCGTAGATGATGGGATTGATGACGACCGGCCCTTGCTTGAAAGCGGAAAATACCCGCCCGCTGGACCAGGCATGCCAAGCCGAGCCTGGTATGGCCAGATCGACCAGCACATTCGTGTCGATGATCGTGACCATGACTACCGGTCACGCGTCATCGACATCAGCGCTTCGGCGTCGATCTCCTGATCGCCGGTGCCTTCCAGGCGCTTGAGCGTGGCCATAAACCGATCGAGCCGCTGCCGATCCTCGATGTCGCGCCTGCCGTTTTTGGGCGCAACAACCAGCTTTCCATCCTCGATGGTAAATATGACTTCGCTGTTGAGCTCTATGCCGGCCAATTCGCGCAGATCGCGCGGGATGGTCACCTGCCCTTTGGATGTCACGCGCATTCCTGCCTCCAAATCTTGCAGTAAGAATTATCATTACCACAAGAACAAGTCAAGAACAAACTATCCCGCCAGCGCCGCCTGGCGCAGCCGGCTCGCACCGCGATTGTGGGCATGGCAGATGGCGATGGCAAGCGCGTCGGCGGCGTCGTTGCCCTTGAACTCCACCTTGGGCATCAGGATTTTCAGCATCATGTGGATCTGCTGCTTCTCGCCATGGCCGACGCCGATCACCGCCTTCTTGACGGCGTTCGGCGCATATTCGGCGACCGGCAGGCCGGCGCGCGCCGGCACGAGCATGACGACGCCGCGCGCCTGGCCGAGCTTCAGCGTCGCGACCGCATCCTTGTTGACGAAGGTCTGCTCGACGGCGGCCTCATCCGGCTTGTAGCTGTGGACGATCTCGGCCAGACCGTCGTGAAGCTGGCAGAGACGGGAGGCCAGATCCATGTCGCCATCCGAGGTCACCGTCCCCGACGCCACGAAGCGCAGCGAATTGCCAAGCGTATCGATGATGCCCCAGCCGGTGCGGCGCAGGCCCGGATCGATGCCGATGATGCGAATCGTGTTTTGCATGAGCCAACCTATCTTTCGGGTCGAAGATGTGCCAGCAAAATGTGAACAAAACAAAAACAAGGCACAATTTGCGATCGCCGGCGCCGCGCTGAAAATGTCGTGACGAAATTGCGGCGACAGGGTTTGGAATGAGGGAACAACGCTCCTACATGTGGAAGCAACCCTCCCTTCCACCACGCAGGTTTCTTGCCATGGTTCCCTTTTCCATCCTCGATCTTTCGCCCGTCGCCGAAGGCAGCACGATCAGCCAATCCTTCGAAAGCTCGAAGCGCATGGCGCGAAAGGCCGAGGAACTCGGCTACAACAGGTTCTGGCTTGCCGAGCATCACGGCATGCCCGGCGTCGCCAGCGCCGCGACGGCGGTCGTCATCGGCCAGGTCGGCGCCGCAACCTCGCGCATCCGCATCGGCTCGGGCGGCGTCATGCTGCCGAACCATTCGCCGCTCGTCATCGCCGAGCAGTTCGGCACGCTGGAAGCCCTGTTTCCCGGCCGTGTCGATCTCGGCCTCGGCCGCGCGCCGGGCACGGACATGCGCACCGCCCAGGCGCTCCGCCGCAATCTCGATGCCGGCGCACAGAGCTTCCCCAACGATATCGTCGAGTTGCAGCATCTGTTCAGCCCCGCCGACGACAACCAATCGATCCTCGCCGTGCCCGGCCATGGCGCCAACGTGCCGATCTGGCTGCTCGGCTCCAGCCTCTACAGTGCCCATCTCGCCGCCATGCTCGGCCTGCCCTATGCCTTCGCCTCGCATTTCGCGCCGGAAGCCCTGCTCGACGCCGTCGCCATCTATCGTGATCGCTTCACGCCGTCGGCGACGCTGGACAAGCCCCATGTCATGGTCGGCGTCATGGGATCGGCGGCGGATACGGACGAAGAGGCGCAATATCATTTCACCTCCGCCCAGCAGCAGTTCGTCAACCTGCGCCGCAACGTGCGCGGTCCCTTCCCGCGCCCGCGCAAGGACATGGATGACTTCTGGACGCCGATGGAAAAGCTGAATGTCGAGCACACGCTGCGCTATGCCGTAGTCGGCTCGCCAGCAACGGCGGAGGCGAAGCTTTCGCAATTCATCAAGGATACCGAGGCCGATGAAGTCATCATTTCCATGCCGATCCACGATATCGAGGCACGGCTGAAATCGGTGGAATTCTTTGCGAC
>JASGEG010000468.1:0-9205 GCA_047606605.1 Rhizobium sp.
CATGCTTCTTATCGCGCACGCCAACCAGCACTTTTCAGGTAGCCGTCAGGATGATCTGGCAAAAGGATGATGCTACCGAACCGGCCTGTCCGTCTCCGGAAGCTGTTGTTTTGTTTGCGCCCACCCGTTCGAGGTTCGGCGTGCCCGGAGACTACATGCTGAAGTTCTCGTTGCCGCTCTCTCGCCGTTTGCGCCGTATCGGTCGTGTCGCGTTGCTGGCCGTCTCGCCGTTCGCGCTGGTCGCCGGCGGCTTCTATGCCCATATGCTCTGGACGACGAATTTCCATCCGGTCATCGCCGGAGAGGTCTACCGCTCCTCGCAGCCCTCCGCCGCCACGATCGCGGAACTGCAGAAGCAATATGGCATCAAGACGATCATCAATCTGCGCGGCAACAACAAAGGCCATGCCTGGTACGACAGCGAAGTCGCCCAGGCGAAAGAGCTGAACATCAACCACATCGATTTCGGCATGTCGTCCAGCCACGAGCTCACCCAGGACCAGGCGGCGCGGCTGGTCGAGATCATGCGCGATGCGCCAAAGCCGCTCCTGATCCATTGCCAGGCGGGCGCCGACCGCACGGGACTGGCTTCGGCTCTCTATCTCGCCGCGATCGCCAAGACCGGCGAGGCCACGGCGGAAGGCCAGATGTCGATCATCTATGGCCACCTGCCCCTCTCCTTCACCCACGCCTATGCGATGGACCGGACATTCGAGAAGCTGGAGCCCTGGCTCGGCCTGCCAAACTCCTGAATATCGCGCCTTTCCCGTTAGATAATCTGTAACATTGAGCCGCTACCGGTTGACGGACAGCATGTTGCATTGCGACATTGATTCCGTATTCAAACATCCGAGGCTTCCCCATGGACCAATTCGATCTCCTCGTCGTGGGCAGCGGCCCTGCCGGCCGCAGAGGCGCCATTCAGGCCGCCAAGCTCGGCAAGAAGGTGCTCGTGATCGAACAGGGCAAGCGTGTCGGCGGCGTGTCCGTCCATACCGGCACCATCCCCTCAAAGACACTGCGTGAAACCGCGCTCAATCTCTCCGGCTGGCGCGAGCGCGGCTTCTATGGCCGCGCCTACAGGGTCAAGCAGGAGATCAGCGCCGAAGACCTGCGCCGCCGCCTGCTGATCACCCTCGATCACGAAGTCGAGGTGCTGGAGCATCAATTCGCCCGCAACCGGGTGCAGCATATTCGCGGCAAGGCGAGCTTCGTCGATTCCCGGACTATGCAGGTGGTGAAGGACGACGGCGAAATCCTCAACGTCACCGCCGCCAGCATTCTGCTTGCCGTCGGCACGAAGCCCTTCCGACCGGACTACATGCCCTTCGACAACAAGACCGTTCTCGACAGCGATGAGCTGCTGGAGATCGAGGCGCTGCCCCGCTCCATGGTCGTCATCGGCGCCGGCGTCATCGGCATCGAATATGCGACCATTTTCAGCGCGCTCGACACACAGGTGACGCTGATCGATCCGAAGTCGACCATGCTCGATTTCATCGACAAGGAGATCGTCGAGGATTTCATCTATCAGCTCCGCGACCGCAACATGAAGCTGCTGCTGGGCCAGAAGGCCGAGAAGGTGGAGCGGCAGAACGGCAAGGTGGAGCTGACGCTCGACAATGGCCGCCGCATCGTCACCGACATGGTTCTGTTCGCCGCTGGCCGCATGGGAGCGACCGACACGCTCAACCTCGCCGCCGCCGGCCTCGAGGCCGATAATCGCGGCCGCCTCAGCGTCAATCCGGAAACCTTCGCTACCAGCGTGCCCCACATCTTCGCCGCCGGCGACGTCGTCGGTTTCCCGAGCCTGGCCTCGACCTCGATGGAACAGGGCCGCATCGCCGCCCGCGTCGCCGTCGGCGCCATCGCCAAGGAGCCGCCGAAATATTTTCCCTACGGCATCTATGCCGTGCCGGAAATCTCCACCTGCGGCCTCTCGGAAGAAGAGGTCAAGGAGCGCCACATCCCCTATGAATGCGGCATCGCCCGTTTCCGCGAGACATCCCGCGGCCATATCATGGGCCTCGACACCGGCCTCCTGAAGCTGATCTTCTCACTGAAGACCCGCCGCCTGCTCGGCGTCCATATCGTCGGCGAAGGCGCGACCGAACTCGTCCACATCGGCCAGGCGGTGCTGAACCTCAAGGGCACGGTGGAATATTTCGTCGAGAACACCTTCAATTACCCGACGCTCGCCGAAGCCTACAAAATCGCCGGCCTGGATGCGTGGAACCGGATGGGCGATATCAAGTCGGAGCTTTGAGGGAATTATAATTTGAAGAGTCTCTGGGGCCATCCTCGTCCTTCGAGGCTCCAGCCTTCGGCTTCCGCTCCTCAGGATGAGGATGGAGCAAGGATCGTCCGTAAAAGGATGAGCCCTCATGGTGAGGAGGCCTGAAGGGCCGTCTCGAACCACCAGGGTGGGTGATAACTCAGCCTTGCCCTCCACCGGAACTCGGAGGTTTACTCACGATACAAAAAGGCCCCGCCGCGAACGGCAGGGCCTGATTTCAGTCCGGAAGAAAGACCGATTATTCGGCGCTGTCTTCAGCAGCCTTCTTCTTCGGGGCGGCCTTCTTCTTCGGAGCAGCAGCGGCTTCTTCGCCTTCAGCAGCGGCTTCGGTCTTGGCGGCAGCCTTCTTCTTCGGAGCGGCCTTCTTGGCAGCCGGCTTGTCTTCGACTTCGTCGTCAGCCAGCAGCGCTTCCTTGGAAACGGTCTTGTCGGTGACGTCGACTTCGGTCAGCAGGTGATCGATGACCTTTTCTTCGAAGATCGGCGCGCGCAGGTTGGCGGAAGCGCCAGGCGTGTTGCGGAAGAAGTCCAGGATTTCCTTTTCCTGGCCCGGGAACTGCTGAAGCTGAGCGTAAAGCGCGCGCTGCAGTTCGTCTTCGCTGACTTCGACGCCGGCCTTTTCGCCGATTTCGGAAAGAACGAGACCGAGGCGGACGCGACGTTCGGCCAGCTTGCGATAGTCTTCGCGAGCCTTTTCTTCCGTCGTGTCTTCATCTTCGAAGGTCTTGCCGGACTCGCTGAGATCGGCCTGGATCTGGCGCCAGATGCTGGCGAATTCGGCTTCAACCAGCTTCTGCGGCGTGTCGAACTGATACATTTCGTCGAGCTGGTCGAGGATCTGACGCTTGACCTTCTGGCGGGTGACCGAGCCGTACTGGCTTTCGATCTGGCCACGGACGATTTCCTTCAGGCGGTCGGCCGATTCGAGGCCGAGCTTGGAAGCGAGTTCGTCATTGATCTCGACGTCGCCGGGAGCGGCAACTTCCTTGACCTTGATGTCGAAGGTGGCTTCCTTGCCGGCGAGGTTCTTGGCCGGATATTCGGTCGGGAAGGTTACGGTGATGACCTTCTCGTCGCCAGCCTTGACGCCGACGAGCTGCTCTTCGAAGCCCGGGATGAAGCGGTTGGAGCCGAGAACCAGCTGGGAATCTTCGTCCTTGCCGCCGTCGAAGGCAACGCCGTCGACCTTGCCGAGGTAGTCGATGGTGACGCGGTCGCCGTCGGCGGCCTTGCCCTTCTTGGTTTCGTAGCTGCGGGCGCTTTCGGCGATCTTCAGGATCTGCTCGGTGACTTCGTCTTCGGCGATCTCAGCGACTTCGCGGGTGACCTTGATGCCCTTGACGGACTTCAGCTCGATCGCCGGAATGACTTCGTAGGAGAGCGTGAATTCGAAATCGGCCTCGGCTGCGAGGATCTTTTCAGCCTCTGCCTGATCTTCGGTCATGGCGATTTCCGGCTGGGTTGCCGACTTTTCGCCGCGCTCGGTCAGGATTGCCGGCGGCTGGTCGCGCACGATCTCGTTGACGAGATCGGCCATGATCGACTTGCCGTAGACCTTCTTCAGATGCGCAACCGGCACCTTGCCCGGACGGAAGCCGTTGATACGGACCTTGTCCTTGACCTCGGCCAGGCGTTCGTTCATGCGAACTTCCATGTCCTTGGCGGGGATGACCACCTTGATTTCGCGCTTCAGCCCTTCAGCGAGCGTTTCGATAACCTGCATTGTCCTACCTTCATTCATGCCGGCCGTGCTCGGACAGCCGTTCGTTTCAATGAGCACGACGCCGGAAAATCCGAGCGTGGCCTGGATGCAATTCCTTGTCATTCTGCCAGAGCGCCGCGCGTTCCCATTCGAACGCGCTAAAGGCGGCCCTATCTCTGAACATCTTGTCCGCCTTCAACCTGAAAGCGGGATGCTCAAGGCAAAATGGCGCTTCCAACAGCGGGTCAGGAGGCAGACCGTTCAGCCTCTCCCGTCCACAAGGCAGCCTTGGTGCGGGTAGAGAGACTTGAACTCCCACGCCTTGCGGCACCAGAACCTAAATCTGGCGTGTCTACCAATTTCACCATACCCGCGTTCCCAAAACCGCATGGCGAATGCCTGCCCATGGGGCCTTCCGGAGCGCGGCGTCTCTATATCACCCGTTTCAAACCACGCAAAGGAAAAATGACGGTTCCGCGCCCATGCGCGGAGGTTGTTGGGTTTTATAGTGCAAGCCGGTCAATAAAGCGGCTGGTCATAGACCGGTTTGCCGTCGAGAAGCAGGCTTCTGATGTGGGCAACCCCATCGGAAGACACCCGCGCCGCGATGGCGACGCGATTATCGTTGCGAGCATTCTCGATATCGTGCCCCTGCCCCTCGGGCACATAGTAGCGCTCTATGCCGTAGGTGACCCCGACAATCGCCTGCGACGGGTCGGTGGCATCACCATAGAAAACATAATCGACAGGCAGGCTTTTGAGCACGACCGTATCGGGTTTCGGCTCGAGCTTTCCGAAGGATGATTCGACGATCCCCCAGTAGCCATCGCCCTGCTTCTTCAGGCGAACGGACAATATCGCAGCACTTTGGCTCATTTTCGGCGGTCCCTCGACCATCGTCGAGAACGGAACCCGTGAGATGTCGTAGTTCAAGGTCACATAATCGCCGCGCAGCAGATCTCGCGGATCGACCGGCGCGGTTTTCAGTAGGATCTCGACGCCGCTCCGCAAGCCCCAGGCCCGTTCGCCGACCATGTAAGCGAGGACAGCGGTCTGCAGGGCCGCGACAATGATGGCGGCAAGCCACAGGCGGCGGGCGAGATTGCGCTGGGGCGCGTTGATATCGGCAACCGGCGTCATGCCTTTTCTCCCTGCCCGTCATAATGAGAAAAACGGCGCTCCAGCCGGATGACCAGCCAGGCGGCGATCGCGACCAGCACGCCACAGATCAGGAAAAAGCCCGAGGTGCCGATGATGGAGCCGACCGTCTCACCGGCCAGATAGAGAATCTCGCCGGCGAACATGACATAGGCGAGATAGCGTACGGCGCCGTTGTCGCGTCCAACGAGAGCGATCGCAACGACAGCGCTTGCCAGCGTCGCGAAGGCGAGCAGAATGAGGGCCAGCTTGTCGTCACCCCAGATGGTCTCGTCGAGGATGCCGCCGTCGATCTCGCCATGGATCGCCAGGAAGCCGATGGCGGCCACAAGGAAGCTGTAGAAAGCCGGGGCTGCGCCGGCGGTCAGCGCCATCCGCCGCAAGGGCGAGGCCGGCAGGCTGACGACCAGAAAGGCAGCCATGCCGGCGGCGGCCAGCATGACCGCCGCACGCAGGCTCTCATGCTGGGCGAAAATCCAAGTCAGCCAGCCGACGATGACGAGATAGGCCAGATGCCGCGCGCGCGGCGCATCGGCATAGCGAACGAGGACGATCACCACCGCAGCCATGATTGGAGGCGCCCAGGGCATGAGCCCATACCAATCGTCCGCATGCTCCCAGAGATAAAGGCCGGAGAATCCCCAGGCCAGGAAACCGGCAAGCGCGACCTGCGCCGGCGAGCGAAACAGCGCGGCGGCGACGGCTGCGGCGGCAAACCAGACAATCATCATCGTCAGGGCATCGCCGGATATATTGTACATCTGGCCGACCAGCGACATGGCGCCGCCGAAACTGATCGTTCCGAGAATGAAAAGTGCGGAGGCAAGGATCGAACGTCCCCGCGCGGCGACATAGGCGCCGCCGAGATAGAAGGCCCAGATGATCCCGACGATACCGAGGAGGCGAACGATCCGCGGGATCTCCTGCCAATTCGAAGCAACGAAAAGCAGGATTGCCGCCCCGACCAGCAGCGCCGCCATGAGGGCCAGCACGCGGCCGAGGCTGAAGCTTGCCGGGCGGCTGTCATATTCGCCGAGAATCGCCGCGGCCGCCGGCGCGGCGATCAGCCCCTTGTCGACCCAGATCTTCAGATCTCGCTCAAGCCTGCCGCGATACATGATGCCCTCCGCCTGCGATTCCTCACTCACAGACATGTCTTAGCACATCCCGCTACGTGAATGAGATCGACAACTCGCGATCGTATCGGTCGAAGAAATCCGTCCCATATTCATCCAGTATTAAGACTTCATTCGGCATATAGAGGGCTTGCCCTGAGAAGCGAGAATGAGTCATGCGCGACAGACATATCTCCCATGATATTATTGCGCTGCACAAAATTCAAAAGTCATACTATTATTAGAGCATCAAAGGACGGCGGTGGCGCGCCGCTTCGGCGAAAGCTGGAAAGAGCCCGGGGAAAGATTTTCCCGACACAGAATTCGAAGCCGCACTCTCCTCCTCCCAGTGCGCTTCGATGGATTGGCGACACTCCTCCTCCCAGTCGTCAATCACCACAAATGACGCCCACCGCATCCTCCTCCCGCGGTGGGCGTTATTTTTCTCCCGATTAAATCGTTTAATCCGTCCGAAACCGCGAATTGCCGCTTGCTCAGGCCAGACGCCGGGCCATGGCAAGAAAACAGCATCGCCGGGGCCGCGCATCGGAATTTCGCTTCCGCCGCTCGCCCGCCATGACGATGTCCTGCGACGCCATCGGGAGCGCTCCGCACCATGGCTCAACACAGGCAGAATTTGGGCATTTGCTCCACCATTGAGCGTAAGTACTTATTTTAGGCCAATTATGCGCTTCGCTCACACAAAGCATGCCGCCGCGATATGCCCATAAAGCAGCCATCATCTTAGGCAAAAGCCGCCAGAGGCTTGCAAGACGCGCATAGGTGACATGAAGCTTTCGCGCTTTTAGTTTTCGCGGCGCAGCATATATTTAAATCCATTAGATCGACGACGGAACCAATCGCGGAACCGCTCGATACCAACCCCTCGAAAGGGACCGACAATGAACCTGACCCGCTCTTTCAACAACTGGCGCAAGTATCGTCAGACCGTTTCCGAACTCGGCCGCATGACCACCCGCGAACTGCACGACCTCGGCATCGACCGCTCTGACATCCATCGCGTTGCTCGCGAAGCCACCGGCCGCTAATCGCCGGACAGGCTTCGCCAATCGCGAAAGCCTTCACAACGCCCGTTGCGGACAACCGCGGCGGGCGTTCTTTTTTGCGCGTTTTTTTCGCATCCGCAGCATGACCTGTGGCCTTCGAGCCATTCCCTCTGTGCATGTCACATAAAATTTGGGCATTGGCGGGTTTTTAGGCGTCATACTGCACAAATGCATAGCAGATGCCTTTTATTCGCACTGCAAAATCAACGTCCTTATGTCTATATGTATCTCAAGCGCTGAGACGGCAATCACGCCGCTCGCAACCAAATGACTGAGGACACGATCATGAACCCGATTCGCATTGCTAAGAACTGGATCAGCTACCGCCGCACCCTGAACGAACTCGGCAACCTTTCCAGCCAGACCCTGTCGGATATCGGCGTCAGCCGCTACGAAATCCGCAACATCGCTTCCCGTTCCTTCCGTTAATACGACGGACCAAGTGGACTGCCTCAAGACGGCGCCCTTCGGCGCCGTTTTTGATTCCGGCATCAGCCTAAACGATTGGATCGCCGGCTTGCCCGTGGTAATGACGCGCGCATGACAACAACCAGCTCTTTCTCCCCCATCCATGTGATCGGCGGCGGCCTCGCCGGCTCCGAAGCCGCCTGGCAGATCGCCAATGCCGGCGTACCGGTCATCCTGCATGAAATGCGCGGCGTGCGCGGCACCGAGGCGCACAAGACCGACGGCCTTGCCGAGCTCGTCTGCTCCAACTCCTTCCGTTCCGACGATGCGACCAGCAATGCGGTCGGCGTCATCCATGCGGAAATGCGCATGGCCGGCTCCCTGATCATGGCGTGCGCCGACAAGCACCAGGTTCCGGCCGGCGGCGCGCTGGCGGTGGATCGCGAGGGATTCTCCGCAGCGGTGACGCAAGCGATCGGCGCGCATCCGCTGATCACCTTAGAGCGCGAGGAGATCCAGGGCCTGCCGCCGCAGGACTGGGACCAGGCGATCATCGCCACCGGCCCGCTGACGGCGCCCGGCCTTGCCAGCGCCATCCAGGCTGAAACCGGCGCCGATGCGCTTGCCTTCTTCGACGCCATCGCGCCGATCGTCTATCGCGACAGCATCAATATGGACATCTGCTGGTATCAGTCCCGCTACGACAAGGTCGGGCCGGGCGGTACGGGCAAGGACTATATCAACTGCCCGATGGACGAAGCCCAATACAACGCCTTCCTCGACGCGCTGATCGCCGGCGACGCCGTCGGCTTCAAGGAATGGGAAGGCACGCCCTATTTCGACGGCTGCCTGCCGATCGAGGTCATGGCCGAGCGCGGCCGCGAGACGCTGCGTCACGGACCGATGAAGCCGATGGGTCTCACCAATGCCCATAATCCGACCGTGAAGGCCTATGCGGTGGTGCAGCTGCGCCAGGACAATGCGCTCGGCACGCTCTACAACATGGTCGGTTTCCAGACGAAGCTGAAATATGGCGCGCAAGCCGAAATCTTCCGGCTGATTCCCGGCCTGGAAAACGCGGAATTTGCCCGCCTCGGCGGCCTGCACCGCAACACCTATATCAATTCGCCGACGCTGCTCGACCGCTCGCTGACGCTGAAGGGCCGTCCGGGTCTCCGATTCGCTGGCCAGATCACCGGCTGCGAAGGTTATGTGGAAAGCGCCAGCATTGGCCTGCTCGCCGGCCGCTTCGCCGCTGCCGAGCGGCTCGGGCAAACGCTGTCCCTTCCCCCTGAAACGACAGCCTTCGGCGCCTTGCTGAACCACATCACAGGCGGACACATCGTCTCCGACGACGAGCCGGGCAAGCGCTCCTTCCAGCCTATGAATGTCAATTTCGGTCTGGTCCCGCCGCTGGAACCCGGCGCGGTAACGCGACCCGAGGGGCTGAAGCGCTTCC
>JASGEG010000469.1:0-18047 GCA_047606605.1 Rhizobium sp.
CGCGGCTGACGCGCCTGATCATCGACCCGATGCAGGCGCTGTCCTTCAAGATGGAGCGCGATACGCAGTTCCGCGATACGGTCGTGACGCTGCTGATCGACAATTCCGGTTCCATGCGCGGCCGGCCGATCACGGTTGCCGCCTCCTGCGCCGATATTTTGGCGCGCACGCTGGAGCGTTGCGGCGTCAAGGTCGAGATCCTCGGCTTTACCACCAAGGCGTGGAAGGGCGGCCAGGCGCGCGAGAAATGGCTTGCCGGCGGCAAGCCGCAGACGCCGGGCCGTCTCAACGACCTGCGTCACATCATCTACAAGTCCGCCGACGAACCCTATCGCCGGGCACGCAGCAATCTCGGCCTGATGATGCGCGAAGGCCTGCTCAAGGAAAATATCGACGGCGAGGCGCTGATCTGGGCGCATAACCGCCTGCTCGGTCGCCGCGAACAGCGCCGCATCCTGATGATGATCTCGGATGGCGCGCCGGTCGATGATTCGACGCTGTCGGTCAATCCGGGCAACTATCTGGAGCGGCATCTGCGCGCCGTCATCGAGCAGATCGAGACGCGGTCGCCGGTGGAGCTGCTGGCGATCGGTATCGGCCATGACGTCACGCGCTACTATCGCCGCGCCGTGACGATCGTCGATGCCGACGAGCTGGCCGGCGCCATGACCGAGCAGCTCGCCTCGCTGTTCGAGGATCAGGCAAGCCAGCCGCGCTCGCGCATGCGCCGGGCAAGCTGACGCCCTTATGGTCTAAAGCGCATCGTGATCTTTCAGATTCGCTTCTTGCGCTTTAGGTTCTTGATTTTGCGCATGTCGTTGTCGCAGAACCGCGGCACACTTTTGCGCGACATGCTTTATCCGCGCCGGCAATCGTCGGCGCTTCCGCCGCTTTGATCCCAAAAGGTTCCGTGAGAGCCCATGAAACGCTTCCGCCGCGCGACCATGCTTCTGCTGCTGCTCGCCGGCTGCGCCTCCATGGAGGCGCCGGAAGGCGGGCCGGCCGAGATCCGCGCGATGGCGATCCCCACCTTCAAGCCCGGCTCCGGAGAGACCCGCTTCGGCGCACTCGAATTCCTGGGTGGTCTGGAGTTCAGCTCGAGCAATTCGCTTCTGGGAGCTATCTCCGCTATCCGCCTCCGTCCCGATCAGCGCCAGTTCATTTCGGTGCTGGATACCGGCCATTGGCTGACGGGCACCATCGAGCGCGACGGGGAAGGCAGGTTGAAGGGCATAGCCGATGCGCGGATCGAGCCGATGATCGACCGCGACGGCAGGACGGATGCCGGCAAGGGCGCGATGGACGCCGAGGGACTGGCGCTGCGCGATGGAAAGGTGCTGGTCAGCTACGAGCAACGACACCGGGTCGATGTCTATCCCGATCCCGGCTTCGAGACGGCGCGGCCCGAAAGCTCCATTCCGATCCTGATCCCGAGGAAGCAGTTGCGTTCCAACCGCAGCCTCGAAGCCCTGATGATCGCGCCGCCATCGAGCCCCCTTTCGGGCGCGACGGTCATCGTCGCGGAGGACAGTCTGGACGAGCAGGGCAACATGCTGGCGGCCATCCTCGACGGGCCGCTGAAGGGCCGCTTCACTGTGCGCCATTCCGATGATTTCGACGCCAGCGACGGCGTTTTCCTGGCCGATGGCGATTTGCTGCTGCTGGAACGGCGTTTCGATTTCGCCCATGGGATCGGCACGCGCATCCGCCGCATCGCCGGCGGCGACATCCGGCCCGATGCCGTCGTCGACGGCAAGGTGATTTTTCAGGCCAATTCCAGCGATCAGATCGACAACATGGAAGGGATCGACGCCTTCCGCGCACCGGATGGTACGATCCACCTCATTCTGGTGTCGGACGACAATCATTCGATCCTGCAGCGCAGCCTGATGCTGGAATTTCGACTGCGGGACGACACGCTCGTCAGCCAGAACTAAACTTGGGTTGGAGAGGCGGATGTCGGCATTGAGGAAATGTCCAGCCCGGGTTAAGCGACACCTTTGTTCCAACAATCGGATTCTTCGACATGTCTGCTCCCGACAAACCTATCGTGCTGGTGCATGGGCTCTTTGGCAGCCTGAGTGATCCCAAGATCCTGGCCGCTTTCGGCAATGCCGATGTTCATGCGCCCGATCTTATCGGCTATGGCCGCAATCGCGATGCGGACGTCAGCGGCCTGTCCCTGCTCGACCAGGCACGTCATATCGCGGATTTCATATCCGCACTCGGTGTGGGCAAGGTGCATCTGGTCGGGCATTCCGTTGGCGGCGCGGTTTCGGTGTTGGTCGCCCGGCATTTTCCCGAACTCATCGAATCGCTGACGAGCGTCGAAGGCAATTTCACCCTGAAAGACGCCTTCTGGTCGGGGCAGATTGCCGTGAAGCCGGTCGAGGAGGTGGCGGGTATCATTGCCGGCTATGAGGCCGATGCCGACGCCTGGATCGCCGGTGCCGGCGTACAGATCAACGAGTGGACCTCGGCGCTTGCCAGGGGCTGGCTTGCGAATCAGCCGCCGTCAACGATCAAGGCACAGGCGAAGGCGGTGGTCGCGGTAACGGGAGAGGCCGCTTATCTCGATGCCGTTCGCGCCATCCTGCAATCCGACATTCCGGTCTATCTGATCGCCGGGCGGCGCTCCGCCGAGGGCTGGGATGTTCCGGGCTGGGTCAATGGCTTCTGCACGGCACGGATCAATATTGCCGACACCGGTCATCTGATGATGGCAGAAAGCCCGGCAGTGTTCGCGGACGCCGTCCTGACCTGTCTCTCTTATCGCTAAAAAATGTTTTGGCGCATATCGCTTTCGATTTGCGCCGATAATTGACCGCTCAGGCGGTCGGCACTTGCTGCGCCGGCTTCAGCACGTTCATCAGCGCACCATAGGGCAGCAGCATGACGAGGCCGACCGTCACCTTCACCGAGAAGTCGCCGATCGCCCAGGAGATCCAGCGCGGCGCCGATGCGGAGAAGGCACCGAGGATCGGCGCCCACTCGATCGCGAAGGGATCGTTCGGCCCGAAGAAGACGAAGAAGGGCGCGAAGGCGAAGGAGAAGAAGATCAGCGTGTCGAGCATCGAGCCGATCAGCGAACCGAACAGCGGCGCGCGCCACCAGGCCATGCGGCGCAGGCGGTTGAAGACCGAGATATCGAGCAGCTGGCCGGCGAGATAGGCCGAACCGGAGGCGATGGCGATGCGCGGCTGTGCGGTATAGAAGGACAGCGCCACGCCGACGACGAAGCCGGCAAAGACGACCTTGCGTGCGGCCTTCGAACCGAACTGGCGATTGGTCAGGTCGGTGATCAGGAAGGCGACCGGATAGGTGAAGGCGCCCCAGGTGAGGATATCCGCGAGATTGATGCCGGCGAGCGTCGCCTGCAGCGGATATTGCACGAGGACATTCGAGGCGACGACGACCAGCGTCATCAGCAGAACGTAGATAAGGGTATGACGTGCCGTCAGCATTTTTTTATCCTGGGAGATGCCACCAGTTGAAGGAAACCGGATATGGAAAAAGGCTTGTCCGGATATTATCCGTGCAAGCCTCTTAACCGGTATGAAATCGTGAAACGCTAGTGCTGCTTAGGCAGCGACTGCGGCTTCAGCGGACTTCTTGACGATCTGGCGACGCAGCAGGCGAGCGCGCATGCTGAGTTCGTTTTCGCTTGCCTTCAGGAGGAAAGCGTCCAGACCACCGCGATGTTCAACCGAACGCAGCGCTGCGGCGGAAACGCGCAGACGGTAGCGCTGGCCGAGAACGTCGGAGATCAGCGTGACCTGGCAGAGGTTCGGCAGGAACCGACGCTTGGTCTTGTTGTTGGCGTGGCTGACATTGTTGCCCACGAGGACGGCCTTGCCGGTCAATTCGCACATGCGGGACATGGTACACCTACTTTTGTTTTTCTCGGCCATCGAATAGTCATCCCGGGCAAAACCCGGCACGCAATCCAACAGGCCATAATTGGAAAGTTGCGGTTCTATAGTCAGAGCGGCCGCCCGCGTCAAGCCAAACCTTGAGCTTTCCCGCAATTCCGTCAAAAAGCTGCTATTTTCTGGCAGTCGCAGCAAGCGCCCAAAGCACCTATATATCCTGCTTGCTCCCTGTTGAAGGCTTCGGTCATGGCTCATATTCGGAAATTGCTTTTCATCTCCGCCCTTGCGGCATCGATACCGCTTACCGCATCCGCGGACGTGCTGCGGCATGAAACGCAATATCGGGTGGCGCTTGCCGGCCTTCCGATCGCCAGGGCGGATTTCAAGACCGAGGTCAAGGACAAGCAATTCACCATCCGCGGCGATATCACCTCTGCGGGCCTCGCCGATCTCATCACCACGATCAATGCCAGAACCGACGTGACCGGCACCGTCGGCGACAGCAAACTGCAGGCGACCCACTACACGCTCTATTACAAGAGCGGCAAACGGGAGCGCACCTATGACGTCGCCTATACCAATGGCAGCGTGACCTCGAACAGCATCACCCCCGAGCCGAAGCGGCCGGATAGCTGGATTCCGCTGGGGCAGGGGGATCTGCGCTCGGTGCTCGATCCGATTTCCGGCATGATCTTTCCGATCACGCCCGGTCTCAACCTCTGCAATCAGACGCTGCCCGTCTTCGATGGCGAGATGCGGATGGATCTGAAACTGTCGCCGAAGGGATCGCATCCCTTCTCGACGGATGGCTTCAAGGGCAAGACGATCGCCTGCGGCGTCCGCTTCACGCCGAAGAGCGGCTACAAGGGAACACGCAAGGATTATCTCTATCTCGCCAAGAGCGATGCCATGGAGATCTGGTTTGCCAAGGCCGACGCCATGAACGCCTACGCCCCCGTCTATGTCCGCATTCCCACGCAATACGGGACGGTGACGATTACCGCCGTGAAATACGGCAGCTAAGCGTGGTGCAACGGGTTTCCGGCGGCGGGAATTTTCGTCCGGCCGCCGGTTTTGATGCCGTCTTATCCGTTATTTCTTGAAGACCTTCTCCAGGAAAGCGATGAGCGACGGCCGCCAGACGTCCATTTCATGCTGGAGGTCGGGATATTCGTGGTAGTCGTGGGCGATCTTCTTGTCGTCGAGGATCGTCTTGAGCCCGGCAATGTCCTTGCCGGTCACCTGATCCTTGCTGCCCACGGTTACCGTGAAGCCGCGCAGCGCCTTATTGATCTTCCCGGGATTGTTCAGCGCGTCGTCGACCGCCTTGTTCGGCACGGTGGTCGTGGAAACGCCGCTGAAGGTTGCGACCCAGCCGAAGGTGCCGAGATGCGAGAGTCCGGAGACGAGTGCCTGGTATCCGCCCTGCGACAGGCCGACGACCGCGCGTCCGTCGGCATTGTCACGCACCCGATAGTGCTTCTTCATATAGGGGATGAGATCCTGGGTCAGCTCCCGGTCGGCGGCATCCGCATTGATCGGGTAGAAATTTTTGCGGCGGTCGGCGCCGGGAAAATTCTCGGCGATCGCTTCCGGTATGTCGGTTTCCGTATCCGGTATGACGACGATCATCGGCTCGATCTTCTTTTCCGCCAGAAGGTTGTCGAGGATCTGCGGCGCGCGGCCCTGTTCCACCCAGGAGCCGACCGTGTCGCCGAAGCCGTGATAGAGATAGACGACCGGCAGCGGCTTCGAGGCGTCGCTATAGCCGGGCGGGGTGTAGACATACATCTGCCGCTCGGAATTGAGCGCCTTGGAATGCAGCGTCACCAGCCTGAGGTCGCCATGCGGCACGTTGCGGATGTCGAGGATGCCGCCGGGCACCAGGATGAGGCTGGTATTGACCTGCCGCTGCGGCTTGGGCGCATTGGCGCCGGTGTCGATGCTGCGGAAGCCGTCGATGTTGAAATAATATTCATAGAGGTTGGGCTTCAGCGGTTCGCTCCTGGCGCTCCATACGCCATCGTCGCTGCGCTGCAGGGCCAGCGGCTCGCGCGAGCCGAGAACGACCGAAACGGCTTTCGCGGCGGGTGCAAACAGGCGGAAGGTGATCGAGCCGTCCGTTTCGACGGAGGTGACGAACTCCTTCAGCGGGCGGTCGGCCGGCGGCGAGGCCGGAGCATCGAGGGCGGCGGCGGGAAGGCTCACGAGGCTGCCCGCCAGAACGAGGAATGGAAAAAGCAAACGCACGGCAAAATCTCCTCCAAAATAATTCAGTATCGATCTCTCCGTGTGCCGGCGACGGCGCGCGGAGTATTGTCAGGACGGCATCATATTTGTCCGTCCTGCATGCTCACGACGCCCCAGGCTCCCAGTCCGGAGGTGCCATTTCGAAGCTGGAGAATTCGAAGCCCGGCGCGACCGTGCAGCCGACCAGGGTGAACGCGCCGAGGCTCTCGGCGGATTGCCACCAGTCGGCAGGAACGATCGCCTGCGGGCGTTCGCCTTTCGAAAGGTCGACGCCAAGAACAAGCGTCTCGCTTTGCCTGCCGTCGGCGGAGCGATGCAGGGCAAGCGGCGCGCCGGCATAATAATGCCAGACCTCGGCGGCATCGCGCACACGGTGCCAATGCGAGCGCTCGCCGGCCTGCAGCAGATAGTAGATCGCCGTGGAGTGGCCGCGCGCGCCGCCATGGTCATCGCGAAAGGTCTGGACATACCAGCCGCCTTCCGGATGTCGTTGCATCGACAGCGCCGCGATGATCTCGTCGGGCTGCATCAGAAATTGTCCTTGCGCTTGCGGATTTCGGCAAAGACCTCTTCGTTGCTGCGGCTTTCCATCAGCAGATTTCGTCGGATTGCCGGGTCGCCGGCGCGCAGGAAGGGGTTGGTCTCCTTCTCCAGCGCCAGCGTCGTCGGAATGGTGAACTTGCCGGCCGCCCGCAGCGCCTCGATATCGGCGGCGCGGCTTTTCAGCCGCTCGTTGCCGGGATCGATGGTCAGCGCGAAGCGGGCGTTGGAGAGCGTATATTCGTGGCCGAAATAGATCGCGGTCTCGTCCGGCAGCACCGCGAGCTTCTGCAGCGAGGCCCACATGTCCGTCGCCGGGCGCTCGAAGAGCCGGCCGCAGCCGAGGGCAAAGAGGGTGTCTGCGGCAAACAGCAGCTTGTCGTCGACGAAATGATAGCAGATATGGCCGGCGGTATGGCCCGGCGTCTCGATGACATCGACGGTGTGGTTGCCGAACTCGAAGGTGTCGCCGTCGCCGACGGCGCGATCGAGCCCGGGAATGGCGACGGCCTCGTTGATCGGGCCGATGATCTCGCAGCCGAATTGCTCCTTCAGCGCCAGATTGGCCTCGACATGGTCGGTGTGATGATGGGTGGTGAAGATATGGGTGATCGTCCAGCCCCGGCGCTTGGCAGCCGCCAGAATGGGGCCGGCTTCGGGCGCGTCGATCGAGGCCGTATAGCCGGTTTCGGGGTCATGCACCAGAACGCCGAAATTGTCGGAGCGGCAGAGAAATACCTCTAATTCCAAAGGTTTCATGGTCTAGCTCGTTCTCGTTCGTGGGGGTTGATTCGGAATGTAGGCGGTTCGGCCTTGAAGTCCAACGGGCGGCTGATAACATTTACCGCAATGCACGCCGATATCGTCGACCTTCGCCAATTTTACCATTCCGAGCTCGGTCGCTTGGCGGAGCAGTCTATTGCCATGGCGCTGTCCTCGATCTGGGCGCGCCTGCCCGAGGAGCGCCTCGTCGGCCTCGGCTATGCCGTTCCCTATCTCGACCGCTTCCGCGCCGACACCGAGCGCACCTTCGCCTTCATGCCGGCGGGGCAGGGCGCGGTGAACTGGCCGATGGGCTCGGCATCGTCGACGGCGCTGGTCTTCGACGAGGAACTGCCGCTGCCCGACAGCTCCATCGATCGCGTGCTGATGGTGCATTCGCTCGAATTCGCCGAAAGCCCGCGCGAGACGCTGAAGGAGCTGTGGCGGGTGCTGGCGCCGGGCGGGCGGCTCGTGATCGTCGTGCCGAACCGCCGGGGTGTGTGGGCGCGCATGGAGCATACGCCCTTCGGCTCCGGCCGGCCCTATTCGCGCGGCCAGCTCACCTCGCTGCTGCGCGAGACGAATTTCACCCCGGGCGCCTCCGCCGAGGCGCTGTTCTTTCCGCCCTCGAAGCTGCGCACCGTCCTGGGCCTGAGACGTGCTTTCGAGCGGGTCGGGCGCACGCTCTGGCCGGCCTTTTCCGGGGTCATCGTCGTCGAGGCGCAGAAGCGGCTCTATCAGGGCCTGCCGGTCGCCGTGCGTGCCTCGCGCCGCGTCTTCGTTCCGGTGCTGGCGCCGCGCGGCATACCGACGACGCGCGACGGCGCGTAGCGCCAGGGACGGCCGCGCGAACACTCGACAAATTCGTCAATCCGCTTTAATGCGACGGGGTGTTTAAAGCCGGAAATATCCGGCCCTTCCCAAGGTCGATCCCATGAGCATGGAAATGAGCAAGCCCGTCCCGCGCCCCGGCATTCTCGATATCGCCGCCTATGTTCCGGGCAAGGAGCATGCGCCGGGCGTGGCGCGGGTGTTCAAGCTCTCCTCGAACGAGACGCCGCTCGGCGCCAGCCCCAAGGCTATCGAGGCTTTCCGCGAGGCCGCCTCGCATCTGGAGCGCTATCCCGACGGCCAGGCCACGGAACTGCGCCAGGCGATCGCCGACGTGCATGGGCTCAATCCGGCCAATCTCCTGTGCGGCAACGGTTCCGACGAGCTGCTCGGCCTGCTTTGCCATGTCTATCTCGGCGCCGGCGATGAGGCCATCATCACCGAGCACGGCTTCCTGGTCTACAAGATCCAGATCAAGGCCGCCGGTGCGACGCCGGTCACGGTGAAGGAGAAGGACTGCACCGTCGATGTCGACGCGATCCTTGCCGCCGTGACCGAGAAGACCCGGATGGTTTTCATTGCCAATCCGGGTAACCCGACCGGCACCTATGTCCCGGTCAGCGAAATCCGTCGCCTGCAGGCGAGCCTGCCGAAGCATATCATCCTTGTGCTCGATGCCGCCTATGCCGAATATGTGCGTCGCAACGACTACGAAGCCGGCCTCGAACTCGTATCGGCCAACCCGAATGTCGTCATGACCCGCACCTTCTCCAAGGTCTACGGCCTAGCGGCGCTGCGCGTCGGCTGGATGTACGGCCCGCTCGAGGTCATCGATGCGCTGAACCGCGTGCGCGGTCCGTTCAACATGAACAGCGCCGCCATTGCCGCCGGCGCGGCCGCCATTCGCGATCAGGCCTTCACGGAGAAGGCGGTCGCCTTCAACATGCTCTGGATCGGCAAGATGACCGAGGCGCTGGAGGCGATCGGCCTCAAGGTCACGCCATCCGTCGCCAATTTCGTTCTCGTCCACTTCCCCGATGCCGACGGCAAGCGCGCCACCGAGGCCGACGATTTCCTGACCAGCCGCGGTTATATCGTTCGCGCGGTGCGGTCCTACGGCTTCCAGAATTCACTGCGTATCAGTATCGGCACCGAAGAGGCCAATCTGGGCGTCATCGACACCCTGACGGAATTTATGGGTCGCAAGGCATGAGCAGCATTCAATTCGACCGGATCGCGCTGATCGGCATCGGCCTGATCGGCTCCTCGATCGCTCACGACATCAAGCGCCTGGGCCTTGCCAAAGAGGTGGTGATTTCGACGCGCAGCGCCGAGACGCTGAAGCGCGCCGAGGAGCTGAAGCTCGGCGATCGCTATACGCCGTCCTCGGCCGAGGCGGTCAAGGGCGCCGATCTCGTGATCGTCTCCGTGCCCGTGGGCGCTTCGGAAAGCGTTGCCAAGGAAATCGCCGCGCATCTGAAGCCCGGCGCCATCGTCACCGATGTCGGCTCCACCAAGGCCTCCGTCATCGCACAGATGCAGCCGCATATGCCCGCAAACGTGCATTTCATCCCCGGCCACCCGCTGGCGGGCACCGAAAAATCCGGCCCGGATGCCGGTTTTGCCGGGCTGTTCAAGGGGCGCTGGTGCATCTTCACGCCGGTTCCCGGCACCGATGCGGTGGCCATCAAGAGGCTGCGCGATTTCTGGGAGGCGCTCGGCTCGCGCGTCGACGAGATGGACCCGGAACATCACGACAAGGTGCTGGCGATCGTTTCGCACCTGCCGCATCTCATCGCCTACAACATCGTCGGCACGGCCGACGACCTGGAGACGGTCACCGAGTCGGAAGTGATCAAATATTCCGCCTCCGGCTTTCGCGATTTCACCCGGCTTGCAGCATCCGATCCGACCATGTGGCGTGATGTCTGCCTGCACAATCGCGATGCCATCCTCGAGATGCTGGCCCGCTTCTCGGAAGACCTCGCCTCCCTGCAGCGGGCGATCCGCTGGGGCGAGGGCGACAAGATCTTCGAACTCTTCAGCCGCACCCGCGCCATCCGCCGCTCGATCGTCGAGGCCGGCCAGGATGTCGACACACCGGACTTCGGCCGTCACGCGCTGGATGTGAAGGAATAGGTCTCGTTCTACGAGGCACATCGGCCACGGATTGGAGCTCAGCGCTTGTCTGCGAGCCTGTAGACCTCGTTCCGCTCTCGCTTGCCGACGGCTGCGACGATGATCACGAGCTGCGCGTCGCGGACTTCGTAGACAAGGCGATAGCCGATGCCGCGCAGTTTGATCTTGTATCGATCCTTGCTTCCGAAAAGCTTGGCGGATGGCGTGCGCGGATTTTCCAGGCGCTCGGCGAGCTTTCTCTTGAACTGCTCCCGTGTATTGGCGTCGAGCTTGCGCCATTCCTTCAGAGCGGCATCCAGAAAGCCGAGCTCATAGGTCATCCAGCTTGACCTTGATGACGGGATCGCCCGCCCGCGTGTCGGCGATGGCGTTGAGTTCCATATCCTCGAGACGCTCCAGCATGGCTTCATAGAGGCGGGCGGGGACGCAATAGAAGGCGGGGGCATTCCTGTTGAGGATAGCAACCGTCGCGCCATCGCCGGCCGCCACGGTTCCCATCGGATTCTTCTTCAGCTCCGAGACGCTGGCGGTGACTTCAGCGAGAATTACATTTGTCATCGTACCCTCGAAAGTTCCTTTTATGGCACTTTAAATAGTGCTTTTAACAGGTCTCTTCAAGGTATCGTGCAACGCAGCAGCCGTGCGTGCGCACCACGCTGAACCATTCTGCCGTCCAGCTGGGGAGGAGCGATCAAATCGGCGGGATCTTGCCGAGCGGGATGAAGCCGCTGAGGGAGAGGCGGCCGCGGTCGGCCGTCAGGTCGACGGAAACCGTGCTGCCGCCATTGGCGAGCGCCTTCAGCATCTTCGTTGCGGTCTTGATGATATTCTTGGCGGCCGGAAGCGTCGCCGTCAGGCTGTCGCCCCAGGGTTCGATCTGGTTGATCTCCAGCTTGAACTGGCCGGACAGGAAGCCTTCATCGTCGAAATTGAAGGGGCCGGAGAGCGTCATGACGCGGCCATCGCCGATATCGATGACGGCCTGATGCAGCGTGCCGGCGGCGCCGCGGATGCCGTTCCTGTCGCTGCCGTCGAGCAGGCCAGCCTTGTCGGTCAACGTGATATTGGCGCTTGTGGAGGCCGAAGGCAGGGCCTGGGGGAAATCCTTGATGACGGCGGTGGCGTTTTCGATGCCGACGGCCAGTTCCAGGTCGTTGCCGTTCTGACGCGCATGCAGCTCCGTGTGATCGGCGGTGACATCGGCGCCCTGACCGGTGACGGAAGAGACGATATTGGCCTTCAACCCGTCGATGACGGTCTGGCTCTGTTCGACGCCGCGCCCCTTGGCAACGAGGTTCGATTGCAGGTCGGTCCATTCGGCCGAAACGGTCAGGCCCTGCGTGGTGCGCAGTTCCGCCGGCGATTGCAGCTTCCAGCCGATGTGATTCGGCTGGTAGACTGGCGCGGAGGCCTGCAGGCTGCTGAAGGTCGTGGAAATGCCTCTGGTCTGGTTGTCGACGGTCACCTTGGCGCAGGAGAGGCCGATGGCGAAGGGAAAGCCGCTGAAGGCCATGTCGCCGCACTCGCCGGAGATGCCGGCATTGTTCTGCTGGCCGAGCGCCTTCAGGACGGTCGTCTTCACCACGGATGTCGCATAGTACCAGCCGCCGGCATAGAGCCCTGCAAGGACCACGAGCAATCCCAATCCGACGAGCCACAAGCGTTTACCTCTGCCGGATGCGACGCTTTGGCTTGACGCTGCCATGTTGTTCTCCAATGGTTGGACGAATGTGATCACACTGATTTGGCGTGGGATATGGACGAATTTTGGGTATTTGGCTACGGATCGCTCATGTGGAATCCGGGGTTTGGCTATGTCGAGAAAGCCGAGGCGCTGATTTTCGGCTATCGCCGCTCGCTCTGCGTCTATTCCTGGGTCCATCGCGGCACCGAGGCAAGCCCCGGGCTGGTGCTCGGTCTCGACCGCGGCGGCTCCTGCCGCGGCATGGCGTTTCGTGTGGCGCCCGGCGAATGGGACGAGGCGCTGGCCTATCTGCGCGAGCGTGAGCTCGTCACCAATGTCTATCTCGAAAGGACGCTGCCGATCCGCCTCGCCGACGGGCGGCGGGTGATTGCGGTTACCTATATTGCCGACCGTGACCACAGCCAATATGCGGGCACGCTCGATCCTGTCGGGGCCGCCCGGCTCGTCGAATCGGCCGAGGGCCAGTCCGGCCCGAACGACGCCTATGTCTTCAATACGCTGGCGCATCTGCGCGAGATGCGCATCCGCGACCAGTGGCTGGAGCAGGTCGCCGGCGAGGTCGAACGGATGCGGCAGGCTTCCTGATCGTCCGTCTTCCACCCGGGCAGGGCTGTTTTGGAGCATTTCCAGGAAAAGTGCGCAGCGGTTTTCCGTCCGGAATGCGTAAAGAAGCGAAAAGGCGCTAGACGGCGGCCGCCATCTTGGCCTTGTTGATCTCGGCCAGGCGCTGTGCCGCCGTCGGGGGTATGGGCAGATGCGGGTTGCTGGCGATGGTTTCCACCAGCAGCTCGTCGCTTGCCTTCTCCGTGTCCTCGATCAGCTTCTGGAAGAAGGCGTCGGGGTCCATGCCTGGCTGGATCGGCGGCAGGATGCGGACCTTGAAATGACCGGGGTATTTGCGGAAGGTGCGGCGCGGCCAGAACAGGCCGGGATGCATGGCGACGGCGACGACGGGAATGTCAAGATCGCGATACATGCGGGCAATGCCGTATTTGTAGACCGGCTCGGCACCCGGTGGGCGGCGGGTTCCCTCGGGATAGATGATAAGCTGGCGGCCGGTGGCAAGCTCCTCGCGCGTTCGCTTCAGGACATCGAACATCACTTTGCCGCGGGCGCTGCGGTCCACCGGGATCATCCGCTGCTTCTTCGCATACCAGCCGAACAGCGGAATCCACATCAGCTCGCGCTTCAGGATGTAGACCGGATCGTCGAGATAGGGCAGCAGCGCGAAGGTGTCCCAGAAGGACTGGTGCTTCGGCGCGAAGATGTAGCTGCCCTTGGGGATGTTCTCCAGGCCCTCGATCTCGTAGGTGGTGCCGACGATCTTTTCCATCAGCCAGGTGCTGGATTTCGCCCAGGCCTTGGGGATCGCATAGGCGGCCTTGCGCGGCATCAGGAAATAGATCGGCGTGAGCACGATCATCCGGATGATCAGATTGGCATAGAAGACGATATTGAACAGGATCGAACGCAGCGTGATCATCAAGGCTTTCCCAATATGCCGGCTCGCGCCGGTATCCGAAGCTTTGCCTACACGATTACGCTGTCAATAAAAAGCACCGCGAAGCTGGCCGTGCCTCTCAGTCGTCGTCGTCGCCGGGGCCGCGCGAACGCAGGCCGAGCGGGCGGCCGAGGCCGGTGAGATTGCGGGCGCCGGCGAGCAGGACCTTGGCATATTCCGAGACCATGGTGCGCAGCGCATTGGGATCGGTGAACCAGTTCTTGGTCTTGAGATCGGAGTTGACCACCGGATAGGGGATGAAATCCGTGGCGGGATCGACATATTTCAGTTCCGCCAGGCTGCGCGGCATGTGGTAATTGTTGGTCACCACCAGGATGCTCTTGTAGCCCCTGGCGTGAATCCATTTCGCCGCCTCGCGGGCATTGCCGATGGTGTCGAGGGCGTCATAGCCGACATCGACGCAGCAATTGAAGAGGTTGATGGGACTCTGCGTCAGCTTGCGGATCTGCGACGGCGTGGTGGTCGGATGGACGCCGGAGATCAGCAGCCGGTTGCCGGCGCCGGAGCGCAGCAGTTCCACGGCCTGGTCGATACGCTGATAGCCGCCGGTCAGGACCACGATGGCATCGGCCTTCGGCTCCAGCGGCGGCCTGAGCGTGGTGATCGAATCGGCAAAATGCAGGAAGCCGCCGAAGACGATGGCGACCAGAAAGATGAAGGCGAAGCCGCCCCAGCGCAGAAAACGCCGGAAAAAACTGCGTCGCACCGGCCTGTCGCTGCGGAAGCGCTCCCACAACGTTTGCGTACTCACAGCCTTGCGAGTCGTCAGGTCCATGCTCATGATTCGTCATTATACGCGAAATGCGGCAAGGAACGGGCCATCGAACCATAAAAATTGGTTAGCAAACCGTCAGCCCTGCGCATTTTCGGTTCTTCCTGGGTCGGAGCGGACCAGATCGATCTCGTCGATGGTGCGCATGACGGTGAAGCGCGCGGTGAGCGTGGTGAGCAGCGCGATGATGATCATGGTCGCGAGAATGCCGAGATAGCCGAGGGTGCCGACCGAAAACGTACCGAAGAGAGCGGTTGCCTGGTCGGTCTGCGGCGTGGCGATCGTGCTTCGTTGCAGAAGGCCGGCGACAGCGAAAAACAGGGCGGCAAGCCCGCTGCCGGCGGCCGAGCCTTTCAGGCTGATCTTGAGGAAATGCTTCTGGAATTCGGTGGCGACGAAGGTGCTGTCGGCGCCGACGAAATGCAGCACCTCGACGATATGGCGATTGCCCGAAAGCGCGCCGCGCGTGGCGAAGACGACCGTCAGCACCATGGCGGTGAAAACCAGCAGCAGCACGCCGGTTCCGATGAGGACGGTGGTGTGCGCCATGGAGACCAGCCGGTCGACCCAGGTGCGGTGGTCGTCCAGCGTCGCCTGCGGTATCTCGCTCTTCAGGAGACCGCGCATCGCCTCGAAATCGGGCGGATGGGTTTCGTCGATGGTGATGATCACCAAGCGCGGCACGGGCAGTTCCTTGAGGTCAAGGCCGGCGCCGAGCCAGGGCTCGAGCAGGCGGGCGGTCGCCGCCTCGTCGACGATCTGGCCGCTCTTGGTGCCGACGAAGCCGAGGGCGATATCGCGGGCGCTGGCGAGCGCCTTGTCCATGTCGAGATTGTCGTCCGGCTTGATCTGGATGGTGATCTCGCGGGAAATCTGGCTTTCCCAGCTTGCCGCCGTCGAGCGCACCATGCTGACGGCACCGAGCGTCAGGCAGGCGAGGAAGGCCATGATGGCGATGACGACGATGAGCGCATTGCCCTGGATATTGGAGGAAGGCACGATCGGCCCGGTCGGGCGCACGCGCATCTCCGGCCGCCGTTTTTCCGGCGGCGTTGCGGCGGGTCTCTGCGGGCTGGCGCCGGTTCCGGCATTGGCAGCGTTTCGGCGGGGGGCTGGCTCAGTCATAGATATCGAGATGCCCTCCCGACAGGATCATGCGCCGCGCCTCGATCTGATCCATCAGCGCAAGGTCGTGCGTGGCGATGACGACGGCCGTGCCGAGGCGATTGAGCTCGAGGAAGAGGTTGAGCAGCCGCCGCGCCATTGGCGGATCGACATTGCCCGTCGGCTCGTCGGCCAGCAGGATCTCCGGGCGGTCGATCAGGGCGCGGGCGATGGCGGCGCGCTGCTTCTCCCCGCCCGACAGCACCGGCGGCAGCACATTGATACGCTCACCGAGGCCGACCCATTTCAGGAGCTCCAGCACGTCGGTGCGGTAGGAGCTCTCGTCCTTGCCGCGCACGCGCAGCGGCAGGGCGACGTTCTCATAGGTCGTCAGATGGTCGAGCAGGCGGAAATCCTGAAAGACGATGCCGACACGGCGGCGCAGCATCGGCAGCTCGTTGCGTGGGATCGAGGAGACCTCGCGGTCGAACATGCGGATCAGCCCGCGCGTCGGCTGCAGCGACATGAAGAGCAGCCGCAGCAAGGTGGTCTTGCCGGCGCCGGAGGGGCCCGTCAGGAACTGGAACGATTTTCTCGGTATGTCGAAGGTCAGGTCGCGGAGGATTTCCGGTCCCATGCCATAACGCAAACCGACGTTCTCAAAGTGAATCAACGGGCAGTCCAGTCTTGCGGGTGTTCAATCAGGCGACTTGTTAACCAACAGCGTTAACAGACGGTAAATTTTTCTGGAAAAGCGCCCCATTCATGGCGATCTTTGCGAAGCATTAACCATTAAAATTTACGACTGGGCAGGATTCGTTTCAATGCCCAGAATTCAGGTGGGCGTGGAAACCATGTGGATCACCGGAAAGGGAGGTCGCCGTGGGCGCTTTTCGCCACCATCGGCAGCAGGCGGGGTTGGTCTATGACCTCATTCCGCCCGAGCGCGGATCGCGTGCCCGGCCGGCATATCGCGCCGAACGGACAGCCGATATCGTCGATGCCGAATTCGTGACCGTCATTCCCGGTCGCGCCAATGGCGGCCATGGCAAGGATGGTCGCGGCAAAGCCGCGCACAATACGGATTTTCGAGGCGGAGGTTTTCGTGAGGGCGGGCAGCCCCGGCGGGTTCGGGGCGGCGCGCTTGTTTCCGCCATCGCCGGTTTGCGCCTTGTCGAGGCCTGGCTGCAGCAAGCGTCGCGGCGCAGTTTCGTGGCCCTGATCGCCGCCCTTGCCATTCTGGTTTTTGGTCTTGCCGGCGGCTTTTCCGGATTGTCCGGCACGCCGGCGCAGGCAACGTCCGAGCCGCTGCAATTTTCCCATGTGACGCTGACGCCGCGCGACGAAAACGGTCTTCGGGTGCTGACCGTCAACGGGATCATCGAGAACCAGACCGGCGCCACGCTCTCGGTGCCGCTGGTGCGCGCCGATCTCGTTTCCGGCGAGCACCTGCTGGCCAGTATCGTGGTGGACCCGCCGGTCGATCGCATCGGCCCGCATGAAAGCCGCGGTTTTTCCACGCGATTGCAGCATCCCGGTGGAAAAACGCCGGATATCCGCCTTTCCTTCATGCCTTAGAGCATGTCGTGCAAAAGTGTGCAGCGGTTTTGCGAGAACGACATGCTCAACCTATTCGATTCCAGGGCGGATTCAGATTTTAGGTCGAATTGACCTAAAATCATCCGTCTCTGGGGGTGTGTCGGTCGACGCGATTGTGCTACGGGCTAAGGCTTGACCAGCGGACAAGAGCCGCAGCACAGCCATGGAGCATGCCAATCAATGCCTGTCGTACGCGGGAAGAATATCGAGCCGCTTTTCACCGCCGAGCAGATCGCCGAGCGCAACAAGACCATGGCGCAGCAGATCGCCAGCGGCCCGACGAAGGATCTCCTCGTCATCGCCGTTCTCAAGGGCTCCTTCATCTTCGCCGCCGACCTGCTGCGTGCGCTGCATGAGACGGGGCTGGCGCCGGAAGTCGAATTCATCACGCTTTCGAGCTACGGCGCGGGCACGGTTTCCCAGGGCGTGCGCATCGTCAAGGATATCGACAGCGACGTCAAAGACCGCGACGTGCTGCTGATCGACGATATCCTGGAGTCCGGCCGCACCCTGCGTTTCGCCAAGGAACTGCTTTACGAGCGCGGCGCCCGCAACGTCACGCTGGCCGTGCTGCTCGACAAGAGCGTCAAGCGCCAGGAAGAGCTGGAAGCCGACTATGTCGGTTTCGAATGCCCCGATTATTTCGTCGTCGGCTATGGCATGGATGTCGCCTATGCCTTCCGCGAACTGCCTTTCGTGGGTGTCGTCACCGGCGATGCCGAGGGCTGATCACGGCGTCGCGCGCTTGTTTTCCGCCTGATGACCAGCGCCGATTCTGGGTTAATGCAGCGCTCCGACGCGCTGTGCCAATTTGCTCCAGCGATGACGAACCGTTAACCACGGGGTTGGATCGCACCGCCGTCGTTTACCGATCGCAAACGGAATTCTGGTGATTTCGGTCGCGGAACATGACGGACCACGGAGCATAGACCATGGCAAAAATTCTGATCA
>JASGEG010000470.1:0-16233 GCA_047606605.1 Rhizobium sp.
CGCGCCGCCACCGTGCGCAACATCCTCGACTTCCCGACGGCCTTCACGCCGTCAGCCGATATCGTCACGCTCGACCGCAACTACCGCTCGACGCAACCGATTCTCGCCGCCGCCAATGCGGTGATCGACCTTGCCTCCGAACGCTTCACCAAGAACCTGCGCACCGAACGCCAGAGCGCCGAGCGGCCGCGGCTGGTCACCGTGCGCGACGAGGCCGACCAAGCGCGCTACGTCGCCGACCAGGTGCTGGAAAACCGCGAGGGCGGCGCCAGGCTCAAGCAGCAGGCCGTGCTCTTCCGCGCCTCGCATCACAGCGGGCCGCTGGAAGTGGAGCTGACCCGCCGCAACATTCCCTTCGTGAAATTCGGCGGGCTGAAGTTCCTCGACAGCGCCCATGTGAAAGACATGCTGGCGGCCCTGCGCTTTGCCCAGAACCCGCGCGACCGCGTCGCCGGCTTCCGGCTGATGCAGCTTCTGCCCGGTGTCGGCCCCTCGACCGCCCAGCGCGTGCTCGACCATATCGGCGAAGAGGCCGATCCGATGGCGGCGCTGGCCGAATTTCCCGCGCCGCCACGCTCGGGCGAGGACTGGACCGGTTTCGTTGCGACCATGCAGGCGCTGAAGGGCGGCAAGGCCGGATGGCCGGCGGAAATCGGCCTGGTGCGGCAATGGTACGAGCCGCATCTGGAGCGGGCACACGAGGATGCTTCGACGCGGCAGGCGGATCTGATCCAGCTCGAACAGATCGCCGGCGGCTACGGCTCGCGCGAGCGCTTCCTCACCGAACTGACGCTCGATCCGCCGGACGCCACCAGCGACCAGGCCGGCATGCCGTTGCTCGACGAGGACTATCTCATCCTCTCGACCATCCATTCCGCCAAGGGCCAGGAATGGACGAAGGTGTTCGTCCTCAATACCGTGGACGGCTGCATCCCAGCCGACCTCGCCGTCGGATCGTCCTCCGAGATCGAGGAGGAGCGGCGGCTGCTCTATGTCGCGATGACCCGCGCCAAGGACAGCCTCGACCTCGTCATTCCGCAACGCTTCTTCGTTCACGGCCAGCATGCACAGGGCGACCGGCATGTCTTCGCCTCGCGCACACGCTTCATTCCGGTCACGCTCCTGCAATTCTTCGAGGTCTGCGGCTGGCCGCCAGCCCGCGCGGAAAGCCCGGCCGCGATCCAGGCACGGCAGGTAAGGGTCGATGTGGGTGCGCGGATGCGTGGGATGTGGCGGTGAATTGAACGCTTGTTCGCAGAGGCCTTGGTTTCCAAGAGCCCCTCACCCGACCAACGATCCTCAATCCGCTTCCCGGAACATCTCGATGATCGCCGAGAAGTCGCGGCCGCCATTGCCCTGTTTTTCGAAGAGTGCGTAGAGCTGCGCCGCCTCCGCGCCGAGCGGCGTCGATGCGCCGCTGGACAGCGCCGCCTCCTGCGAGAGCCTGAGATCCTTCAGCATCAGCGCCGCCGCGAAACCGGGCCTGTAGTCGTTGTTGGCCGGCGAGGTCGGCACCGGGCCCGGCACGGGGCAATAGGTGTTGATCGACCAGCATTGCCCGGAGGAGGTCGAGGCGACGTCGAACAGCGCCTGATGCGACAGGCCGAGCTTTTCGCCGAGAACAAAGGCCTCGCAGACGCCGATCATGGAAATGCCGAGGATCATGTTGTTGCAGATCTTCGCCGCCTGCCCGGCCCCGGCATCGCCGCAATGGACGATCTTGCGGCCCATGACTTCCAGCAGCGGCTTGGCGCCCGCGAAACTTTCCGGAGAGCCGCCGGCCATGAAGGTGAGCGTTCCCGCCGCCGCACCGCCGGTGCCGCCGGAGACCGGCGCGTCGAGCGACAGGCAGCCGGCATCGCCGGCCATGGCATGCGCCTTGCGGGCGCTGTCGACATCGATGGTGGAGCTGTCGATCAGCAGGGTGCCTTTCGGCACCGAGCGGAGAATATCGCGCCAGACCGTGAGGACATGCTGGCCCTTCGGCAGCATGGTGATGACGGCTTCAGCGTCAGCCAGTGCTTCGGTCAGGACGCTCGCGGCCCGGACGCCCGTCGCCTCGGCCGCTTTCAGCATGTCGGACGAGAGGTCGAAACCGGTGACGGCATGGCCGGCCTTGACCAGATTGGCCGCCATCGGGCCGCCCATATTGCCGAGGCCGATGAATGCGATCCGTGTCATGATGTTCTCCTCCCATAGTGCTGGTTACGCGAAAAGCGGCGGCTGCGCCGGTACGAAAAAGCGGTCGATATCGCCGGCGGCGACGTCTACGAGACTCGCCGGCGACCATTTCGGATTGCGGTCCTTGTCGATGACGGCGGCGCGCACGCCTTCGTAGAAATCGGGATTATACAATATGCCCAGGCAGGCGCCGAGTTCGCGGTTGAGGCATTCGGCAAGGCTTGCGCTCGCCCGGCCCGCCCGTAGCAGCCGCAGGGTCAGCTTCAGGCTGGTCGGCGAGCGCGTGGCGATGACCCCGGCGGTCTCGGCGGCGAAATCGCCCTCCTCCTGCGCCAGCGCCAACAAGATATCCTCGACCGTATCGCGGGCGAACACCTGGTCGATCACGTCCCGATTGGCGGCCAGACGGCTTGTCCCGGCATCGGAGGCCAGAGCGGCAATCGTCCTGTGCACGTCGGCCGGGGATGATGTGGCAGGCAGCGCGGCAAGCGCCTCGATCAGAGCCGGCACTTCCGCAGACGCAACGCAATGGTCGGCCAGCCCGGCATGAAGGGCGTCGGCGGCATCGACGGCAAGGCCGGTCAGGCCCATCCATGTGCCGGCCTCGCCGGGTGCGCGCGGCAGCAGCCATGTGGCGCCGACATCGGGGAAATAGCCGATGCCGGTTTCCGGCATGGCGAGCCGGGTGCGCTCGGTGACGACGCGGTGGCTGCCATGCGCCGAAAGACCGACGCCGCCGCCCATGGTGATGCCGTCCATCAGCGCCACATAGGGCTTGGGATAGTGCGCGATGGCATGATTGAGCCGGAACTCCTCCCGCCAGAAGCTCTCGGCGCCGTCGGATTTCTCCTTGCCGCTCTCATGCAGCAGGCGGATATCGCCGCCGGCGCAGAAGCCGCGATCGCCCTCGCCCTTGACGATGACGCTCGCCACGGCGGGATCGGCGGCGAAGGCATCCAGCGCCGAGGCGATCGCCCGGATCATCGGCAATGTCAGGCTGTTCAGCGCCCGCGGCCGGTTGAGGCGGATGAGGCCGGCCGATCCCCGCCTTTCGATGATGACCTCTTCGATGCTGTCCATGCTGTTCTCCCTGTCCTTGCTCCCATCCATCAATAGGCGCTTACCGGTTGTCGGCAAGGATCATCTCGGCGGCTTTTTCGGCGATCATGATGGTCGGCGAGTTGGTGTTGCCCGATGTGATCGACGGCATGACGGAGGCGTCGGCGATCCTGAGCCCTGAGAGCGCCCGCAGCCGCAGGCGCGGATCGACCACGCTCTGTTGGTCGCTGCCCATGCGGCAGGTGCCGACGGGGTGGAAGATCGTCGTGCCGATATCGCCGGCGGCGCGCTCCAGATCGACATCGCTCTGATAGGTCGGGCCGGGCTTGAACTCCTCCGGCCGGAATTTGGCAAAGGAGGGCTGCGCCACGATGCGCCGCGTCAGGCGGATGGAACGGACGGCGATGTCGCGATCACGCGACGCCGAGAGGTAATTGGGGCTGATCGCCGGCTGCATGGCGAAATCCGGGCTCTGTATGTGCACCGAACCCCGGCTTTCGGGCCGCAGGTTGCAGACGCTGGCGGTGATCGCCGGAAAGGGATGGACGGGATCGCCGAACTTGTCGAGCGAGACCGGCTGCACATGATATTGCAGATCCGGCGTCTCCTTGTCGGGGCCGGAGCGGGTGAAGATGCCGAGCTGGCTCGGCGCCATGGCCATCGGGCCGGAGCGGCGCGCCAGATATTCCAGGCCGATGGCGGCCTTGCCGAACAATGACGTCGCCTTCTCGTTCAGCGTCGGCACGCCGGTCACCTTGTAGGCCATGCGCAATTGCAGATGATCCTGCAGGTTCTCGCCGACCGCCTTGACCTCGCGTACCACCTCGACGCCGGCCTGGCTCAGCACCTCGCCACGGCCGATGCCGGAGAGCTCGAGGATCTGCGGCGAGCCGATCGACCCCGCCGACAGAACGGTCTCCCTGGTCGCATAGGCGCGTTTCGCCGTGCCGTCATGCTGGAATTCGACGCCGGTGACGGCATCGCCTTCGATCAGCAGGCGGCGGACCTGCGCCTTGGTGAGGACGGTGAGATTGCCCTGCTTCAGCGCCGGGCGCAGGAAGGCCTTCGCCGTGTTCCAGCGGATGCCGGACCGCTGGTTGACGTCGAAATAGCCGGAGCCCTCATTGTTGCCGCGGTTGAAATCCGCCGTCTCGGGGATGCCGGCTTCCCTGGCCGCCGCCTGGAAGGCGTCGAGCACGGCCCAGCGCACGCGGGCCTTCTCCACCCGCCATTCGCCGCCGGCGCCATGCATCTCGTCCCGGCCCCGATAATAATCCTCGGACTTCACGAAATAGGGCAGCACATCCTCCCAGCCCCAGCCGGCGCAGCCGAGTTGCCGCCAGAGATCGTAGTCGCGCGCCTGGCCGCGCATATAGATCATGCCGTTGATCGAGGAGCAGCCGCCCAGCACCTTGCCGCGCGGATAGTTGAGCGCCCGGCCGTTCAGCCCGGCTTCGGCGGTCGTGGTGAAGCACCAGTCCGTGCGGGGATTGTTGATGCAATAGAGATAGCCGACCGGAATGTGAATCCAGTGGTAATTGTCGTTGCCGCCGGCCTCCAGCAGCAGCACCCTGTTGTTGCGATCCGCCGAGAGCCGGTTGGCCAGCACGCAGCCGGCACTGCCGGCGCCGATGATGATATAGTCGAAGCGATCCATCCGCATGCCCCCTCACCCTAACCCTCTCCCCGAGGGGAGAGGGAATGATCGCGGCGTTTGCCGCACCCACCAATCCGATGATTTTCCGAAGTAACGCCCCCTCTCCCCTCGGGGAGAGGGTTGGGGTGAGGGGGTGCATGGCAAAAAAGCATGGGGCTGATCTTCACCGCCGATACTCGAACCCAAGCTTCCGCCCCAGCCGCGACGCATAGAACTCGCCGATGACGCCGCGGCGGAAGAGCAGGACGCAGACCATGAAGACGATGCCGGTGATGATCGTCACCGGGAATTCCGAGGTGGCGAGATAATTTTCCAGCGTCGCGACGAAGCCCGCGCCGAAAAGCGGGCCGATCATCGTGCCGATGCCACCGAGGAGGGTCATCAGGATCACCTCGCCGGACATCTGCCAGGCGACGTCGGTGAGCGTGGCGAACTGGAAGACCAGCGCCTTGACGGAGCCGGCAAGCCCGGCCAAGGCCGCCGACATCACGAAGGCGCCGAGCTTGTAGTGGGCGACCGAATAGCCGAGCGAAATCGCCCGCTGCTCGTTCTCGCGGATCGATTTCAGGATCATGCCGAAGGGCGAGTTGATGAAGCGCCAGACGATCAGCACGCCGAAGACGAACACGGCCAGCACGAAGTAGTACATGTTGAAGGAATTGTTGAGATCCAGAACGCCGAAGAGATGACCGCGCGGCACCGACTGGATGCCGTCCTCGCCCTTGGTGAACTCCGCCTGCAGGCAGAAGAAATAGAACATGTAGGAGAGCGCCAGGGTGATCATGGCGAAATAGATGCCCTGGCGGCGGATAGCGACGAAGCCCATGATCAAGCCGAGCACTGCCGCGCCGGCGACGCCGATCAGGATGCCCAGTTCCGGCGGCAGGCCCCATTCCTTCACCGCATGCGCCGTGAAATAGGCCGCGCCGCCGAAGAAGGTGGCGTGGCCGAAGGACAGCAGCCCGGTATAGCCGAGCAGCAGATTGAAGGCGCAGGCAAACAGCGCGAAGCAGAGCACCTTCATGACGAAGATCGGGTAGATGAAGAACGGCATCCAGATCAGCGCGACGAGGCCGGCGACCAGCAGCAGCTTCTGCACCGTCAAGGCCGGGCGCGTCGTGGATTTTGGCGAAGCGATATCGGTCATGTCACGTATCCCGGCCAAAGAGGCCCGCGGGCCTGATGAGCAGCACGATCGCCATGATCACGAAGATGACGATGTTGGAGGCTTCCGGATAGAAGACCTTGGTCAGACCCTCGGCGACACCCAGCACATAGCCGGTGATGATGGCGCCCATGATCGAGCCCATGCCACCGACGACGACCACGGCAAAGACGATGATGATCATGTTCGATCCCATCAGCGGCGAGACCTGATAGATGGGTGCCGCCAGCACGCCGGCGAAGGCCGCGAGCGCGACGCCGAGGCCGTAGGTCAGGGTCAGCAGCACCGGCACGTTGACGCCGAAGACCTGCACCAGCACGGAATTTTCCGTCGCCGCGCGCAGATAGGCGCCGAGCTTGGTCTTCTCGATCAAGAGCCAGGTACCGATGCAGACCACCAGCGAGGCGATGACCACCCAGCCGCGATAGACCGGCAGGAACATGAAGCCGATGTTCTGCGCGCCCGCAAGCGCCGACGGCACGGCATAGGGCTGGCCGGAGGAGCCGTAGATATAACGGAAGGTGCCTTCGATGGTCAGCGCCATGCCGAAGGTGAAGAGCAGGCCGTAGAGCGGGTCTATCCCGTAGAGCCGGCGCAGGCACAGCCGCTCGACCACCGCACCGAACAGGCCGACGATCAGCGGCGCCAGTATCAGCGCCGGCCAATAGCCGATGCCGCCATAGGCGAGCAGCAGATAGGCCACGAAAGCGCCGAGCATATAGAAGGCGCCATGGGCGAAATTGATCACCCGCAGCATGCCGAAGATGATGGCGAGGCCGAGGCTCAAGAGCGCATAGAAGGAACCGTTGATCAGCCCGATCAGCAATTGGCCGAGCAACGCCTGGAGCGGGATGCCGAATATCGTGGTCATGGCGTCACACCCCCAGAACCTTGTGCAGCATGTCCATGCGCTCCGGCAGTTGGCCGACCGGGAACTCCGCGACCATCTGGCCGTGATCCATCACGTAGAAGCGGTCGGCGATGCGGCTGGCGAAGCGGAAGTTCTGCTCGACCAGCAGGATGGTCATGCCGCGCTCCTTCAGTTTCTTCAGCACCTCGCCGATGCGCTGGACGATGACCGGAGCAAGGCCCTCGGTGGGCTCGTCGAGCAGCAGCATGCGTACGCCGGTGCGCAGGATGCGGGCCATGGCGAGCATCTGCTGTTCGCCGCCGGAAAGCTTGGTGCCGGGGCTGTTGCGGCGCTCGTGCAGGTTCGGGAACAGTTCGAATATCTCGTCAACGGTCATGCCGCCTTGCGCCACCACCGGCGGCAGCATCAGGTTCTCGTAGACGCTGAGCGTCGAGAAGATGCCACGCTCCTCCGGCACGAAGCCGATGCCCCTGTGCGCCGTCCTGTGCAGCGGCACCTGCATCATGTCGGCGCCGGCAAAGGCGATCCTGCCCTTGCGGGCGCGGACGATGCCGACGATGGTGCGCAGCGTCGTCGTCTTGCCGACGCCGTTGCGGCCGAGAATGGTGATGGTCTCGCCCTCGCCCACCGTCATGTCGATGCCGTGGAGAATGTGGCTTTCGCCATACCAGGCATTCAGGCCCTGGATTTCCAGCAATGCCGCCATCACGCCTCCTCCGTGCCCATATAGGCCTCGCGGACGCGCGGGTCGCGGCTGACCGTGGCGTAATCGCCGGCGGCCAGAATCTCGCCGCGCTGCAGCACGGTGACGTGATGGCAGATGTCGGCGACGACGGAGAGATTGTGCTCCACCATCAGCACCGCCCGCTCGCGCGCCACGTCGCGGATGATGGCGGAGACGGTGTTGACGTCCTCCAGCCCCATGCCGGCCATCGGCTCGTCGAGCAGCAGCACTTTCGGATCGAGCGCAAGGGTCGTCGCGATCTCCAGCACGCGCTTGCGGCCGTAAGAAAGATCGGCGGCGATGGCGTGCAGTTCCTTCGTCAGGCCGACGGCGGCGAGCAGCTGCTCGGCGCGCTCGTCAAGGCTTCCCAGCGCCGAGATCGGCCGCCAGAACTGATGCGCCAGATTGTTCGGCCGCTGCAGGGCGACGCGGACATTGTCGAGCACGCTCAGATGCGGAAAGACCGCCGAAATCTGGAAGGAGCGCACCAGGCCCATGCGCGCCACCCTGTCCGGCTTCGTCCGGGTGATATCGGTGCCGAGCAGGGTGATCGTGCCATGCGTCGGCTGCAGGAACTTGGTGAGCAGGTTGAACACCGTCGTCTTGCCGGCGCCGTTCGGGCCGATCAGGGCATGGACGCGGGCATGGTGTACGTCGAGATCGACATTCTTGACGGCCGTGAAGCCGCCGAAGTCGCGGCGGAGGCCACGGGCGGACAAGACCACCCGCGGCTCCTCCTGTCGTTCGGTTGCAGACATCGCCATCGGCCGGCCGCAACCTTACTGCTTGACGAGATCGCAGCCGCTCTTGGCCGGATCGATATAGGCTTCCTTGCCGGGGATGGTCGCCAGCACGTTGAAGTAGTCCCAGGGCTCCTTGCTGTCCTCGGGCTTCTTGACCTGCAGCAGATACATGTCGTGGATCATGCGGCCGTTGGGACCGACCGTGCCGCCACGGCCGAAGACGTCATCGACCGGCATTTCATGCAGTTGCTTGGCGACCGCTTCTGTATCGTCGGTGCCGGCCTTCTGCACGGCCTTCAGATATTGCAGCACGGCGGAATAGGTGCCGGTGTGGATCATGTTCGGCATCTTGCCGGTGCGGGCGAAGAAGCGCTTGCCGAATTCGCGGCTCTTGTCGTCGAGATTCCAGTAATAGCCTTCCGTCAGCGTCAACCCCTGAGCCGCCTGCAGGCCGAGGCCATGGACTTCGGCGAGCGTGAAGAGGAGCGCCGCCAGATGCTGGCCGCCCTGGGTGATGCCGAATTCCGAAGCCTGCTTGATGGCGTTCGACGTGTCGAGGCCGGCATTGGCAAGGCCGATGACCTTGGCGCCCGACGACTGCGCCTGCAGCAGGAAGGAGGAGAAGTCGTTGGTCGAGAGCGGATGACGGACCGAACCGAGAATCTTGCCGCCGCTCGACTTGACGTAATCGCCGGTCTGCTGTTCCAGCGAATAGCCGAAGGCGTAGTCGGCGGTCAGGAAGAACCAGGTGTCGCCGCCCTGCTTGACCAGCGCGCCGCCGGTGCCGACGGCGAGCGCATGCGTATCGTAAGCCCAGTGGAAGCCGTAGGGCGAGCATTGCTTGCCGGTGAGGTCGGTGGTCGCGGCCCCGGTGACGATGTCGATCTTCTTCTTTTCCTTGGCGATCGCCTGCACGGCCAGCGCGACGGACGAGGTCGTCAGCTCCATGATGGCATCGACCTTGTCCTGATCATACCATTGGCGGGCGATGTTGGAGGCGATATCCGCCTTGTTCTGGTGATCGGCGTTGACGATCTCGACCGGCACGCCCAGCACCTTGCCGCCGAAATCCTCGACGGCCATCTTTGCCGCTTCCACCGAGGACTTGCCGCCGAAGTCGGCATAGACGCCCGATTGGTCGTTCAGAATGCCGATCTTCACCACGCCGTCGGACGCGCCGTCGGCGAAGGCCGCGACGCTGGATGCAAGCAGAAGTGCCAGGGATGCTATGAGACTCTTTCGCATATCCTCTCCTCCCAGAGACTTGGCCAGAGATTTGGCCAACGATTTGCCAAGCGTGAATCTGTTCAAAATTGGCCAGCCGAGCTCCTCAAAACGGCTTTCCCATCGCGCAAGATCATGGAAATTGAGCGTTGACGCAAGTGAAGTTTACAACTAATTCCAAACAGGGTCTGTTCATTTTTGAACAGAAAGGGAGGTATGAAAACCGCTTCGAATTTCACCTGGGACGATCTGCAGTTCTTTCTGGCCGTGGCGAGGACCGGCCAGCTTTCCACCGCAGCGCGACAATTGCGCACCAGCCATGCCACCGTTTCGCGCCGCATCGACCGGCTGGAATTTGCCTTGAAGGTCAAGCTCTTCGAGCGCAATCCGCGCGGCTACATGCTGACCGGCATGGGCCAGCGCTTCATCGACACGGCCGAGCGGATGGAACAGGAAACGGAACGGCTGCGGGCCGACCTGACGGCCGGCTCGGCGGCGCAGCGCGGCGTCGTGCGCATCAGCGCGCCGGAGGGATTTTCCAATTTCTTCTTCACCACCATGCTGCCGGAGTTCACGGCGAAATATCCGAACATCGCGCTGGAACTGGTGACGATCCAGCAGATCATGTCGCTGTCGCGCAAGGAAGCCGATATCGTCGTGGTGCTCGACCCGCCGAAAGCCGGTCCCTACTTCACGGAAAAGCTGACGGACTATCACCTGCAGGTCTACGGATCGCAGGATTACCTTGCCAGGCACGGTCCGGTCCGAAGCCGCAACGATCTGCCGGATCACGCCTTCGTCGGCTATATCGAGGACATGATCTTCGCGCCGGGCCTCGACTATCTCGGCGACATCCATCCGCGCATCCGGCCGCAATTCCAGAGCTCCAGCATCTTCGCGCAACTCTCGGCGACGAAGAGCGGCCTCGGGCTCTGCGTGCTCCCCTTCTTCATCGCCTGCCGGCATCCGGACCTGCAAATGGTGCTGCCGGACGAGGTCGACCTGAAGCGTCATTACTGGATCACCTGCCACCGCGATCTCCGGCAATCGCCGCGTGTGCGCACCGTCATCGAGTTCCTGATGGATGCCGTGCAGCGCAACGCGCCGGCTTTTCTCGGCCATGGATCGGCTTAGACGACCTGCCTTACAGGCTCGGCGCGGCATACACCTTTCGCAGACCGCCGGCGTCGAAACCGGATCGCCGGGCAAGCTGGATCTCCCATTCCAGCGAGGAACGGACGATGGTTTCGAGGCAATCATGCCGCGGCACCCAGCCAAGTTCCCGCCGCGCGCGCGTGGCGTCGGCGACGACGCTGGCGGCATCGCCCGGACGGCGCGGCGCCATGTGAATGCGGAACGCCCGGCCATGGACGCGCATGACCATGTTCAGGACATCGAGCACGGAATAGCCCGCGCCATAGCCGCAATTGGCAACGATCGGCCGGCCGCCGCCACGCAGATGCCGCAAGGCCGCGAGATGCGCCTCGACCAGATCGGAGACATGGATGTAGTCGCGCACGCCGGTGCCGTCATGCGTCGGATAGTCGGTGCCATAGATATCGACCTGGCGGCGGCGGCCGAGTGCGGCTTCGCAGGCGACCTTGATCAGATGGGTGGCGCCGTCCGTCGATTGTCCCGTCCGGCCCTCAGGATCGGCGCCGGAGACGTTGAAATAGCGCAGCGCCGCATAGCGGAAATCATAGGCCGCGGCGGCATCGCGCAGCATGATTTCCGCCATCAGCTTGGACTGCCCATAGGGAGATTCGGGCCGTAGCGGCGCATCTTCGACGACCGGCTTGCCATCCGGCTGCGGCCCATAGACGGCGGCGGTGGAGGAAAAGACGAAATGACGGATGCCGGCGCGGATCGCCGCACTCATCAGGAGCCGTGTGTTGTCGGTATTGTTCTCATAATAGGCGAGCGGATCTTCGATGGAGGCCGGCACCACCGCCGAACCGGCGAAATGGATGATCGCATCGATGTCGTTTGCGGCGAAGATCGTCTGCAGCAGCAGCGTATCGGCGACATCGCCGAGATAGAAGCGCGCCGCCGGCGGAACGGCCCAGCGAAAGCCGGTGGACAGGCGATCGACGACCACCACGTCCTCGCCGGCCTCCAGCAATCTCCAGACCATGTGGCTGCCGATATAACCGGCCCCGCCCGTTACCAACACCGTCATTCTTCGCGTCCCCGCCAAGTCCTGTCGGCGATATATGGGGCCGCTTCCCCTGCGAAATTGATTAAAAGCGGGCGGGTGCTCGGGAAAGATTGCGGGAATGGTTAGGGTCGGCTTTCGCGGATCGATTGCATTTTAGCGATCCGGGTTAGCCGCCTTGATACGAGGTTTGTCGGAGACCTTAGAATATGTCGATAGTGCGCCCCCCTCTGTCGCTCTCGCGACATCTCCCCCACAAGGGGGGAGATCGTTGGGAGTGTGCCGCCCACTCTCGTCGAAACAAGCAACGTCGGTTTCAACAGATCCGATGTCAGCTTGAGGCAGGAGGGTTTCGCAAGTTACCAATCTCCCCCCTCGTGGGGGAGATGTCACGACAGTGACAGAGGGGGGTATCAGCGGTGCAGCATATCGAACGGCTGCCTTCGTCCCAAAAGCGTCTGCTCACATCGAGACGAGAGATGTCTCGTCACAAGCTCAAAATATACCGGCTCAACCGTCCCGCCGCATCCTCCACCTGCTTGGGATCGCGCAGGAAGCAGGCACGCATGAAGAGTTCGCCGCCCTCGCCGAAAGCGGTTCCAGGCGCCAGGCCGACGCCGGTCTTGTCAACGATGTCGATGGCGGCGGCGCGGCTGTCGGTGACGCCGTCGATCTTCAGGAAGGCATAGAGCGCGCCATCCGGCTTCAGCGTCTGCACGCGGTTGGTGGCGAGCAGCGCATCGCAGAGGATATCGCGCGAGCGGGTGGCCTTGGCGATGTTGGCGCGAACGAAATCGTCACCCTCGTTCAGCGCGGCGACGGCGCCCCGCTGCATGAACTGCGCCACGCCGGAGGTCGAATATTGCACGAGATTTTCGAGCACCTGGCCAAGCTCAGGCGGCGCCACGATCCAGCCGACGCGCCAACCGGTCATCGACCAGTTCTTCGAGAAGGAATTCACGAACAGGATTTTGTCGTCGGCCTCCTTGATATCGAGGAAGGAGGGCGCACGGCCACCGGCATAATGATAGAGCGCATAGATTTCGTCGGCCATGATCCAGAGGCCATGCTCGCGGGCAAGCGCGAGGATGTCGGACAGGTCCTTGTGCGTTGCCGTCCAGCCTGTGGGGTTCGACGGCGTGTTGATGAACAGGCCCCTGGTCCTCGGCGTGATCGCCGCCTTCAGGCGCTCGAGATCGAGCGTCCACTTGCCGTTTTCGAATTGCAGCGGCACGCCGACGGAGCGGGCGCCGGCGATTTCCAACGCGGCGGCGATGTTCGGCCAGGCCGGCGTCAGATAGACCATCTCGTCACCGGGCGAGGTGATCGCCTGTACCGAAAGCTGGATCGCCTGCATGCCGGAGCCGGTGACATAGAAATGTTCCATGGGCAGGGAGGTGCCGAAATGGCGGCCATAATAGGCCGACAGCGCCTGGCGCAGCTCCGGAATGCCGCGTTGCCAGGTGTAGAAGGTTTCGCCGGCGCTGAGCGAGGCCACGGCGGCGCGGCTGATGAAATCCGGCGTCGGCAGATCGCCCTCGCCGACCCAGAGCGGCAGCAGCCCGTCGCGGCCGCGCGCATAATTCACGACTTCCACGATCCCGCTTTCGGGCGCAGCCAGGGCGCGCGGGCTGAGGCTATTCAGTATCGACATGCAACGTCTCCGGTTTCCGCCTTCATAAAGCAGAAGCACGGACAAATCCCATGACTTTGCCTTAGCGACCGATCGATTTTCGTGATGAATAAAGCCCCGGCCCTTTTCAGGACCGAGGCTTTGAAATGCATCCCGAAAAAACGTCTTAGCGCTTGGCGAGAAGATCGCGGATTTCGGTGAGCAGCTGAACGTCGGCCGGCGGAGGCGCAGCCTCGGCAACCGTTTCCTGCTTGCGCTCGACCTGCTTGCGCAGCGTATTCACGCCCTTGACCATCAGGAAGATGATCCAGGCGAGGATGAGGAAGTTGATCAGGACGGTGATGAAATTACCATAGGCGAAAACCGCGCCCTGCGCACGGGCCGCAGCCAGCGTCGGCGCGTTGACCGCCGAGGAAAGGCCGATGAAGTAATTCGAAAAATCGAAGCCGCCGAAAATCGCGCCGACGATCGGCATGATGATATCATCGACCAATGATTTTACGATACCGCCGAAGGCGCCGCCGATGATCACGCCGACGGCGAGATCCATGACGTTGCCCTTGGCAATAAATGCCTTGAATTCATTAAGCATTGAGTAGTCCCCTTCGCGTCGCCGTTGAATGCGTCGACAACTATTAGCATCATCTTTTGTATTATTTTTCAATAGCGAAATAATGCGATACTGGGCGCGCAAAGCCATATCCCAAAGGAATTTCTTAAGTTCGGCAATCTTTAAGTGTGATCATCCACGCACCTATTCGTCAGTTGCGGGCGACATAGGCGAAACGGGGATGAGCGTCCCGTCTCGTGACAGTGAGTCGCCCGGACAGGCAGAGCCGCCAGGCCGGCGGCGTCAGGATTTCGCCGCGTCCCGCGGCATCACCCGCGAAATCAGTCCGCGAATATAGCCGGCATCCGGCGCCTGCTCGAACAGGATGCGGTACATGATCGGCGAGATGACGTGATCCATGAGATCGGCGAAGGTCGGAAACGCCTCTCCCCGCTCCTGCGCCCTCGCCACGAGGACGCGCAATTGCTGCTGGGTGTAGCCGCTGCATTTCTCCGCCGTGGCCGTATCGGCGACGGAAAGGATATCGCGGATCATCTCCCGGCCGACGCCGGAGGACATCTCGTCGGCATATTGCTCGACCCAGGCCTCCAGATCCGCCCGGGCGCTGCCGATTTTCGCCGGTTCGGTTTCCGGCTGCAGGCGCGAGGCGGCGACATCGGCGAACAATTCCTGGAGATCGCCCCAGCGGCGATAGATCGTCGATGGCGTCACATTGGCGCGTTGTGCGATCAGCGGGATCGTGACATCGGCGCGATCCATGGAGGCCAGCATGTCGCGAACCGCCTGATGCACGGCAGCCTGAACTCTGGCGCTGCGGCCGCCAGGACGCGGATTTTCCTTCGAAACCATTCGCTCTTCGCCAATCTTTCCCGTTGTTTACACCAGTGTCAAAGCACAGTGGCTTCACACTAACGCAAATTATTTGCTTTTATCTGCGTCGCACCCTATATCAGCCTAACGCAAAACCTTAGCTTTAAGCCAGGATATAGCCGATGACCGCGATCGAATCCACCGCCCATGCGCCGCGTCAGTCCGCTTCGAGGCCGGCCACGCTCTTCTACGCTGCCGCCAGCGTCATTTTCTTTGCCGCCTCCTCCGCGCCGACACCGCTTTATCGCATCTACCAGCAGGCCTTCGCCTTCTCGCCTGTGCTGATCACGGTGATCTTCGCCGTCTATGCCTTCGCGCTCCTCGTCTCGCTGCTGATTGCCGGCTCGATCTCGGATCATCTCGGGCGACGCCCGGTGATCTTTGCGTCGCTCGTCCTCAATATGGTGTCGATGGTGCTGTTTTTAATGGCCGACGGCCCGAACTGGCTGATCGCCGCCCGTATCGTGCAAGGTCTCGCAACAGGTGCGGCGGCAAGTTCGATCGGTGCCGCCCTCGTCGATCTCGATCCGATCAAGGGTTCGGTGACCAACAGCATCGCGCCGCTGGCGGGCATGGCGGTCGGGGCGCTCGGCACCAGCATATTGGTGCAATATGCGCCGGCGCCGATGGTCTTCGTCTACGCCATCTTCCTCGCCCTTCTGGTGGCGCTGGCCGTCCTGATCCCGTGGATACCCGAAACGACCCGCCGCAGGCCGGGACTTCTGGCCTCGCTGAAGCCCGAGGTTGCCGTCCCGCCACAGGTGCGCCGGACATTGCTGGTCTTGACGCCGATCAATATCTCGGTCTGGGCGCTGGCCGGCTTCTATCTCTCGCTGGTGCCGTCGCTGGTCAGCGCCACGACGGGCAGCACCGCCCCGCTCACCGGCGGCTCGGTGGTTGCCGCGCTGACGATCAGCGGCGCCAGCTCGGTCTTTCTCATGCGCAAGGCCTCGGCCACGAGAGCCTTGACCTTCGGCATCTCCACCATGGTTCCCGGCATATTGGCTGTGGTCGCCGGCGTGCATATCGCGCAGGTGCCGCTTCTCGTCATCGGCACGCTGATCGCCGGCGCCGGCTTCGGCACGACCTTTCTCGGCACAGTGCGCAGCATCATGCCTCTTGCCAGACCGGACGAACGCGCCGGCCTGCTCTCGGCCTTCTACATCCAGAGTTACCTCGCTTTCAGCCTGCCGGCCATCCTCGCCGGCTTCCTGTCCAGGGCGCTCGGCTTTGCGGAGACCACCGACATCTATGCAGTCGCCATCCTGCTGCTGGTTGGCAGCGGTGTGCTGGCATTGAGGGTCGGTCGGGAGAAAGTGGCGGCATCAATATAAGATATTTCCTACCAATTCAGTGCCGACATGCATGACACATGAAAAG
>JASGEG010000471.1:0-3897 GCA_047606605.1 Rhizobium sp.
GAGCACTTCGGCATTGATGGAGGCTTCGAGGCCGCCATCATTCGAAATGTTTGCGCCGTTGATCCATCTGGCGCCGTCCGAGGCGAGAAACAGAATGACGGGAGCGATGTCCGAGGCCGTGGCCGCGCGTCCGACGCGCGTGATGTCGGAATTGACCTTCTCGTCGCCGAGCACGGCGCGAAACTCCTTGAGGATCATGGTCTCGACCGGTCCCGGGCTTACCGCATTCACACGAATGCCGCGGCTCCTGAAGAGAGCCTGATGCGCCGCCTTCTGCGTCCACAGAATGAGCAGCTCCTTGGAAAGCGGATAGCCGATTTCGTCGGAGATACCGTTCTTCCGCATGACCGCCTTGATGTCGGGAAAGCCCGTTTCGCCCACCATGGCTTTGGCGCGCGCGAGGTTTGCCCTCCAACCATAGCCCGCGACCGACGCGACGCTGACCACGGAGCCGTTCTCGCGGATCGAAGGCGCGCATGCCTCGGTAAAGCTCCGCAATCCGTAGAAATTGACAGCCAGCGTCGCTTCGGCGCCCGCCCGTCCGGAAATGCCGGCGACGTTCAGCAGGGCGTCGAAACGACTTGGAAGTTGCCGCACCACGGCGGCGATACCATCGGGACTGGACAGATCTCCCTTGATGAAGCTGGCGCCGGGAGCCTTGGGCTCGTTGACGTCGATGCCGATGACGTCGGCTCCGAGCGATGTCGCAAGTTCCGCCGTCCGAGCCCCGATGCCGGCCGATACGCCGGTGATGACAACCGTCTTTCCGTACAACATGATGTGCCCTATTCAGTTCTGGTTTTGAGGTTGAGCCTGTAGCCGACAGGCATGAGCGACAGGCCGAGCCGCGCCTCGACCGCGCCCCAGAGGCCACGCGGAAGGAAGAGCGAAAACATAAGGGCTGCCAGGCCAAGACCGATGAGATACCAGACGCCCAATGCGCCGAAGGCCGTTTCCATCGCAAAGAAGATGACGGCTCCGAGGATGGCGCCTTCGAAGCGTCCCAGTCCGCCGACGAGCACCATGAAGATCATGTAGGCGGTCCATTGAACCGAGAAATAGGTCTTGGGCTGAAAGCTCGTCGCGCTTCCAAGCCAGACGGCGCCGGCGATCGCCGTCCCGAAGGCCGCGAGCATGAAGAGGATGCGTTTCGTGGCGACGACGTTCACACCCAGCGTCTCGGCCGCTTCCTCGCTGTCCCGGATGGCCTGTATCGCAGACCCCACTCGGCTTCTGAGGAGCACGAACAGCCCGACAAGCAGCGCAACCATGGCTGCCAAGGCGACGCAATAGACGACGACGCGACGCGTGCCCGCGGGATAGGCGTTCAGCGAAATCAGCGACGTTCCCGTCTCCCCCTGAATCAGCCCGTCGAGATTGACCAGAAGATGGGCCAGTTCGGAAACGACCCACATCGCGATGGCGAACTCGCCTCCCTTCAACCGCAACATCGCAAATGACAGCGGATAGGACAGCAGACCGACGACGGCGGCACCGAGCAGCATGGAAACAAAGGGGTCCACGCCCGCGGCAGCAATGCGGACCGTGAAGTAGGCGCCCAGGCCAAAGAACAACTGCTGTCCAACCGACACCAGTCCGCCGTATCCCGCAAGCGCATTCCACATCGCGGCGAGGATGATGTAGACGAACAGGGCGGCGAGGCGATCGACCATGCCGGCGCTGCCGAACGTGGGAACAAGCGCGAGGCCGGCGACCACGGCAATGGAAACCCAGGCGGCGATCCGCGAGGCCTTCGTCCAGCGATGGACGTCGGACACGCCGGGAGCAGGCATTTGTGTGGATGTCAGGATCGTCATGCTGCGGCTCCGCGTTTGACGGCTCTTGCGGGCATTAAGGCCAGGTTGGGCAGGAACAGCCGCACCAGAAGGATCGCCAGGAATACGGCATGGCCGGCGATCAGGAATCCGAGCGGATGCAGGGACGCTCCGATCGTCTGCGCGATGCCAAGGACAATCCCCCCGATCAGGGTTCCCCAGAGCGAGCCGACACCGCCGATGATCGTCGCCTCGAAAGCGAAGAGGAGTTGCTGCGATCCCGAATACGGCTCGAAGGTTGCGCGCATCGCCAGGAACATGCCGGCGATGGTGACGGTCGCCATTGCGATGGCGGCGGCAAGAGCGTTCACACGACGCGCGTCGATGCCGACGAGACCTGCCGTGTCGGGGTCCTCCGCGGTCGCACGGATCGCACGCCCAAGAGCGGTCCTCGACAGGATGAGCTGCAAGACGCTGAGAAGCGCGACCGCGGTCACGAAAATCAGGACCGGAAACTTCCCGACATAGAGACCGCCCCCAAGCTCCCAGCTGTCCCATGAGAGATCGCCGATGGCGTCGGCGAGCGAACGCGTGTCCGCACCGAACTGTTCGAACAGCGCATTGTCCAGGACCATCGACAAGCCGAACGTCGATAGGATCGGCAACAGCTGGCCCGCTCTTGCGCTACGATCAAGGACAAGGCGCTGTAACAGCCAGCCGCAGACGGCCATGGCAATGACCGCGGCGATCAGGCACAGCCACAGCGGCAGCTGCGCGCGTTCCGAGAGCACGAATATGAGATAGGCGGCGGCGATCGCGAGGCTGCCATGCGCAAGATTGATGATCCGCATGACGGAGAACATGAACGATAGTCCGCAGGCGATCAGGGCATAGTAGCCGCCAAGCAGAACACCCTGGAGAATCTGGCTCATCATGCGGTGGTCCTCCCGCTGTTTGCGCGATGCAGGCCGAAATAGGCATCCGTCACCTGGTCACGGGTCAGGTCCTTGGCTGCACCTTCGAGCACACTCTTGCCTTCCAGCATGCAGATCACGCGGTCGGCGACACCCATTGCGCGCGACAGATCCTGCTCCACCAGAACGATCGTCGTTCCGGATTTCATCAGGCCGTCGAGCGATGCATAGACGCGGTCGACAACGAGCGGCGACAGGCCGAGCGACACCTCGTCGAGCAGGAGTACGTCCGGGTTGGTCATCAGCGCCCGTCCGATCGCCGTCGCCTGCTGCTCGCCGCCGGAAAGATGGCCGGTCTTGTGATCGAGCCGTTTTTTCAGATTGGGGAAAATATCGACGATCCGCTCGATCGACCAATCGCCCTTGCGTCCGGCCATGGCGCCCAGCATGAGATTTTCGACGACGGTCATCGATGCGAACATGCGGCGCCCCTCCGGCACGAGGGCGATGCCACGTCGAACGCGCTTGTGTGACGGCAGGCCGGTCACGTCTTCCTCATCGAGACGAATGCGACCGCCAGCCGCGGGATGGGCTCCGGCAAGAGTGCGCAGAAGCGTCGTCTTGCCGGCGCCGTTGGCGCCGACGAGCGCGACCGTCTCCCCGCGGTTCACGGTAAAGGAGACGCCACGAACCGCTTCCAGAAGCCCATGTCGCGCTGTGAGATTCTCCACGGAAAGGACGCTCATTTCGCACCTCCCCCGAGATACGCCCTGACGACGTCCGGATGGGCCATGACGGATTTCGGGTCGCCATCCGCAATGATCTTTCCCGCATCCATGCAGATCAGCCGTTGCACGACCTGCAACAGGACATGCACGATATGCTCGATCCAGATGATCCCGATGTTGCGCCGCCGCAATTCCTGGATCGTCAAGACGAGTTCCTGAGCCTCGGCATCCGTCAGTCCGCCGCCAATTTCGTCGAGAAGGATAAGCTTCGGTCCCGTGGCGACCGCGCGTGCCAGTTCCAGCCGCTTGCGATCCAGCAGACCGAGGGTCTCGGCGCGCCGGTTGGCGACATCGAGCATTCCGCAAAGCCTGAGCGAGTCGATCACCGCGGCATAGGCCTCGTCGCGGCCCTTGTCTCCCGCATGCGCGGCGGCGACGTAGACGTTCTCGAATGTCGTCATTCCGGAAAACGGCCTTGGC
>JASGEG010000472.1:0-5005 GCA_047606605.1 Rhizobium sp.
GTTGAGCGTCCGAGCGGCGCATCGATCGTGCCGATGAGCTGGCGGGGGCGGCCCCAGACGATTGCCTGGTAGGCGCGTTCCAGCGACGTGGTGCGGCCGTGATCGGCGAATTGCAGCGACAGGTGGCGGTGGGCGAGGTCGTTCTTGGCGACGACCATGACGCCGGTCGTGTCCTTGTCCAGACGGTGAACGATGCCCGGCCGGCGCACGCCGCCGATGCCCGAAAGGCTGTCGCCGCAATGATGGATCAGCGCATTGACCAGCGTGCCGGTCCAGTTGCCGGCGGCGGGATGAACGACGAGGCCGGCCGGCTTGGAGAGAACGATGACGTCGTCGTCTTCGTAAAGGACGTCGAGCGGGATGTCCTCGCCCTGGGGCGTCGGGTCTTCGGGCTCGGGCAGGGCGATCTCATAGGTGTCGCCGGGGCGCACCTTGCGCTTGGCGTCGGTGACGGGAGCGCCGTTGAGCAGCACGGCATTGGCCTTGATCAGCGCCTGGATGCGGCTGCGGGAAAAATCCTCGCCGATTTGCGCCGTCAGCCAGGCGTCGAGACGGCCTTCGGCGGATTCATCGGCGGTTAGGACTTTTCTATTGCCCGCGGCTTCTTTAAAGGGGTCGCTCAAACGCATTCTCCGGCGCCACGGGCGCTCTTCAGGAAATAAGGACGCATCGATGACGAATCTCGAGCCAGACGATCAAGAGGAAAAGCCCCTCGATCCGGCCCTGGAGAATGTCCGGCGCAAGATGGTCCGCCTGCAGATCGTCTCGGTGGCCATCATGGTGGTGAGCCTTATGGCGGTGTTCGGCGCCGTTGTCTACAAGACGATGCGCATCCCGTCCAAGCCTGCGGCTTCGGCGGCCTCGAATGTTCCTTCCGATGCCCCGGTTGCCGTCACCGCCGCCTTGCCGCAGGGCTTTACTGTCCAGTCCACGGCGCTGTCCGGCAGCCAGGTGCTGTTCTACGGCACCCTGGCCGGCGGCCAGCGTCAGGCGATCGTCTTCGATTATGCCGTCGGGCGCATCGTGACGACCATATCGCTTTCCAACTGATGGCGTTGCGATGAGCGGCGACCGGCTGATCGAGATCACGCATGCCGACGATCCGCGCATCGCCGAATTCCGCGATATTCGCGAGCGTGACCTGACCGGCCGCGAGAGCCGATTCATCGCCGAGGGAACCGTGGTGCTGCGGCTGCTTGCCGAGGCGCATGCGGCGGGCGATGATTTCGTTGCGGAAAAGGTACTGCTGCTGCGCAATCGCGTCGGCGGGCTGGAGGCGGTGATTTCGGCCTTTCCGCCCGATGTGCCGGTCTATGTCGCCGATGGCCCGATATTGGACGGCATTGTCGGCTTCCACCTGCATCGCGGCGTGCTGGCGCTTGGCCGGCGTCGGGCCGCGAGCGACGATATGGACGCGTTTCTCGACCACCTGCCCGAGCGTGCGTTGGTTCTCGTGGGATGCGGCATCTCAAACCATGACAATGTCGGCTCGATGTTCCGCAATGCCGCTGCCTTTGGAGCTGATGCGGTGCTGCTGGACGAGACTTGCTGCGATCCGCTTTATCGCAAGGCGCTGCGCGTTTCCGTGGGCTCGGTGCTTACCGTGCCCTATCGCCGGCAATTGAACGACGTCGATCTACTGGCGGCGCTTGCGGAGCGCGGCTTTGCCATCTGGAGCCTGTCGCCGCGCGGGACGACCGATATTCGCTCGGTGACCTCGGCCGAGCGCATGGCGCTGGTGGTCGGCACCGAAGGCGAGGGGCTGCCGCAGGCGATCCTCTCGCGCTTCGGCAGCGTGCGGATACCGCAGGCACCCGGCCTGGACAGCCTGAATGTCGCGACGGCAAGCGGCGTCGCCCTTTTCGAAATGGCATCCCTGCTCGGCCGGGTCTGAACCCGCCTCTTTCGGGCGCGCGAGGCTGCGCCTTACGACTACTTCCGCAGCAGCTCTGCGGCGCGATGGGCGAGGCTGATGCGTCCGCCCTGTTCGGTTATTTCGGCGTCCTTCGGCAGGAGGTCGAAGATCGGTGAGGCGTCACCCTCCCTGCGGGCGGTCAGCGCCACCATGTTGGCGGCAATCGTGGCGATCTCTTCCCGGATCGCCTGATCATGCGAGGGCGACCGCGCCTTGGACAGACGGTCCGAAAGGGCGGCGGCGCGATTGCGCACGTCTTCCGTCAGGTGAGCGATGTCGTCTTCCACGCTGTGCTCCGGTTCCGACGCATTGTCGTTCTTCTCCGCCGCCGTCTTCACGATTTTCGGTCCAGCCGGCGGTTTTACGCCGTTGGCGCGCTTGCCGGCCGTCTTCGCCCCGCTGCCATTGACCGCTTCCAGCCTTTCCTTCAGTCGCGCCACATCCTGTGCGTGACGCTCGATCGCAGTGTCACGGTCGGCATTGCCGGCAATCTCGCGGCCCAGCCGCTCCTCGAGCTTCTGGGCCTTGTCACTTTCCTGGCCCAGCCGCAATTCGGCATCCTTGGCGCGCTGGCTTGCCTGGTTCAGATCCTTGCGCAGCGTATCACGTTCGTCGCGCAGGGTGTTGATGCGCAATTTCAAGCTCTCGATTTCCGTTTCGCGCGCCGCCAGGTCGATCTTCAGATTGTCGGTATCGGCGGCCATCTTGGTCATGCGCTTGCGCAGCCCGTCTATGTCGGTATCCTTGTCGGCGCTTGCCTGTTCGGCCGCATGTATGCCGGATTTCAGCTGGCTGATATAGCTTTCCTCGCGGCGCAGGCGGGCGCGCAATTCGCCGGCTTCCGTCTCCAGGTCGTCGATCTGCACCTGCAGCTCGCCATTTTTCGCGGCAAAGCGGCTCGCTTCCTGCTGGAACTTGCCGTTCTGTATCAGCAAAGCGACGCCCTTGTCGCGTTCCTGTGTCAGCGCCTGCTCGGTCTTGGCGTTTTCAGCGGCGAAAAGCGCGCGGGCCATGTCCTTCTGTGCCCGCACTTCCTGCGGGCTCAGCGGCATTGTCGCCTTCAGCCGCTTTTCGGTGAACCAGACGATGCGTCGATGCACGGCGGGGGCGATGAGAAAGCCCAGGAAGGCGGCGGTCAGAAAGCCCAATCCAAACAAGAGAGCAAATTGAATCACAACGCGGCCTGCATCCAGGAGTTAAATTCGATATCGATGAACTGATTAAACATGCGGGCAGGCCGGCGGGCAAGAGTTTAAATCGGGTATGGTTTACCGGCGCGAGCCCGTCCCATGGCAAGAAAAGGCCCGCGAGAGGCGCGGGCCAGGTGGTCGAACGCTTGGGAGGGATGCCGTTCGACAGCTCAGAAGGGGTTCCATGTCGCGCTCGGCGTGACCTTGAGGTAGCCGAGATTGACGCCGAGGCGGGCGCCGAGGCCGGTGCGGATCGGCACGAGCACGACATTGTTGTTTTTCAGCACGGTCATGCCGAAGCCAGCGACGACGAAGGCCTGGCCGCTGACGCCGCCGAAACGGGTATAGACGCTGTTGATGCTCGGCAGGTCGTAGACCAGCATCATCACGCGGGCGCCCTGGCCGCCATAATCGAAGCCGAGGGACGGTCCCTGCCAGTAGAGCGGGTGTTCGCCGGCATTCTTGGTGTTGAGCTGGCCCTCGCCATAGGTCAGGCCGGCGATGAAGGCGCCGGAGCCTTCCTGGCCGAGGATATAGCCGTTCGGCAGGCCGTATTGCTGAAAGGCGCGCTCGACCACCTTGGCGAGGCCGCCGCTGGTGGAGCCGAAGAAGGAATGGCCGGCATCGACGATTTCCTGCATCGAATAATTGTTGTTGGTGGGGGCTGCGGCGGCCTGACGAACCGGCAGCGCGTAACTTACGAACGCAACGATGGCCAAGAGCAGACCGAGGCCGACCGTTCTCGTGCCGGGGCAGGGCATTCTCTTCAGGAGTGCATAGCGCATGTCAGTCATCCGTTCATCATGGTCGGTGCGAATCGGGAGCTTAACCGGGCGCATTCCCCATGAATGCGCTAAGGTCTCACTCCCATCCAGACTGTTCCGCCCGATTTCCGCCTGGCGATTCGCGCGCGGAAAAGTCTGGTGGTGATGAACGCATTTTGCGTCGATCATCTTAACAATCGGTTTACCAAATATGGTGTCTTTATGGCGTGTGGTACGCCGCCTGCGGCAATCCTCGGGCAATCTTGCCGTGGCAAGTAAGACACTATACGGCGTTCCGCCTTTGTCAGCATTCAGGAGACAATGAATGTCGAAGAATCCGAACCTCACCTTGACCGGACCGGATCTGGCCGCGCTGCTGTGCAGCCGCGTTTGCCATGACGTGATCTCGCCGGTCGGTGCGATCAACAATGGTCTGGAACTGCTCGACGAGGGTGGCGCCGACGCGGATGCGATGGATCTGATCCGCACGAGCGCACTCAACGCTTCCGTCCGCCTCAAGTTTGCGCGCCTTGCCTTCGGCGCCTCCGGTTCGGTCGGCGCCTCGATCGATACGGGCGAGGCCGAACGCGCCGCCAAGGATTTCGCCGCGGCCGAAAAGAAGACCGAAGTGAGCTGGATCGGCCCGCGCGCCATCATCGCCAAGAACCGCGTGAAGCTGCTGCTCAATCTCTTCCTCGTCGCCTATGGCGCGATCCCGCGCGGCGGCAATATCGAGGTGACGCTGGAAAATCCCGATCTCGAGGCCAAATTCACCATCACGGCCAAGGGCCGGCTGATGCGCGTGCCGCCGAAATTCGCGGAAATCTGCTCCGGCACGCTGGAAGAAGCTGTCGACGCACATTCGATCCAGCCCTACTATACCGTACTTCTGGCCGAGGAGAGCGGCATGGAGCTTTCCTACAACGTCACCCCGGAAGAGTTGACCTTCGTCGCCGCCATGCGCGGCGAATAACCGACCATTCGATCGATTTTACGAACCCCGCGGCCGGATTTCCCGCCGCGGGGTTATCTTTGCGTGTGTTGCCAAAAAATAAAAATCTTTCGGTTGTCCTGTGCAATTGGAGACAGAACGGTAACGAATCCTTAGCCTCGCGCGCCTATCGTCCCAATTTGAA
>JASGEG010000473.1:0-14463 GCA_047606605.1 Rhizobium sp.
ACAATCCTACCCGTGCTTGCCGACATCACGGGCAGCGCACCGCCCGTCGTGGATGTCATTTGCGTCGGCGATCTCTTCTACGACGCCGACCTCGCCGGACGGGTCATCGCGTTTCTGGATCGTTGCCTGGAACAAGACATCGAAATTCTGATCGGCGATCCATGGCGTGCCCACCTGCCGCGCTCGCGGCTCAGGCTGTTGGCGGAATATTCCATCGCGGATTTTGGCGACGCGGCTGGACGTGAAAGGCCGGGCGCCGTGTTTGCGCTGGAGCCGGCCAGCGGCGGCCCGGATCGATCCTGAAGGACAGCCTGGGTTCGGACCAGGATTTCCGTCAGGTCAGGCCTTCATCTTTGCCCGGCGCCTGTTTTCCCGTTCGAGCCGCTTCGCCAATGCGGCCAACTCCGGGCTGGCTTCGTCGAAGACCGGCCTTGCATCCTCCGGCAGCCAATATGATTCATGCTTTGCAACAGGCGCTTTCGCCCGTTCAAGCCCACCGGACGAATTCGGCATCATCGGCGATATGCGGGACCAATCCGGCTCCTGCAATACCGGCAAAGCAGCCAGCAGTGCACCAGCCAGGTTTTGAAATTCGGCTTGAATCCGCCGTTCCGCCGTTCGCCTCACCCGACCCGTTCTGGCGCAGAAATCGCGGAAAGAGCCGGCGACATAGGGTGCAGCAAGGCAGACGGACCATCGGGACAGCAGAATGCGGCGCTCCTGGTCCCTGACATGCGTCAGCAGCCAGCCCTGCAACACTTCCTCGGCGCGACTGATGGCAGAGGCACTCGGGCGATACCGAATGCGGATATCGCCATGATCCGATGGCTCCGGCAAAACATCCGGCCAAAGAGTGCGCATCCGATCCGGGCGAACGCCGCGCACATCGAGATGGACCATCGTGTCGGCCGCCTCGATGAAACGGGCACGGACGATCATGCTGATATCCGCGATCGTAGCCGCCCGTTCCGAGAGATCGTCAACCTGCAAGGCGTTGGGTGACATCAAGGCGCTTCTCCAGCTCACGATAGATCAAAGTCCGAAGGGTCGCGCGCACCGGCCAAGGCCGCCTTGCCACCGCATCGGCACGCAGGCTCGCAAGCGCAACATCATCGAAGGCGGTCAGTACATCGCCAGGCCGTTGCAGCGCCCAATCCTGCCGCTGCACCAGAATGTCGGAGACCGCGCCGATCGTATCCGACCACAATTCATCCCTGTTGCTGCCGGTCTGGCGAATGCAGCGCAGAACGAAGACGAGGTGTCCGTCGCCATATTGCCCGCGGATCTCCTGCATGGTGCCCCGCGCATGACTTTGCGCCGGAGCACGCCGGCGATGGACGGGTACGAGCTTGATGCCGAGACCGTCAAGAAGAATGTCGAGCCTGCCCTTGGTCATCGTCCTAAACCTTTATTCAGTGAAAAAGCGAACGCCATCAACCACATCGCTCCGATCATGCGATCCGCTCGGCCTTATGGCCCGAGCCGGCAAAAGCGTGCTTCGGCTTGAACAGAGCTTCCGCCTTCGAGATCGCCTCCACCCGGGCTCCATCGCGCAGCATCGGCGTGTTGAGATACGCAACCATCGCCTCGCCGGCGGCGGCCTTGGCCGCGTCCTGGGTGGAAAAGACGATCGGCTCGCCACGCCCATCCTTGAGGACTTCGTTGGTGGAACGGTGAACCTTGCGTATCCATCCGAGATGGCCGCCGGCAACCGGTTCCGTTCCGATCTGAAATTCATTCATGGAAACCTCCTCTGGCCGTCCCGGCCAGCTTTCTCGATTGATTGTCGTAAGTGGTTGAAACGCGTGACGGCTCGTCGGAACATAACGGCCAGGCGGGGCACGCATGCTCCGCGATCAGATGAGCAGCGCGGTCATGGTTTGCTCTCTCGCCGGGAACCATCCTGAACCATCGGGAAATGGATCAGATCGCCTTCCGGCGCCCCGCCGATTTCATCGTCGTCATCAGAGCTCAACGGAGCAATGATCCGCTGCAGAGCCGCCAGAGCACAGGCAAGGAACGATGCAGCCGCGACGCAGGCGAGGAAGCCCTGGGTGATCTCGCTCATGCCGCTTTCTCCCCGCTGTGCTCGCCCTCGCCCGCAGCGGTGCCGTGCATTTGCGCAGGCTCGACCTGGCCGCCGCAGGCTTCGCAATGCCGCTCGATCACCTCGGCAATCGATAGAGCGCGGCGACAATCGGGGCATCCCCAGAAGAAATCGAAATAAAGCCGGCTAAACCCTGCTTTCCTGCCTTTTCTCATCGAAATCATGCGACCACCCCCAAACCGTTTTGCTAAATGCAGTTCACCTCGGCATGCGATGATGAACTCCGTCATCGACATCTTGATAAACACAAATTATGTTGTTATTAATGCGGATGTCAACATTATTTATGTCAATTATTTTGCGAGTGTCTGGCCATGCGGAAATCTATGGGCGAACGACTGAAGGCGGCACGCGAAGCCGCAAACTATTCCTCGGCAACGAAGGCGGCGGAAGCGCTCGGCATCGGGCTCTCGACCTACCGAGCCCACGAAAACGGCCAGAACGAATTCGGCCCGGACATCGCGGATCGCTATGCCAAGAAATTCGGCACTACCGCCGGCTATCTGCTGACCGGCGAAGGGCCCCGCAAGGTGGAGCGCCCAGGATCACGCATGGTCACCTCCTTCGATCCCGACGAACAGGATAACGTCGGATTTGCCGAAGGGGACGAGGAGTTCAGCTATAGCCGCGAACACTGGCAGCCGAAAATCGAAGGCGCGATGCCCGAGGTCGATGTCAAGCTCGGAGCGGGCAGCGGCATTGTCGGCGAAGTCATCAACCTGCCCGTCGGCGCCGGCAATGTCGCCGGACATAAGATCGTCGCGGAATGGCTGATTCCCACGGGCTATCTGCGCAATGAAGCGAAGGCATCGCCCAACCACACCATCATCATGGAAGTGGTCGGCGATTCCATGCAGCCGACCTATATGCCCGGCGACCGCGTCATCGTCGACCTCTCGCAAAACCTGATGTCGACCGATACGGTCTACGCTATCAGCGACGGCTATTCCGAGCCGCAGATCAAGCGCCTGCAGCGCGTCCCCTTCACCCAGCCCAGCCAGGTCAAGATCATTTCCGACAATCCGGCGCTCGAAACCTTTACGGTGGAGCTGGAGCGGCTGACCATCATAGGCCGTATCTGCGGACATATCGCACGGAAATAGGTCGCCGCCTTTCAGTACCACAACATTCAAAGCCTTCGCTGGCGCGTGCCGGTCGCGAGGTGCGGCATGTGACAGTCGAGCCAAACATTACCCGTGTCAGTCTCGCCCACAATAAACACAATTAATGTTGACATATATCGTGTCGTATGAGACCTTGTTTCTCGCGAGCCAATCGCCGAAACGGAATGAGCCCGCGCAAGATGAGGATCTTGCACGAAGTCAGCGAAACCAGATCGGCGATTGGGAAACTGTAGTTTGACCCTAAGGGGTGCGGAAAGGGAGCGTCCAACTCATGCCAGCAAGACGCAATAGTCCAGCTATTGCCGGAAGCCATAATGGCCGTGACATCCGGCCTCACCTCCCCGCGACAATAGAACAGCGGCAAGGCCAGTCCGCCCGCGTTCTGGCGGCGGCATTCACCGAAGAAACGAATCAGGGGCCGGTTTCGGCGCCGCGGACGGCGGCCTGACGATGAATCACGACGCCTTCTCCTGCGACTATTCGTTCGACGAACTCACCATCAATCTCTGTGACCGCTGGGAAGCCGGTTTGCTACTCTATGGCAGGGCCGAATTGACCTCGGCTGGCGCCGACTACGAGGGCGAATTTTATGTCTCCGCCATCCGACTGGATGGCGGCGCCCGCCTGGCGAGACCGAATCCGCTTGCCCAGGCAGGAAGCTTCGAAGCCGAACTGTTCCGGCGCATCGCCGCCGTGATCGAAGATGATCGGACACTGGCCGGTCGCCATGCCGCGGAATTGTTTGCCTATGAATTCGAACAATCCAAGGAGAGAGATGACGACAGACCGCGCAGGATCAAGCGAGAGGGAAGACTGGAACTCACGGCATAAGCTTACTCGGATCGCCATCTCGGCGAACACAAATGCCGACCACCGCAAAGCTCGGTCCCGCTCGTCCCAACGCCAGCCCACCTCGCTATAAGGCCCGTCCTACCCGGCCGACTTAGACGTCTTTCCACGTCGAAAACGTCGCCGCCTGCCCGTGCCGATTGCCATCCCGGTCGATAAGCTGCCAGACGACACCGTCTTCGATCCAGAAGCGTCGCCCGGACTTTGCAATCCGCAGCCCACGATAGCCGGAGATGAAGCCGTTCCTAGTCACCGCATCCAGCAATTGCTGGCGTTCGGCGCGATTGGGAAGCTCCGCCGAAAGGCGCGACGGCAGGGTGACAAACTCGTCCCATGGATATTCGAAACAAGCCTGACCGGCCCTGTTGGCATAGACGAAACGCGGATCGACATCCGTATTATGCGCCACCACCACAAAAGGCGCATCATGATAAAGCCAGCCCGGCCCACACTCCTGTTCGACGAGCGGCACCCCGACTATACGCTGAAAGCTGTCGGTCAGCAGCTCGAAGAACGCCTCATCAAGCGACAAGGCCGAGCTGCTATGTTCGAGACCACTGGCCATCGACGCCCTTTCCATTATCATCAATCGACATCACGGAAGCCTCCAAAGGCCAAACGAGTGGAATCTTCCGCTAGCCTAGCGGCCATCATTGCCTCAGTCATCAGTCAGGCTAATCATGCTTGCCGGCCAAATTATAATATATTGAAAATAAAGTAATATGGTGGGCCCGGAGGGACTCGAACCCCCAACCAAGCGGTTATGAGCCGCCGGCTCTAACCATTGAGCTACAGGCCCGGCACGATGACAGCTCGTCGCGCGTGCGGCGTTGGGGCAATGGTTCCCCTGGCGCCGACTTGGCTCTAGCCCAATTCGTCTTTCCCCACAAGGGACTGCCGCAATACCTTCACAATCAATCCGCAAAAGCGAATATAGAGGAAATACCAACCAAGGAATGAACCATGCCGCTGACGAAAACCAGAGATTTTGCTTTTGCCGCTCTTTTGGGTACGACGCTTCTCCTCCCGGCTGTCTCGGCCTTCGCCGAGGACGCAAAGCCGCGGGATGCGATCATTACGGTCACCGGCGAGGGACATTCATCGGTTGCGCCGGACATGGCCATCGTAATGCTTTCCGTCGTCAAGCAGGAAAAGGCCGCCCAGGATGCCCTCGACCAGAACAACAAGGCAATGGGTGCGGTACTGGCGACACTGAAGGACAGCGGCATTGCCGAGCGTGATCTGCAGACCTCGGGCTTTTCGATCCAGCCGCAATATGTCTATCCGAACGACAAGAGCGGAGAGCCGCAGCCGCCGACATTGACCGGCTACCAGGTCACGAACGGCCTTACGGTTCGCGTGCGCGATCTGTCCAAACTCGGCACGCTCCTCGACCAGGTGGTCAAGCTTGGCATCAATCAGGGCGGCGACATCCAGTTCACCAATGACAAGCCGGACACCGTGCTCCAGGAGGCTCGGAAAAATGCGGTTGCCGACGCTGCCGCCAAGGCGAAGACGCTGAGCGAAGCTGCCGGCGTCAAGCTTGGCCGCATCATCTCCATTCATGATGGCGCCGTCGCCATGCCACCGCAGCCCTATGCGCGTCAATCCATGGCGATGGCCGCCGACAAGGCTGTTCCGGTGGCAAGCGGCGAAAACACCTACAACGCCTCCGTCAGCATCACCTACGCGATCCAGCAATAGAGCAGTTCCAGAAAAAGTGTGCGGCGGTTTTCCGTCCGGAGCCGCATAAAAGCAATAGGCTGGAGCGATTCCGTGAAACACTGACACTCTAGCCGCAAAACAAAACCGCCCTTCGCTCAGATCCGATCGGATCGAGCAAAAGGCGGTTTCGCGGCCCCCGCCGATAAAGCGAAAGCGAACAATGGACGCAAACTGCGTCCATGAATCTTATCAGCGGCCCAGCATCGGGCAACCGCGGACATTGGCGAACACCATGGTGTTCGGGCCACGGCGGCTGAAGCCGTCGACGATAACGCGGCGCGGCGTCACGTCGACCACGCGGGCGCGGCGCAAGCCGTAGCTGCGGGCGACATCCACGGCCTGCCGGGGATCGCAGCCGCGGCGGCGCTCAAGGCGCGGCGGCGGGGCGTAGTAGTCCGGTGGTGGCGGCCGATGCCGGCCGGGACCGACATAGATATCCACGCCCTGGGCGGACGCATAATCCGCCGTGCCCGACAGGGCCGTGACAGCGATGGCGGCCGCAACCCCCAGCTTTGCCAGCATTTTTTTCATTGGTGTCCTCCGAGAAGTGAAAGGCATCTCACCCATATACTTGTCGCATCTCCTGAGCGAGCGCGGAAGAAGTATCGTCGTGATACTGAATAGGTCCAGAATCAACGGTTCACACCTCATTCAGGTACAACGACGGCAAAACCGATGCCAGAGACAGATTCGCTGGGCAACAGAAAATAAAAGTCGCCCCTTTCACGAGGGCGACTTCACCGGACGTGGGGTTGGCGAGACGTAAGGCCGGCCAAGCTGAACCCAGCGCGAACTGGACGCTCACACTGTATTCAGGGCGGTTACCAGCGCCTGCAGGCTCAGGCGGAAAGATGCAGGACGATGTCGCGCCGGTGCGGCCGGTCGCGGTGTTCGAAGAGATAGATGCCCTGCCAGGTGCCGAGCACCAGGCGCCCGCGCGTGACGGGAATGCCGATCGATACCTGCGTCAAAGCCGCCTTGATATGCGCCGGCATGTCGTCGGGACCTTCGGTCGTATGCACGACCCATCGCATCGAAGGATCGGAAGACGGCGGCACGAGGCGGCGGAAGAAAGCGTTGAGATCGGTTTTCACATCCGGATCGGCATTCTCCTGAATGAGGAGAGAGCAGGACGTGTGACGGACGAAGACGGTCAAAAGCCCCTCGCCCGCGCCCGACCCCGCCGCCGCGCGCACAAAGTCCTGTGCCTGTCCGGTGAATTCGTAAAGCCCCTGGCCATGGGTAGAGAGCGTTATGACGGTCTGAGGCATGATGTCTCCCTAAGACGACGACGGCGATCATGCGCCTGAGGTCGGCGAAGGCGGCCGGAAAGTCAAGTCCGGCCGCCGACGGGCTAAGCCTGCAGAAATATCTCGAAGCCGCCATAGATCATGCGCTTTCCGTCAAAGGGCATATTCTCCATATCGTCCTTCAGGCGGGGATCGGCCATGACCTTTTCCAACACGGCATCGCGATGCTGACGGGATTCATAGGTAATCCAGGAAAAGATCACGAATTCGTCGTCCTTGGCGAGCACAGAGCGCGGAAAGGACGTCAGTTCCCCATAGGGTACGTCATCCCCGATCGCTTCCACATAGTTCAGCGCGCCGTGATCCTTCCAGACCCCGGCGGCCTTGCGCGCCAGGTCCTTATAGCTCTCGAACCTGTCTTTGGGCACGGCGAGAATAAAGCCATCGACATAGGACATATCGGTCTCCTCTGTTCCGGTTGCATGCGCAAAGGACGATCGATGATAGCGCGATCCGACAGATGATGCACTTTTTGCCGCTCGCAACGGGCTGGTGATGCAGCTAAGCTCGATATCGCGACGGGAAGAGCAAGCGTCGGGAGAAGACCATGACGATCGAGTTCAGGATCGACCCCCATCCCGGAAACGAAGCACTCAACGATTTATGGGCATCGGCCTGGAACGAGCCATCGCCACGCGACTTCTCGCCGATCCTCTCGAGAAGCCTCACCCATATCGGCGCCTATGCCGGAGACCGGCTGGTGGGCTTTGTGAACGTGGCATGGGATGGCGGCGTGCATGCCTTCATCCTCGATACCTGTGTCGCACGCGATGTCCGTCGGCGGGGAATAGCCACGGGTCTGGTCGAACTGGCAACGACAATCGCGCGCGAACGCGGCGCGACCTGGCTACATGTCGATTTCGAACCGCATCTGATCGGCTTCTATCGAAGCCGGGGCTTTGCGGCGACAGACGCCGGCCTGATCAGGTTGCGTGATTGATGGCCGTCATTGCCCAGACCCTTGAGCGCCTTTGACTTGAGATAGCAACCAGTTCCGAAACAGCGCCGCCGACGGGTTTTGCAGCGAACCGGGCTGATAGAGCAGATTGTAGCTGGTTGCTGCCGGTTGAACCTCGATGAAACAGCGAACCAGGCTTCCATCCGCAATATATTCGTTGACCAGCGAACTGCGGACCAGAGCGAAGCCCTGCCCCTGGCGGCACGCCTGGATCATATCCGCAAAAGTTTCGAAAAACGGCCCGTTTTCCACTGCGTGGCCGATATCGAAGCCGTCGTCTTCTTTATCGCCCTCGCCGCCCACGGTCACCTGCTCGTACCAGCGTTGCCAATCCAGCACCGTATGCCGCATGCCGGCATAGCGCAGAAGGGGTGCGGCCCTGATCGCATTGCGCCCCGGCAACCGCCGGGACAGTTCCGGCGAGCTGATGACGAACTCCTCGTCGATCAGCAATTCCTCGACCACAAGCCCGGCCTCGTCCCGCCCGAGCCAGATTGCAAGATCGACACCGCCCGGCCCGAAATCAGGGCGTTGGTAGCCGACGGCCATTTTGAGCTCGATATCGGGATGACGTTGGCAGAAATCCGGCAATCGCGATGCCAGCCACTGACTTGAAAACTCCGGCGTCACCGACAGGGCCAGCGCGCGAACCGATACGCTCGCCCGCGCCTGATAGAGCGCGGACTCCAGTTGCGTGATCGTCCCCACGATGGCCGGATGAAGGCGGGCGCCGAGCGGCGTCAACCGGGCGCCAAAGCGGCCGCGTTCGAAAAGCCTGCCACCGATCCAATCCTCGAGTTGGGAAAGCTGGTGGCTGATCGCGGTCTGTGTCAGCCCCATCCGTTCGGCGGCGCGCCCGAAACCGCCTGTTTCGGCAACAGCGCAAAATGCCTGCAGAATGCTCAGCGGAGGAAGCGGCCTCTTACCCATGAAAATCCTTCATGCATGAGCGACGAAGGCTTCATTATACACGACGAGTTTTCAAGCGCATTCCTTGTTGACGATCAGATCGAGCGGTATGCGACAGATGAGAGACGATCATGAATTCATGCGGCGATCCCACCTCGGCGATCGCATAAGGCGTCTGCTTCGCATGATACGCTGGATGGCGAGACACTGTCGTCCGATGAGGACCAGGCGCCAGAATATTCACCTTGCCGGCGGCCATATCCGACGCGACGTCGGCTTGGAAAATATGCCGGATGCCTGGTGAATAGCGCCCCTAGCCCTTCAGCGTCTTCACCTTGGTCAGATCCGGGAAAATCCGCGTCCAGAGCAGCACGACCGCAATGGTGCCGACGCCGCCGACGATGCCGGTGAGCACGGGACCGAGAGCGCTGGCGAGCATGCCGGATTCGAATTCCCCAAGCTGGTTGGAGGTGCCGATGAACAGCGAGTTGACCGCATTGACGCGGCCTCGCATGGCATCGGGCGTCAGCAGTTGCACGAGCGAGCTGCGCACCACGACACTGACCGTATCCGATGCTCCGACGACCAACAGGGCGACAACGGAAAGGATGATATTGGTCGAGAGCGCGAAGACGATGGTGGCAACGCCGAATAGGAAGACGGCGAACAGCATCTTCCTGCCGACACCGCTCTGCAGCGGATGGCGCGCCAGCCAGATGGACATGACCAGCGCACCGACGGCCGGAGCGGCGCGCAACAGGCCAAGGCCCCACGGCCCGGCATGCAGGATATCGCGCGCGAACATCGGCAGCAGCGCCGTGGCGCCGCCGAGCAGCACCGCGAAGAGATCCAGCGAGATCGTTCCCATCATCACCGGGCGGCTCTTGATGAAAGAAACGCCGGCAAAGACGGAACTGAGCGTCACCGGTTCGCGCGAGGATGACTGTTGCCGCTCGACACGGATCGAAATGACGTTGACGCTGGCGATGACATAGAGAGCCGCGGAAACGACGAACGGAGCGATCGGACTGAGACCGTAGAGCAAGCCGCCGAGCGACGGGCCGATGATGAAGGCAGTCTGCATCATCGAGGTGGACGTGGCGATCGCCACCTGCAGCATCGAGGACGGCACGATATTCGGCAGCAGCGCCGCCATGGTCGGACGCTCGAATGCCGTAGCCGCACCCATGACGGCGACGGCGGCCAGAATGCCGGCGGGGCCAATCCAATGCTGCCAGACCGCAATGGCGAGCACCAGCGCCGTCAGACCCTCGATAAGCTGGCAGGCAAGGCCGATGCGCCGCCGATCGAACCGGTCGGCCACATGGCCGACGATGAAAGTCAGAAGCACCATTGGCAGAAACTGGCAAAAGCCGACCAGACCAAGATAGAACGCGCTATGCGTCTGATCGTAGATCATCCAGCCCATGGCGACGGTGACCGACTGGAAACCAATGGAGGAAAAGACGCGTGAGGCGGCAAAGGAACGATATCCGGGGTGACCGAGCGCGCTGGTCCGGCCTTGGCTTTGCAGGGTATCCATGGGTCTTTCTTCGATTCCGAACATCGGCGCCCGGAACTATTCTCACGAGAAATATGAGCTATTGAGTAGACTTCCCTGCTCTGCCCGAATACGGCGCTTGTCAACCGCGTTTTTCCCTCCATCGGCAATTTGCCGCCGAAAGCTTCAGCCCGGGACATCAAATCGTGGTGAGGAACGGCTGAGCAATGCGGTTTTGGCACTGACCGGCCATATGGCCGCAAGCTCCGTTGCGATGGTTTCGATCAGCCTGGGCATGTCGTCGCTAGCACCCTGATGCATTGCCTCCGCTACGATCAGCACCGAGTGCGTATCCTCGCGAACCGCGGAAAGGCCGCTCTGCCGATTGGTCCAGCGCCGCGCATGCGCCTGGCCCGCCCCATCGGCAAAGATCACCTCGCCCGGCTCGGGATGTTCCGTCTCGCCGGCAAAGGTCAGATAGGTCTCGCGGCCCGTCGCATGGCGAACTTCCAGATCGTGCGAAATCTTCGCAAGATCGAAGACGGCGATCGGCGTGGCGAAAGCGATGGAGACCGCATTGCAAAGATCGATCAGCGGATGCAGTTGCGGCAACGATTTTTCCTGACGAAAGCGTCGAAGCAGCGCCTCGGAGGCGCAGCGATATTGCGTCGGTTTTAATCCCATTTTGGCAAAGACACGCCGCCACGCCCGGATTTCCGGCATCTCGCCTTCCGAGCCCTTCTCCAGTCGCTTTTCGGCGATGGCTTTGGCAATGGCATGGAAACCGGCGAGCCGGGCGCCGACATCGACATCCGTCGTGATCCCATCGGCGAAGATGACGCCGGGAACCAGCTCGGGAAATTCGCTCCACATCTCGTTTGAATGGCGGAAATACATGGTCTCTCCTTCTGTACGCCTCGTTTGGCGGCGCAGAAAAACCATTCCCTATCGTCCGGTCTTGAACAAAATTGCAGAAGTCTGACGGACTGCAGCCTAGGCGCCGGTTGCAGCGCCGAGATGGCGGATTATGTAGCTCTGATCGAAAAAGCCATTGAAGGCGATCTCGACAGTCCCCGATCAGAATATGCGCGTCATCGGCCCGATGCCGGGGCTTTCTCATCCTCCGCAGTCGCAAGCGCAGCCTGCGGATTGGCGGCTACGGCGGCCGGCAGCGGCGTGCCGCGCTTGCGCTCGCGCGCCAGCGTCAGCAGGCCGGAGAAGATGATGAGGGCGATGCCGAAGGCCATCGGCAGGTCGATACTGTCGTTGAACAGCAGATAGCCGAAGGCGATTGCCCAGATCATCTGGCTGTATTGCGGCGGAGCGACGAGATTGGCCGGGACCATCTGCGCCGCAAGCAACAGCAGCACGCTGCCGCAGGCACCAAGCAGCCCATAACCCGCCAGGAAGACCCATTGCCATGGTGCCGGCATGGTCGCTTCGGACAGCATCAGAAGACCGCTGATGGTAAGCGTGCCGAACAGGCCGGCACCATAGAGCGAAATGCGCTTCTCCTTGGAGCCGAGCCCGCGATTGACGACGATCGAGATCGCCGCCGCCAGGCCGCCGATCGCAGCGCAGAGATGACCGACCGAAAGTTCGCGGAACCCCGGCCGCAGCACGACGAGCACGCCGACAAAACCGAGAATGACCGCCGTCCAGCGCTGCCAGCGAACATCCTCCTTCAGAAAGATGACCGACAGGATCGTGACGAAGGACGGCAGCAGGAACAACAGCGCGAACGCCTCCGCCATCGGCAGCTTGGTGAAGGCGATGATGGAGCAAATGGCGCCGGTGGCGCCGCAGGTGAACCGCAGCATCCATAGAGGCCGGTTCGACGTCCGCACCATATCCAGCCAACCATCATCCCGCTTCTTCAGGAAAGGCATCGCCGCCAGACCGAAAAGCGCGCCGATAAACGCCACCTGATAGGACGGCAGCGTCCCATGCAGCATCTTGATCGACGCATCGCTGAAGGCAAAGACGGCATAGGAGGCAAAGGCCACCAGGACGCCACGAAGCGTGGAATGGCCCGCGGCCAAGGAATTGGAATCGGCTGTGATCGTCGTCATGGAACGTGCGCTGCAATGGGAGGAGAAATGAATCGCGAAGCGTGCGAGCAATTGTATGATGAAATGGGCGGAATTTCGATCAGGCGCTGAAATAAACTATTGTTTCAAAGCGATGAGGGCGGTGTTTGGTCGGTCAGAATTCAGGCAGGCCCAGCCTGTCGAGCTGGCTTTTGGGAATACGGCCAACAACGGCATGCGAAAAGGCAACGACCTTCAAAGCATCATCGTCCACTTGGCATGTGAACTTGACCTGTTGCCAACCTTTAGGCGTTTGCACCGCCACACCATTGCCGAAATGGCCAGTATCCGAAATCATGGCCTGCGAGAGGGCTGAGTTCATGAAACCAACAGCATTCAGGTCATGGCCGTATTGCAGCTTCTCCTCCGATTGGCAAAGGTATCGAACACGGTCACGACGCGGCAGCTGCTTCCAGGCGTCGTATTGGCTTTTGGACATCTTGGCCATTTCGCTTCCGGAGAAAAGCTTCTTCGCCTCCACGAACTCGCTCTTTTTCGCGCCACTCCTACCGCCTCCTTGCCCGGCCCCGTTGCCGCTGGCTTTATCCTGCGGCCTTGGAGCGGGCTCCGGAACGAATGATGTTCCATTGGTCTGCTCGCCCTTGCCATCGGAGATAGCCGGTTGCTGGGATGACTGTTCGGGCCGGGGTACCGCAATTGCAGGCGGGGCGATAGCCTGCGCGATCTTGCCGTTCACCGCTGATGCTGCGTGTGGATCGGCATCGGTGGCCTTTGCCTTGTCCGTCTCGGAATTCAGCGGTTCGGCCGCATTGTCTTCCGTCTGCAAGCCTGGCTGCTCCGTCGCCGGCGTCTCTGGCTGGCTCACCGTCTGATCCGATGGCAGGCTCGTCACCAACTCTTCGGGCTTGGCCATCGAAGCGGCTTTCGCCGGCGGTGCGGAATTTGCTTGATCCATGGATTTGCCAGGCTCAACCTGCTGCGGATTGGTATCCGTCGATACAATCTTTGCCGGATCACTCGCACGATCGGGTGCGGATTGGGTTGCGGATGCCTGCGGCTCTGGTTGTGCCACTGAATCTACGGGAGTTGCGGCCTGTTCCTTCGCTTCCGTATTATTCGGCGAAGATGTTTCATCAGCCTGCGCCTTGGCATCTGGCTGCTGTATCGTCGACGGTTTCTGCTCGTCTCCCTTCATATCCGGAAGCGGCGTCTCCGCCATTGCGGTTTGCGGTTCCGGTTTTGAGGCAGGCACATCGGAGGCGGGGTCCTTGGCCGGAGGTGCCGTCTTTTCTGCCTGCGGCTTGGCTCCCTTGTCCGATTGCCCCTTGGCTCCGTCGGCTTTCTCAACCGGAACCTCCTGCTTCTGTTCCACCGCCGCCTGCTGCTGCGGCTTCTCATCCGGCTTGGGCGTCGGCGTCGGGACCCGGCCGACGCTTCCGTTGGGTTTGGTCGCGTTCTGCGGCTGCTCCTCGGGCTGTGGCACCAGCTCGACGTTGACATTGTTTTCCAGCGCCGCCGACGGCAATCGGATCGGCACCTGCAGCAGGAATACGGCCACCACCACGACATGCAGGAGGATCGACGCGACAAAGCCACGCCCCATCTTCCTATCCTGCCGTGTGGTCCCGCGCTCCATCGCTCAGCGAAGGGCTCGCCGCGCAAAGGCAACGGAAGGGGAGACAGACATCATTTCATCAAGACCTTATCGAAAACGACATATCCGCGGCGATGGATACCCGACATATGGGGAACAGCAACGCGGCCGGAAAGAGGCGACTGCCAAAAGCCAGAGTGTCAGGCGTCCGCCGGCTTCGCAATGCCCGGAAAACACAGCTGCGTGATCGCCCGGGACTTCCCCACCACTCTTTCGGTCAGAAGAACTCGTCCAGAAGCTGATAATAGGCCAAGTTCTCCCGGTTCAACGCGGAG
>JASGEG010000474.1:0-7423 GCA_047606605.1 Rhizobium sp.
ACGGGACATGTCAATGAAACACCGGACATTTCTGCCCGGCGTTGGCGCGGTCTGTAAGGGGTCGTCATGAAAATGTCAACAGTCTCACGCGGCAGCAGTTGAGAACGTCGCAGCAAATGCTATATTTGATGCGTGATGATTGATGCTCAACTGAGGTGTGACGATGCGAACAACTCTCGCAATTGACGACGACGTACTTGCCGCGGCAAAAGCCATGGCAGAACAGCAGCACCGCAGCATCGGTGACGTCATCTCCGACCTGGCTCGCCGATCACTCAGCCGTCCGCAGGCGATAAAGGAGCGAAATGGCATTCCGCTGCTGACGCCCAAGACCGGCCATCCCCCTATTACGCTTGATCTTGTCAACAGACTTCGTGATGAGCTTCCGTGACATTTCTGTTGGACGTCAATGTTCTGATCGCCTTATTCGATCCCAGCCATGTGTCGCATGATGTCGCCCACGGGTGGTTTCATTCTGTAGCTAGCAATAGTTGGGCAACATGTCCGCTAACAGAAAATGGCGTTATCCGAATTCTTAGTCAGCCCAATTACCCTAACTCTCCTGGTCCACCGTCGACAGCAGCAATTCTTGTTGCGCAACTTCGCCACTTGCCGGGTCACCAATTCTGGGCCGACGATATCAGTTTGCTGGACGATACTTTGGTGGACTCGACACGGATTCTGACTCCTGGACAAATTACCGACAGCTACCTGTTGGCGTTGGCAAAATTCCATGGGGGCCGACTGGCAACGCTTGACCGGCGCCTATCGACTTCGGCAGTTGCGGACGGGAAAGCAGCACTCCACATCATCACCACCAGCAATGCATAGTCGGCGACTATTCCGCCGCTTGCTCGCTACCGTCCAGATCCGGCGCATTTGCATCGCCCGGCGCGGTCTGGCTGCCGATATCCGGGAAGGCTACGATGCGCTTGCCGGAGAAATCCGTGTGAACGACGACGCTGCCCTGTTCCTCGAAATAGCTGAGCAATCGGCGGGCGCGGCGGGCCGAGTGGGTGCCGTAGGCGCGTGCGATACGGGCGTCGGAGGGACATGGCTCGCCGCAGATGGCCGCCTTGGCGAGCATCAGGAAAACGCCCTGCAGATCGTCGGTGACGCTGGAAGACAGCGATAGCGCCGTCGACCAGCGATCCGTGGCCATCGTCTCCTCGTCGGCGCCAGAGCGCACGATCGCCACGCGGCGGCGGAATTCCGACAGACTCATCGGCGCGCCCGGAACGCGGCGCATGCGAAGCCGCACGAGAAATTCCTGATAAAGCACTGAATCGGTGCGGAATCCCGAGGCTGGATCATCGAGGATCTCCGACAGAACCGCGCCGACCCGAGCCTCGCGATCCTCGCTCGACATGTCCGGCTGGCTGGCCTTCGGCTCGGCCGGAGCCGTATTGGCCGCCGGCGTCGAGCGGGAAAGCTCGGCCAAAATATCGGTCGTCGGACGCGGCGCCGGCGTGGCGCGGCGCACGACGGGACGCGTGAATTCTTCCGGGTCCGGCGTGAAGATCAGATCCTCGACATCCTGCGGCGCGTCCGGCAGCGGCATCAGCTTGGGGCTGGAGGAACGTGCCGAGGTCTCCACGGTCCCGATGGTGATCGGCAGCGGCCGGCGCGACAGCGCCGGGCCGAGCGCGACAAAATTGCCGCGCTTCAGGTCGCGGAACATCTCCGCCTGCCGGCGGTCCATGCCCAGCAGATCGGCGGCGCGCGCCATGTCGATATCGAGGAAGGTGCGGCCCATCAGGAAGTTGGAGGCTTCGGCCGCGACGTTCTTGGCAAGCTTCGCCAGACGCTGCGTGGCGATGACGCCGGCAAGGCCGCGCTTGCGGCCACGGCACATCAGGTTGGTCATGGCCCCGAGCGACATCTTGCGCGCATCTTCCGAGACGTCGCCGCCGACCGAAGGCGCGAACATCTGCGCTTCGTCGACCACGACAAGCACCGGATACCAGAATTCGCGATCTGCATCGAACATGCCGTTCAGGAAGGCGGCGGCGGCGCGCATCTGCTGCTCGATATCGAGCCCCTCCAGCGTCAGCACGCAAGAGACGCGATGCTGGCGGATACGGTTGGCGATACCGGCCAGCTCAGCCTCGGTGCGCTCGCCATCGACGACGACATGCCCGAACTTGTCGGCCAGCGTGACGAAATCGCCCTCGGGATCGATGATGACCTGCTGCACCCATTGCGCCGACTGCTCCAGCAGGCGCCGCAGGAGATGCGATTTTCCGGAACCGGAATTGCCCTGCACGAGAAGACGGGTTGCCAGCAGCTCCTCGATATCGAGCTGGGCGCTGGTCCCGCCGGACGCCGTTCCCATGTCGATGCCGACCTGCAATGCACTTCCCCTATTCTCAAGAATCACTCACGGATGCGTCCCATCTTTCTGAAAGGACGCGCCACGGTCTAGCAAAGATTTCCAAGCTTCGCGCCCGTGGATTGAAAAAACCCACAGGCGATTGCGAGACCTATCTGAACCGCAGATTGGCCCGCGACAGCTGGCTGACCGAGGTGCAGCCCATCAGCTTCATGTCGCGCTCGATCTCCGTGCGCAGATGCCTGAGCGCCCGCTCCACGCCCGCCTGACCGGCAGCCGCCAGCGGATAGAGATAGAAGCGACCGATACCGACGGCCTTGGCGCCGAGCGAGAGCGCCTTCAGCACATGCGTTCCGCGCTGGATGCCACCATCCATCATGACATCGATGCGATGGCCGACCGCGTCGACGATTTCCGCCAGTTGATCGAACGCCGAGCGCGAGCCGTCCAGCTGCCGGCCGCCATGGTTGGACAGCACGATGCCAGTGCAGCCGATGTCGACCGCGCGCTTGGCGTCCTCAACCGACATGATGCCCTTCAGACAGAACTGGCCGTCCCAGTGCTTCACCATCTCGGCGACATCGTTCCAGTTCATCGACGGGTCGAGCATCTCGGTGAAATATTTACCGATCGACATGGCGCCGCCGCTCATGTCCACATGCTCATCGAGCTGCGGCAGCCGGAATTTCTCATGCGTCAGGTAATTCAACGCCCAGCCGGGCCTGATGGCGAATTGCGCGATGCCGGCGAGATTGAGCTTGAAGGGAATGGAAAATCCGGTGCGCAGGTCGCGCTCGCGATTGCCGCCGGTGATGCTGTCGACCGTCAGCATCATGACGTTGACGCCGGCATCCTTCGCCCTTTGCATCATCGCCCGGTTCAGTCCGCGGTCCTTATGGAAATAGAACTGGTAGACCTGAGGCCCCTGATGCTTCTTGCGTATTTCCTCGAGGCTGACGGTGCCGAGCGAGGAAACGCCGAACATGGTGCCGAGCGAAGAGGCCGCGGCCGCAACCGCATTCTCGCCCTCGTGATGGAACAAGCGCTGCAGGGCCGTCGGCGAGCAGTAGAAGGGCGTTGCGAGCTTTTGTCCCATAACGGTGACCGACATGTCGATCTCGCTGACGCCGCGCAGGACGTTGGGAACGAGATCGCAGCTTTCGAAGCTCGACGTGTTGCGCCGCAGCGTCACCTCGTCGTCGGCTGCGCCGTCAATATAGTTGAAGATCGGCCCGGGAAGCCGCCCCTTCGCCAGGGCGCGGAAATCATGGAAATTATGGCAGTTAGCGAGGCGCATGATTTGCCTCGATGATGAAAACGCGGATAGTTTCAAAAGACATCAAATATCGTCCTCCCGATCCCACGACGTCCTTCCGGCGACACATCACAGCCGATGCAGCCGCGCTTCCCACTTGTAGAGCACGTCGGGCTCCTTCTCCTCATTGCCTGCCCCGTCCGACTCGTCAACAACCAAGAAGCCGTGTTTCAGGTAAAAGCGACGCGCCGGCTCATTTCGCTGGAACGTCCAGAGCGAAAGCACCGGATAGGTCGACTTGGCGACATCGAGCAGGCGCGTGCCGATGCCGCGTCGCTGGGCTTCGGGCAGCACATAGAGCTGATCGATCCAGTCCTCGAGAAAGGCGATCACGCCCAGCAGGCGACCGTCCTCTTCCGCACCCCAGATCTGGCAATCCTTGTAGACGACCGCACGCCAGAAGCCGACATCCTCCTCCGGCGTATGAAGCCCGGCAAGCGTCGGCAGCCGTTCATTGAAGGATGCGCGGTGGACGGCCGCAGCCGCCGGCATGTCCGCGAGATCGAGTTTACGCAATGAAATTTTATCAGCCATCGTCAAGCCTTGAGCCCAAAACCCTGCATCAGCCGCCGGGTCGGAAAATCCGGCGCGCCGGAGGTGAAAATCGCAAAGTCGAAATTGTCGGGATGGACCGCATCGGCCACCTGCGGCACCAGGCTACGGGCACGCCTTGCGATCGCTTCAGCCGGATCGAGCCAATCGACGGGCCATGGCGCCAGCCTGCGGAAGATATTCGCCATGAACGGATAATGCGTGCAGGCAAGCACGACAATATCCGTTTTGCGGTCGTCCTTCTCGACGAAACACGCCTTGATCTCGGAGAGCACCGCCTCGTCGGAGACGGCATCGCCGCGAATATAGGCCTCCGCCAGCCGTGCCAGGTTTTCCGAGCCCACGAGCCGGACATGACATTGCGTGGCGAAGGACTGGATGAGATCGCGCGTATAGGCGCGCTTGACGGTGCCCGGCGTCGCCAGCACCGAAACCAGACCCGAGCGCGTCCGCTCCGCGGCCGGCTTGATCGCCGGCACGGTGCCGACAAAGGTCATTTGCGGAAAGGCGGCACGCAGCGCGGCACCAGCCAGCGTGAAGGCGGTGTTGCAGGCGACGACGCAGACCTCCGGATCGTGTTCGGCCAGCAATTTGCCGAAGAGATCGACGATCCGCTCTTTCAGCGCCTCCTCTTCCCAACTGCCGTAGGGAAAACCGGCATCGTCGGCGACATAGATGAAGCCCCGCTCAGGCATCAGCACCCTCACCTCGCGCAGCACGGTCAAACCGCCAATGCCCGAATCGAAGACGAGGATCGGTTTCAGCTCATTCGCCGCTGCTATCATCGCTGGTGGTTTCCTTGGGTGCGACAGAGGATCTTGGATGCGAGCCGCTGCCACGCGGAGATTTTCGCGTGAAGCGGTCGAGGGACGAGATCACCCCGCGCAGAACGCTGATTTCCTGCTCGGTAAACGCCCGGCGCGAGAGGACCGCGCGCAGATTGTCGACCATTTTCGGCTTTTTCCCGGCGGGATGAAAATAGTTGCGCGCATCCAGTGCCTCCTCGAGCTGGTCGAACAGGCCGAAGAGCTGCTCCTTGGTCGAGGGCCGCTGCTCGATCGCCTGGAAAGGAACCTCGGCGAGATCCTCCATGCCGGATTTCATCCATTCATAGGACATCAACAGCACCGCCTGCGCTATGTTCAGCGAGGCGAAGGCCGGATTGACCGGGAAGGTCACGATCTCGTCAGCCAGCGCCACTTCCTCATTCGTCAGCCCCCAGCGTTCGCGGCCGAACAGGATGCCGGTGCCCTCGCCTGCCTTGAACCTGGCGCGCAGCGTCTCAGCCGCCGCGACCGGCGAACGCACGGGCTTGTAGCCGTCACGCTCCCGCGCCGTCGTCGCATAGACGAAGTTGAGGTCGGCGATCGCCTGTTCCAGCGTATCGTAGACCTTGGTCGCCTCGATGATGTGGTCGGCCTTGGAGGCGGTCGCCTGCGCCCTCTCGTTCGGCCATCCGTCGCGCGGATTGACGAGACGCAGCTCCGCCAGGCCGAAATTGGCCATGGCGCGCGCCACCATGCCGATATTCTCGCCCATCTGCGGCTCGACCAGAATGACGGCCGGCCCTTCGGCCAGAAGTTGACGTTCGCTGTTCGTGCCTGCCATGACGCTTTTCCCTATGCGCCGACTACCCGCGCAAATCATCGTCGCAATAGCGAGACGGGCGGCGATCGGCAAGGCTTTTGAACGGCAGGACGCGTTTGCCGGCCGGTCTACTGCTGGTCCGGCTGCTTCTGCTGTTGATCGGACGGCTGCTGTTGCTGCTGCTTGACGATGTCCTGCATCACGTCCTTGAGAGAATTGGACTGGCCACCTTCGTCGACGGTGACGATGTCGTCTATGACCGGCCGGCCTGCTTCCAGGACGACCTCGAAACGCACGGTGGTGGTCGCCTGGGATGTGGCATCCGATCCCTGACAGGCCAATTTCTTGAAGGTGGCGATCACTTCGGTTTCATCGCCCTTGGGCGGCTGCGGCGCGATGTTCAGATCCTGCAGCGGGCACGCATCCTGACCGCCGACGATGACATCGTAATCGAAGGGCGAAATGCCGTCCTCGTCGGCTGCGGGAAACTGTGCCGCCGCCTTGTACTTGGCGACGAAATCCTTGCTGTAACGGTCGGTCAGCGTGTTCTCGTCGAAAATATCCTGCCAGTCGCTGTCACCGCCGGCCCAATTGGACACGGTCGCGTCCATCACCGCCTTGACCGGCGTCGTCACGTCGGCGGCCAGAGCCGAACCGGCGCCGAACGAGAGAGGCAGGAAAACGGAGAGAAGCGCGGCGGCGGCAATTTTCTGCATGATAAAATCCATAATAATCAGCGAAGCATGCGCGCGACATTAGCCGCATCCTTCGCTTTGGCAATGGTCGGGTCCGGAAAAGCGCGCCAACGCGACGAAACGGTCATGATCTCTAAAAACGCCCGTCGAGTGGCTCTATCGGCTTTGCGTTCCGAACTTGCAGTGCTATAGCGCTCGGGATTTCATATCACTCACCGGACCATCCTGTCCCATCAGCTTAAACGAGGCAGAAGCATGAAGAAGATCAAGGTCGCTAACCCCGTTGCCGATCTCGACGGCGACGAAATGACTCGCATCATTTGGCAGCTCATCAAAGAAAAACTGATCTTCCCCTACCTCGATATCGATATCGACTATTACGACCTCTCGGTCGAAAACCGCGACGCCACCAACGACCAGGTGACCGTTGACGCTGCCAACGCCATCAAGAAGCACGGCGTCGGCATCAAGTGCGCCACGATCACGCCGGACGAAGCCCGCGTGAAGGAATTCAACCTCAAGCAAATGTGGAAGAGCCCGAACGGCACGATCCGCAACATCCTCGGCGGCGTCATCTTCCGCGAACCGATCATCTGCAAGAACGTGCCGCGCCTGGTTCCGGGCTGGACGCAGCCGATCGTCGTCGGCCGTCACGCTTTCGGTGACCAGTATCGCGCCACCGACTTCAAATTCCCGGGCAAGGGCAAGCTGACCATCAAGTTCGTCGGCGAAGACGGCGCGGTCATCGAGAAGGAAGTCTTCGACGCGCCTGGCGCCGGCGTTGCCATGGCCATGTACAACCTCGACGAGTCGATCCGCGAATTCGCCCGTGCCTCGATGATGTACGGCCTGATGCGCAAGTGGCCGGTCTATCTCTCGACCAAGAACACCATCCTCAAGGCCTATGACGGCTCCTTCAAGGACATCTTCCGCAAGATCTAC
>JASGEG010000475.1:0-4119 GCA_047606605.1 Rhizobium sp.
CTCGAAGTTGCCTTCCTATTCCCTTGGGCGGTCGCATTCCGGCACATCGGCGGCTGGGGTTTCTGTTCGATGATGGTGTTCCTTGGCGTACTGACGGTGGGCTTCGTCTATGAATGGAAGAAGGGAGCGCTCGAATGGGAGTAGCCCAAAGCAACACGACGCTCGTTGCGCCGCAGCCGAAGGGGATCATCGATCCCGCGACCGGCAAGCCGGTTGGCAGCAACGATCCGTTCTTCGGCGAGATCAACAACGAGCTCGCCGACAAGGGTTTCCTGGTCACCTCGACCGATGAGCTGATCAACTGGGCCCGTACGGGCTCGCTGATGTGGATGACCTTCGGTCTCGCCTGCTGCGCCGTGGAAATGATGCAGGTTTCCATGCCGCGCTACGACGTCGAGCGTTTCGGTTTCGCGCCGCGCGCCTCGCCGCGCCAGTCCGACGTCATGATCGTCGCCGGCACGCTGACCAACAAGATGGCCCCGGCTTTGCGCAAGGTCTACGACCAGATGCCGGAACCGCGTTACGTCATCTCGATGGGTTCCTGCGCCAATGGCGGCGGCTACTACCACTATTCCTATTCGGTCGTGCGCGGCTGCGACCGCATCGTTCCGATCGACATTTACATACCGGGCTGTCCTCCCACGGCGGAGGCGCTGCTTTACGGCGTGCTTCTGCTGCAGAAGAAGATCCGGCGCACCGGCACGATCGAACGGTAAGGCAGGGGACAAGGCATTATGAGTGAAGCCCTGAACGAACTCGCCACCTATCTCGCGGAAGTTCGCGGTGCCCTGATCTCGTTCTCCGAGATCAAGTATGGCGAACTGACGGTGACGACGTCAGCCGAAAACGTCATCGCGCTGCTGACCTTCCTGCGCGACGACGCCAAGTGCGGCTTCGTCAACATGACGGATATTTGCGGCGTCGACTGGCCGCAGCGCCCCGATCGCTTCGATGTGGTCTATCACCTGCTGTCGCCGAAGAAGAACCTTCGCATCCGCGTCAAGGTGCCGGTCGCCGAGGATCAGGCTGTTCCGTCGGCCTGCGGTGTCTATCCGGGCGCCGATTGGTTCGAGCGCGAAACCTGGGACATGTACGGCGTGCTGTTCACCGGCCATCCGGATCTGCGTCGTCTGCTGACCGATTATGGTTTCGAAGGCCATCCGCTTCGCAAGGATTTCCCGACCACCGGTTTCGTCGAAGTTCGCTACGACGACGCCGCCAAGCGCGTGGTCTACGAGCCGGTCGAGCTGAAGCAGGAATTCCGCAACTTCGACTTCCTCTCTCCGTGGGAAGGCACCGACTATGTGCTGCCCGGAGACGAGAAGGCGAAGGCATAATTTGATGGCGTGTGGCGGGCTTGGTCTGCCATTCTCTGAATACCTGAAAACGCGAGTCCGTCGCCATGACAGAACATAACGTCCGCAACTTCAACATCAATTTCGGCCCGCAGCATCCGGCTGCGCACGGCGTTCTGCGTCTTGTCCTCGAACTGGACGGCGAAATTGTGGAACGCGTCGATCCGCATATCGGCCTGCTGCATCGCGGCACGGAAAAGCTGATCGAGACGAAGACCTATCTGCAGGCCGTTCCTTATTTCGATCGCCTCGATTACGTGGCGCCGATGAACCAGGAGCATGCCTATGCGCTGGCCGTTGAAAAGCTGCTCGGCATCGACATCCCGATCCGCGGCCAGCTGATCCGCGTGCTCTATTCGGAAATCGGCCGCATCCTGTCGCATCTTCTGAACGTCACGACGCAGGCCATGGACGTCGGCGCCCTGACGCCGCCGCTCTGGGGCTTCGAAGAGCGCGAAAAGCTGATGGTCTTCTATGAGCGCGCCTCCGGCTCGCGCATGCACGCAGCTTACGTCCGTCCGGGCGGCGTCCATCAGGATCTGCCGGAAAAGCTTGTGCAGGATATCGGCGACTGGTGCGATCCCTTCCTGAAGGCGCTCGACGATATCGACGACCTTCTGACCGGCAACCGCATCTTCAAGCAGCGTAACGTCGATATCGGCGTCGTTTCGCTGGAAGACTGTTGGGCCTGGGGCTTCTCCGGCGTCATGGTCCGCGGCTCGGGTGCCGCCTGGGACCTGCGCAAGGCGCAGCCCTATGAGTGCTATTCCGATCTCGAATTCGACATTCCGATCGGCAAGAACGGCGACTGCTACGACCGTTACCTCATTCGCATGATCGAAATGCGCGAGTCCGTCCGCATCATGAAGCAGTGCGTCAACCGCCTGCTCGGCGATGCCAAGACCGGCCCGGTCTCGTCGCTCGACGGCAAGGTCGTGCCGCCGAAGCGTGGCGAGATGAAGCGCTCGATGGAAGCGCTGATCCACCACTTCAAGCTCTACACCGAAGGCTACCATGTGCCGGCCGGCGAGGTTTATGCCGCCGTCGAAGCGCCGAAGGGCGAATTCGGCGTCTACCTCGTCTCCGACGGGTCGAACAAGCCGTATCGCTGCAAGATCCGGGCTCCGGGCTATGCGCATCTGCAGGCCATGGATTTCATGTGCCGTGGCCATCAGCTTGCCGACGTCGCGGCCGTGCTCGGCTCGCTCGACATCGTGTTCGGTGAGGTGGATCGCTGATGCGGCAATGGCTGGTCATCGCTGCTGCGCTTCTTGCCGCTTCGGGCGCTTCCGCCCAGCAGGTCGGCAAGACGCAGACGCTGCCCAGCATCTCCGTGCAAGGTTCGAATGCCAAAAGCTCGAGCGTTGCCAAGGGTGACAATGCAAGTTCGCCAGGCACGGAATCGACCATGGCCGATCTCGTGTCCCGCGGTTATGAAATCAAAGCCGCTGTGCCGAACGGCGGTAAGTTTGTTGTGTTTATGCAGAAAGACCAGTCGGCCTATGCCTGCGAATTTTCGTCGCTGACGGATACGCGGTGTGGGTCCATAAACTGAGATAAGGCGTGAAAGATGTCCGTTCGTCGACTAGCCGAAGATCAATTCCAGCCTGCCGCCTTCGCCTTCAACAAGGAGAATGCGGTCTGGGCGGAAAAGACGATCAAGAAATACCCGGAAGGCCGCCAGCAATCAGCGATCATCCCGCTGATGATGCGCGCGCAGGAGCAGGAAGGCTGGGTCACCAAGGCGGCCATCGAGACGATCGCCGACATGCTGGACATGGCCTATATCCGCGCGCTCGAAGTTGCGACCTTCTATACGCAGTTTCAGCTTAACCCGGTCGGCACACGCGCCCATGTGCAGGTTTGCGGCACGACGCCCTGCATGCTGCGCGGCTCCGAAGCGCTGATGAAGGTCTGCAAGAGCAAGATCAACAGCCACGCCTTCGAACGCAACGCCGACGGCACGCTCTCCTGGGAAGAGGTCGAATGTCAGGGCGCCTGCGTCAACGCACCGATGGTCGTGATCGGCAAGGATACCTATGAGGATCTGACGCCGGCCCGTCTCGAAGAGATCATCGATGCGTTCGCCGCAGGCAAGGGCCGTGACGTTCCCACAGGTCCGCAGATCGACCGCTTCTTCTCCGCGCCGGAAGGCGGCCTGACGTCGCTGACCACCGAGACTCCGAAGGCCAAGGCCGCAAGCAGCAAGGCTGCAGCGCCCGCCCAGGCCGATGCCGCTCCCGTTCCGCCCTCCGAGGCTGCGCGGGCGAAGAGCACCGATGCCGAAACCAATGCGGCGCTGAAGACGCCGGCGACGGCGCCGGCCGCCGCCGCGAAGAGCGCCAAGGCAGCCGAGACGCAGCCGCCGTCCGGAACGGCGGCCGCCGAGCCTGTCAAGGCGCCGGCCGGCAAGGCCGACAGTGGCCAGAAGCCGTCGCTGACGGACAAGAACCGTCCCGCCGGCATCGAGAAGCCCGCAACCCCTGATGACCTGAAGCTGATTTCCGGCGTCGGTCCGAAGATCGAGTCGATCCTTCACGAATTGGGCATCTTCACCTTTGCGCAGGTCGCAAGCTGGAAGAAGGCCGAGCGCGAATGGGTCGATGGCTACCTGAATTTCAAGGGCCGGATCGAGCGCGACGACTGGATCAAGCAGGCCAAGGCGCTCGCTAAGGGTGGCGAAGCGGAATATATCAAGGTCTTCGGCAAGAAGCCGCGGTAAGAGGTGAAGCATGTTACAGGATCAGGATCGCATCTTTACCAA
>JASGEG010000476.1:0-39281 GCA_047606605.1 Rhizobium sp.
ACTCGCAAGCTGATCTTCTGCACCACGCTTGGCATCTATGACGAAGTGCCCGGCAAGTTCGGCCAATGGAACAACCGGGAAATCGGTGAATACGTTCCGCCATACCGCAAGGCAGCGGATCTCATTGAGGCATCCGGGCTGGATTATGTCGTGCTGCGTCCGGCGTGGCTGACTGATGCCGATGAGGTCGACTACGAGACCACCGAGCGCAACGAGCCGTTCAAGGGCACGGAAGTCGCCCGCAAGAGCGTGGCGGCGCTGGTTGTCAAATTGGTCGAAGCACCCGGCGCGCTAGGCAACCGCAACATCGGCATCAACAAGCCCGATACCGATGGCGACAAGCCTGCATTCATGTGACGGAGCCGGCCCTTCGGTCGATGAAATACCACCTAATCCGGAAACCAAGGAGATCGCGTCATGGAAACCGTCAAAATCCGCAATTACGATATGTATTGGGATATCGCCGCCGATATCCACTTCCCGCCGAACTTCGACAGGTCGAAGAGGTATCCGGCCATCATCAGCGCGCATCCTATCGGAAGCTGCAAGGATCAAACCTCAGGTAATGTCTATGGTCTTGCGCTCGCCAAGGAAGGTTTCGTCGTGATCGCATTCGATGCGAGCTTCCAGGGCGCCAGCGGCGGCGAGCCACGTTTCATTGAAGACCCAACGCTGCGCGTCGAGGATTTTCGCCATGTCGCCGATTATCTGGTGACGCTCCCCTATGTCGATGAGGATCGCATCGGCGTGCTCGGCATCTGCGGCGGCGGGGGCTATTCGATCAACGCCGCGATGACCGAGCGACGTATCAAGGCGGTCGGCACTGTCACTGGTGCAAACTATGGTCGCCTGATGCGGGGCAACTTCACCGCCCTCAACCCGATTGCCGCGCTCGAAGCCATGGCCAAGCAGCGGACCGCTGAGGCCCGTGGTGCAGCCCTCCACGTCGACAATCTCCTGGCCAATTCCGTCGAGGAAGCGCGTGCTGCCGGTGTTACCGACCGCGACCCATTGGAGGCGACGGACTATTACCGGACGCCGCGTGGCCAGAAGCCGAACGGTCTGAACCGTTCGCTCCTGTCGCATCAGGCCGCGGCAGTCGGCTGGGATGCCTTCCATCTCGCCGAAGTTCTGTTGACCCAACCTCTCTGCGTCGTGGTTGGTGATCAGGTCGGCGCCTTCGGTGCCTATCGCGACGGCTGCGAGATCATCGAACGCGCGGCTTCGAAGAAGAAGCAGCTCGTCGTCGTCGATGGCTGGTCGCACTATGACCTCTATGACAAACCGGAGCCGGTCGGAAAGGCGTTGGCGAAGCTGATCCCTTTCTACAAGGAAAACCTCTGAGTATGGCTAAACGGCCGCCATGTACATTGGCGGCCGCCCAGCATGCGCGAACGAGCAGCGTCGGACGTCTGGTTTGAGGTCCGTTACTGAACGACAGCTATCCGATAAATGCGTCCTACAGCGGACAGTCCGCTCCCGGTCCCATATCGGTCATGGTAGAGATCGCGTTCAAAAACCCATCTTGCCCCCCGATCCTTTCCCTCTATGCTGCCCCCAACATCCAGGGAGGCCGGTTCCATGATTCTGCATTGCGTTTTCCTGCGGCTGAAAGCCGCCATGACACAGGATGAGAAGAAAGCGTTGTTCGAATCCGTGGCCGCGTTGCAGCAGGTCATTCCCGGTATCGTCGATATCAAATACGGGCCGAATGTCTCGCCGGAAGGGCTGCATGGCGGCTTTGTCGATGGGTTTGCGGTGACGTTTGAAAGTGCCGAGGCGCGGGATGCCTATCTGGTGCATCCGCAGCATGTCGCCGTCGGCGAGCGTATCGTCTCCTCGACCGATGGCGGGCTTGCCGGGCTGCTGGTCTTCGATCTCAATCTCTGAATAAAAAGAGGCCGCGGGCGGGTGCCCGCAGCCATATGCAGAGCGATCGCATATGAACTGAAATCGTGGCCGTCCTCCTTCTCCCCAGCGGGGAGAAGGAATTTCCGGCGCTCATCCGCCCCATATGCGTTGGCCTTGCGGCCATATGTTTCCGGCCGTCTCAGCTCGATTTCGCCATGGCGGCGGCGAGTTGATCAACGTTATAACGGAACATTTTTTCGTAAGTCGGAGCCGGGCCGTTGGCCTTGGAGAGGGATTCGACATAGAGCTCGCCGCCGGGTGCGGCACCCGTGGCCTTGGCGACTTGTTTGACCAGGCGGGGATCGTTCGAGTTTTCGAAGAAATAGGTCTTCACATGCTCGGTCCTGATCTGCTCGATCAGCTTGGCGACGGCTGCGGCCGAGGCTTCGGTCTCGGTGGAGACGCCGAGCGGCGACAGGAAGGTGACCTTGTATTCGCGGCCGAAATAGCCGAAGGCGTCGTGGCTGGTCAGGATCTTGCGGCGGTCGTCGGCGACCTTGTCGAATTTTTCGTGCGTATAGGCGTCCAGCTCGGTCAGGACCTTGGTGTAGCGTTCGGCATTGGCCTTGAAATCGGCCGCGTCGGCCGGGTCGGCCGCCGACAGCGCCTTTTCGATATTGGCGACCCAGACCTTCACATTGACCGGGCTGTTCCACACATGCGGATCGGTGACGGTCTTGCCGTCGTCGACCATGGTGCGGGTGTTGATGCCGTCCGAGGCGACGACCGGCGTGCCCTTGTAGCCGGAAGCGCTGATCAGCCGGTCCATCCAGCCTTCCAGGCCCTCGCCGCTGACGAAGGTGAGTTTGGCGGCATTGAGCGTCTTGGCGTCGGCCGGCGACGGCTCGAATTCATGGGGGTCGCCGTTCGGGCCGACGAGGCTCGATACCTTCACATGCTCGCCGCCGACCTGCTTGACGACGTCGGCAAGCACGGTGAAGGAAGCGACGACGTTCAGCGTCTCGGCGGATGCGGGAGCGGCGACGCCGAAGGCGACGAAGGCCGCGACCGCCGTGGAGAGAAGCAGTCTGTGTTTGCTCATGAATGTCTCCTTGGTGGAAATTAGCCCCTGAGATGGGGGCGGGGGATGAACCGGCGGGCAATGCCCGAGGGCGCGAAGAGAATGGAAAAGCCGTAGATGATGCTCGCCGTGATGATGATGGTCGGGCCGGAGGCGAATTCGAGATGGTAGGAGGCGATGAGGCCGACATAGCCCGAGGCCGCCGCCGTCGCCGTCGCGATCGCCATCATGGCCGGCAGGCTGCGCGACCAGAGCTGTGCGATCGCCGCCGGCAGCATCATCAGCCCCACGGCCATCAGCGTGCCGAGCGCCTGGAAGCTGGCGACGAGATTGAGCACCACCAGCAGCAGGAACAGGACATGATAGACCGGCCCGCGCCCGCCGACGGCGCGCAGGAAGCCGGGATCGAAGCACTCCATCACCAGCGGCCGGTAGATGACCGCAAGCGTCAGCAGCGTCAGCGAGGTGATGGCGCCGATCTGGTAGAGGGCAGGGGCATCGATCGCCAGGATCGTGCCGAAGAGCACATGCAGCAGGTCGATGTTGGAGCCGCGCAGCGACACGATGAGCACGCCGAGCGCCAGCGAGGTCAGATAGAAGCTGGCGAAGCTCGCATCCTCCTGCAGCACCGTCATGCGGCTGACGAGTCCGGAGAGCAGCGCGACCGACAGGCCGGCCACCAGCCCGCCGAGCCCCATGGCCGTCAAGGACAGCGAACCGGCGATGAGATAGCCGATCGCGGCCCCCGGCAGCACCGCATGGCTCATGGCATCGCCCATCAGGCTCATGCGCCTGAGCATCAGGAAGACGCCGATGGGACCGGAGCCGAGGCCGAGGCACAGGCAGGCGATGAGCGCCCGCCGCATGAAGCCGTAATCGGCAAAGGGCGCGAGGAAGATGTCATAGGCCGTCATTGCGCCGGCTCCCGCTTTGCCAATGCATGGTGGGCGTGATCCGGCTCGGGCCGGCAGTCCTCGGCATCCTCGTCCCAGCGCTCGGCCATGGCCCGCGCCCGGATGAGATTAGCGGGGCTCATCACATCCTGCGTGCTGCCCCAGCCGACCAACTCGCGGGCAATCAGCAGCGTCTGCGGAAAATGCGCCCGCACCTGATCGAAATCGTGCAGTACGGCAATGACGGTGCGCCCGTCGCCATGCCAGCGCAGCACGATGTCGAGCAGGTCGCGCGTCGTGCGCTGGTCGATGGCGGTAAAGGGCTCGTCGAGCAGGATGACGCGGGCGTCCTGGAGCAGCAGGCGGGCGAAGAGCACCCGCTGGAACTGCCCGGCCGAAAGCGAGCCGATATGCCGGTGCTCGAAGCCGCCAAGGCCGACGGCGGCGAGCGCCTCGCGCGCCCGCTCCGCATCCTCGCGCGAGAAACGGCCGAAGGCGCCGGCATTCTTCCAGGCCCCGAGCATGATGGTATCGGCGACCGAGATCGGAAAGCGGCGGTTGATATCCGCCGCCTGCGGCAGATAGCCGAAATCGTTGCGCGTCAGCGCGCCGCGGTCGATCGAGCCTTCCGCCGGCCGTAGTTCGCCGATGATGGCCTTCAGCAGCGTCGATTTTCCCGCCCCGTTCGGCCCGGCAATCGCCGTCAGGCTGCCGGCCGCGAAAGCACCGGAGACATGATGCACGGCGGGATGGCGCTCATAGGCGACAGTGAGATTGTCGAGGCGGATCAGCGCGCTCATGCCAGCGACACCGCCCAGCCGATGGCCGCCCAGAGAGCGGCAATGCCAAGCGCAACGACGGCGAGACGCGTCAATGCGGAGCGCCCGAGCAGGGAGGACGCGAAGGGATCATTGCTGAAGGGCATGGGTCAGCTCTCTTTATGTAATAACATTACGTGTTATGGTCGATAGAATGCGGCGAAAAAGAGGCGAGTTGGGGATTGATGGCTGTTGCCCGCCCGCAATTGGCGTTCCGCGCCAATAATGCTATATATTGCGCATCATCTGTTATTCACCGGCCTGATCGGCCCTGCGGGAGAGACGCTCATGAATGTTTCCATCGGCGAGCGCTGGGAAAAATTCGTCGAGAAGACGGTAGAAGAGGGGCGTTACAGCTCCGCCAGCGAAGTTGTGCGAGAAGGCCTGCGGCTCGTGGAGGAGCGTGAGGCGAAAATAGCGGCCCTGCGGCGCACCCTGGAGGCATCGATCGCTCGCGGGGGTGATATATCCGACGAGGAACTGGATGCGTCTCTGGACGCGGTAGAGGCTGAACTGAAAAAAGAAGGCTATTAATGCCGAACATTCGTTTTCTAGCGAGTGCCAAGACCGATTTCGATAATATTTATCGATATATCAGGCGAGAAGGTGGAAGTGCGGAGAGTGCGCGAAGCTTTATTGGCAGGCTTCGTGGTAAATGCAGCGATCTAGCCGCATTGCCGGGTCAGATGGGCCGGGCAAGGCCTGAGTTGATGCCCGATATGCGCAGTTTTGCGTTCCGTGGATATGTGATTTTTTTCCGCTACGTCGATGATGTTTTCGAGGTCGTGAACATCATCGAAGGTCATCGGGACCTTGAAAGTCATTTCGGCAAGGGTTGACAGCAATGAATGAGGGCGCCCGATGGACGCCCTCATTGCATTTATCAAAGCTGCTCGATCATCGCGGCCGCCGCCGAAACCGTGGCCTGGCCGGGGCTTTCCTCGATGTTGAGCGTCTTCACCACGCCGTCTTCCACCAGCATGGAATAGCGCTTGGAGCGCAGGCCGAGGCCGCCGGCGGAGAGGTCGATGTCGAGGCCGAGCGCCTTGGCGAAGGAGCCGTCCCAGTCGGCGAGGAAATGGATCTTGCCCAGCCCACCGGAGGATTGCGCCCAGGCGCCCATGACATGCCAGTCGTTGACGGAGATCACGGCGATGTCGTCGACGTCCTTGGCGAGGATGGCGTCGCGGTTTTCCAGGTAGCCCGGCAGATGGTTCAGCGAGCAGGTGGGCGTGAAGGCACCGGGAACGGCGAAGAGGACGACGCGTTTGCCGGCGAAAAGCTGCTCGCTGGTGATCTCCACCGGGCCGTCGGCGGTCTTTTCCTTGAAGGTGGCGGCAGGCAGTTTGTCGCCGATAGCGATGGTCATGGCTCTCTCCTTGGGGCTCGCGATAGAGGACGGCTAAGCCGCCCGGAATGAAGATGTCGGCGAACTATAGGGTCGCGCTATTCGAACGCAAGCGTGGTTTCCATGGCGCGCTCGCCATCGATGACGAGAATGCCCCAGTCCTTGCCCTTGATGTCGTAATTTTTCGGCAGCTTGCCGATGGCGAGATCCGTCGCGAAGGATTTGCCGTCGCGTTTGCCGTTGGCCTGTTTGAAGAAGACGGAGCCGGTCGGGCCGGTGACATAGATCAGCGGCGGCTGCGTCCGCGCTTCCGGCAGGGTCAGGCGCAGCGACAGCGTCTTCGCATCGGCCGACAGCGTGTGGCTTTCGATCGCAAAATCCGGGGCGGGGGCCTGCGGCAGCGAGGCTGCGGCGGCATCCAGCAGCGCCTGTTCGTGCGGGTTCGATTGGCCGGCGGCCGAAAGCGGCAGCGAAAGCTCGGCCTGAAACGGGATGCAGATATCCTTGCAGATGCCGATGAATGCCGTGAGGTCGAGTTTCGCCGGCGGCTTGCCGTCGATCCGCAGATCGAGCGGCAATGTCACCGGCCCGTCATAGCCGATCTCCTGGATCGTGCCGACAGTGATGGGCTTCGGCACCGGAAAGCTCATCTTGGCAATCGTCACACCGCTCTCTGGCGCCGGGCTAACTTGCGGCGGAATACCGCTTTCGCCGGGCTCGCGCCAATAGGTGATCCAGCCGGGCGCCGGCTCGATCTGCAATGCAGCGCGAACGTGACCCTGCGCATCCGGCGCCAGCGCCACCAGCCGCATCCGGCCGCCTGTGTTATTGGCCCAGTCGCTCATGGCGGCGTGTGCGCCGCTGCCGGCGCAGAGCACGGCGGCAAGCGTTGCGGCAGCGATGGTCGTCAGGCGGGCAAGTCTGGGCATTTTGATCATGGGCAGAGGGTTTAACGGATGGTGCCGCGCCGCGCCAGAACGGCCAAAAAAAGAAATGATCATTTTCAGTTGATTGATTTATGACATTGCCCCATCTTTCTATGTGTTGGGGGCGCAGTGACAGACTGCAGTCAGGAGGTGTGATGTCCCTATCGACACTGAAGAACAGACGCGAAAGAGGTTTTCTAGACGGCCAGTTCCTGATTGCCATGCCCGGCATGGAGGATCGGAATTTCAACCGCACGGTCATCTATATTTGTGCGCATTCCACGGCTGGCGCCATGGGCTTCGTCATCAACCGCGCACAGAGCCTGACCTTTACCGACGTGCTGCTGCATCTGGATATGATCAAGGACGATGACGCCATCGTTCTGCCGGCGGTGGCGCGGGATTTCCCGATCCAGACCGGCGGACCGGTCGAGAGCGGCCGCGGCTTCGTGCTCCATTCCGACGATTATCTGAGCGACAGCAGCATTCCGGTGAGCGACGACATCAGCCTGACCGCAACGCTGGATATCGTGCGGGCCATCTCCAAGGGCAGCGGGCCGAAGCGGGCCACCATGCTGCTCGGCTATGCCGGCTGGGGTGCTGGTCAGCTCGAGGCGGAAATCGGCAATAATGGCTGGCTGAACTGCCCGGCCAACGAGGAGCTGATCTTCGATCGCAGCCTTGACGACAAATACGAGCGCGCGCTTGCCCTGATGGGCATCAACGCCGCCATGCTGTCGCCGCATGCGGGACATGGCTGAGCCGCTTCGCATGGCCGGGAGCAACATCGCGGTCGTCAGGACCTCCGGCGACAGGTGAGTAAGTGTGAGCTTATGGACCGCTGCGCCATTTGATATATTGCCATGTGCGGCATGGCGACGACGGGCCTGCCACGAATTCGTGGGCAGGCTCTTTTATGCCTGCCATGTCCGATTGCGAGGGTTTCATGCGGCTTTTTGCCTGCGACCACTGCGGCCAGCCGGTGCATTTCGATAACAGGCAATGCATTCGTTGCGGCCATCAGCTCGGTTTCCTGCCTCAGTTTCTGGCGATCTATGCCCTGGAAGCCGATCAGGGGCAGAATTGGCGTGTGGTTGCCGAGCCGGATCGCATGGTGCGTTTCTGCGCCAATGCCGAGCTTGATATCTGCAACTGGCTGGTGGCGGCCGACGACCCCGACCCCTTCTGCATCGCCTGCCGTCACAATCGCCTGGTGCCGAATACCGATACGCAGCAAGGCATCGAGCGCTGGCGACGGATCGGCCAGGCGCAGCGGCATCTCTTCTATTCGCTGCTGCGCTGGAATCTGCCGCATCCCGATCGCCGGCAGGACCCTGAGGGTGGGCTGGTCTTCGATTTCCTCGAGGACGAGGTGCAGGGCGGCAATGTCGTGCCGGCTAGGACCGGGCATGAGGAGGGGCTGATCGCCATTCGCGCCGCCGAGGCCGACGACGTCACGCGCGAGCAGGCGCGCACCTCCATGAACGAACCCTATCGCACGCTGCTCGGCCATTTCCGCCATGAGACCGGCCACTTCATCTGGAACAAGCTGATTCGGGATCGAGACCGGTTCGACGCTTTCCGCGCTGTTTTCGGCGACGAACGGCTGGATTACGGCGCAGCGCTGCAGCAGCATTACGATCATGGCCCGCCGCCGAACTGGCAGGACAGTTTCATCAGCGCCTATGCCAGCGCGCACCCCTGGGAAGATTTTGCCGAATGCTTCGCGCATTATCTGCACATCGTCGACACGCTGGAGACGGCCCGCTCCTTCGGTCTGGCAGTCGATCCGCTCGGCTACCATGACATGGCCGCGGAGGTGGATTTCAATCCCTACAGAGCGGAAAGTGCCGAACAGCTGGTCAGCGCCTGGATTCCCCTGAGCGTTGCCATCAACGCCATCCAGCGCAGCATGGGCCAGCCGGATTCCTATCCCTTCGTCCTGTCGCCGCCGGTGGTGGCGAAGCTGGAATATATCCGGCAGGTGATCGACGGGGGGTGAGCGCAATATCTCGTAAAGATAGGATGGTGCGGCAGTTCCCGGGCTGATCTCGCCCTTGGCGGGCGAGAAAGCAATTTCTAAGTCATTGAAATTGCAGGAGGGATTGGCCTTTCTTGCTCATGCCATTCCTGGCAAGCAGGTGCGTCTCTGCCTACCCCCGCCCTTGCAAAATCTAGCACTTGGCCTTGCGGCTAAAGGCTGATTTTGCTTTCCCGCCCGCAAGGGGCGGGATAACCGGACCATCAAGCCCGCTTCGTCAGCGGAAAGCGTTCCTTCAGCAGCCGCAGCACCGATTCAGAGCCCATGGGCGGTCCGAAGATGTAGCTCTGACCATAGGCGCAGCCCATCTTGGCGAGATCGAGCGCATCCTCTTCCGACTCGATACCCTCGGCGACGACGCGCATGTCGAGTTCGCGCGCCATGGAGATGACGGAACGCAGCAGCACCGTCTTCTTGTCGCTTTCGTCGCTGACCATCGCCTTGTCGAGCTTGATCGTGTCGAAGGGGAAGCGGGTGAGGTAGGAGAGGGAGGAATAGCCGGTGCCGAAATCGTCGAGCGCCAGGCCGATGCCGGCTTCGCGCAGCTTGCCGAGCACGAGGCGAGCCTGCTCCGGATTTTCCATCACCTGCGATTCCGTCAGCTCCAGCTTGATGCGGTTCGGCTCGCAATGCGTCTTGGCGAGCAAGGCGCGGATATCCTCGTACAGCTCGTTGTTGAGGAGCTGTACGCTGGAGAGATTGATGGAGACGAACAGCGGCAGGTCGCCGGTCTGGCGCTGCCAGGCCATCAGGTCGTTGGTGGCCTGCTCGAGCGAGAACATGCCGAGCGGGCCGATGATGTCGGAGGCCTCGGCGATCGGAATGAATTCCGATGGCGGGATATTGCCACGCTTCGGATGCTCCCAGCGCATCAGCGCCTCGAAACCGGCGATCTCGGCGTCCTCCAGCCGGACGATCGGCTGGTAGACCATGGAAAGCTCCTTGCGCTCGACGGCGCGGCGAAGGTCGGTTTCCAGCTGCAGGCGGTCCGTGCCGAAGCTGCGGAAGGCCGGCTGGAAGGGCTCGACGCGATTGCCGCCGGCGCGCTTGGCGCGGTACATGGCAAGTTCGGCGTCGCTCAGCAGGCTGGAGGCATTTTCCTGCTGGTCGACCCAGGAGGTCAGGCCGATCGATGCGGTGAGAATGATCTCACGATTGGCGAAATTGATCGGCACCATGATCGCCTTGCTGATCGCATCGGCGAAATCGGCGACCTTGGTCGGATCGCGCTCGGACACGAGGATGAGGCCGAATTGATCGCCGGAGAGCCGCGCCAGCGTATCCTGCGGCTTCATCAGGCGGCGCAGGCGGCGCGTCAGGGCGATCAGGATGTTGTCGCCGGCGGCGACGCCGAGCGTGTCGTTGACCAGCTTGTAGCGGTCGATGTCGATCACCATCACGGTCGGACGCAGCTGGTTGCCTTCCGGCGCGAGCGTCAGCACGGACTGCAGCCGGTCGAGGAAGACCTGGCGGTTGGGCAGGCCGGTCAGATTGTCGTGCAGCGCGTCATGCAGCAGCCGTTCGACCGAGTTCTTCTGTTCGGTGATGTCGACGATGGTGCCGACGCAGCGGATGATCTCGCCATTCGAGCCGAGAACCGGTCGGGCGCGGATCGTCAGCCAATGGAAATGCCCATCCTCGGCACGGATGCGGAATTCATGGTTCAGGCGGCCGCGGCGATGTTCCAGCAGCACGTCGAGCGTGGCGCGGAAGCGGTCGCGGTCGTCGGGATGCAGCCGCGGCAGCCAGTTGCGCGCCGGCCCATGCATGGTGCCGGGAGAAAGGCCGAGCTTTGTCGAGATATCGGGCGTCGTCACCACGCGGTCGCGCGCCACGTCCCAATCCCAGACCGTGTCGCCCGAGCCGGTAAGCGCCAGGGATTGCCGCTCCAGATCGGAGAACAGCCCCTGCTGGAAAGCGCCGCCGGCGAAGGCGTGCTGCATCACCGTGAAGCCGATCAGCAGCACGATCAGCACGAGACCGCCGCCGAGCGCCGGCTGGATGATGTCGTTGTCGAGCTTGCCGGTCACCGTCATCCAGGCGCCGAACAGCCAGACGAGCGTCAGCGCCCAGGCCGGCACAAGCAGGATGGCGCGGTCGTAGCGGCTGAAGCCGAGATAGATGATCAAAAGCAGCCCGGCCGTCGCCGTCAGCGCCAGCGACAGGCGGGCAATGCCGGCGGCAATCGACGGGTCGTAGATCGCGACGCCGAAGAGCAGGGCCAGACCCAGCACCCAGGCGAGCGTCACATAGCCGAGATGGGCATGCCAGCGGTTGAGATTGAGATAGGTGAAGAGGAAGATCACCAGACTGGAGGCGAGCGCCACTTCCGCGCAGGCGCGCCATATTCGCTGGTCGCTGGAGGTGATGCTGATGAGCTTGCCGAGAAAGCCGAAATCGACGCAGATATAGCCGAGCACCGCCCAGGCGAGCGCCGCCGTCGCCGGCAGCATCGAGGTGCCCTTGACGACGAAGAGGATGGTCAGGAACACCGCCAGCAGACCGGCAATGCCAAGCACGATGCCGCGATAGAGCGTGAAGGCGTTGACCGTGTCCTTGTAGGCGTTGGGTTCCCAGAGGTAGAGCTGCGGCAGGTTGGGCGAGGACAGTTCGGCGACGAAGGTGACGACGGCGCCGGGGTTCAGCGTGATGCGAAACACGTCGGCCTCGTCGCTCGGCTGCCGGTCGAGGGCGAAGCCTTCGCTCGGCGTGATGGCGATGATGCGCTGCGAGCCGAGATCCGGCCAGAACATCTTCGAGTTCACCAGGCGGAAGTGGGGCGCGACGATGACGCGCTCAAGCTGCTCTTCGGAGACATTGGCAAGCGCGAAGACGGCCCAGTCGCCCTGATGATTGGGAGAGGAGGAACGCACCTCGATACGGCGGCGGATGCCGTCGGCTCCGGCGGCGGTGGAGACCTGGAAGGCCTCGCCCTGGTTGGTGTAGATTTCCGTCGTCGCCGTCAGGTCGAGCGCGGTGTCGTCGCGCGAGATCTTCACGGGTTCGGCCGCATGCGCCATGCCGGCGAGAAGGAACAGGATGATGCCCGCCACCGCCGCGAGGATCGCGGACGGCCATCGGATCACCGGCAGGGTCGGCTTCAGGGCGGCCGTCATCGCTTGTAGGATGTCCCGTTCGGGCCGGCGTCGGACGCCAGCCGGGAAAACATCACATGATCACGCCACTGGCCGTTGATTTTAAGATAACCGCGCAAATGACCTTCCCGTTGGAAACCGGCTTTTTCCAAAAGCCGCATGCTACGCTCGTTATCCGGAATACAGGCTGCTTCAATACGGTGCAACTCAAGCCCGGAAAAGATATAGGGTATAACCAACTGAAGTGCGGCGAACATATGGCCCTGACCGGAATGCCGTTCGCCCATCCAATATCCGATCATGCAGCTTTGCGCGGCGCCGCGGCGGATATAGCCGATGGTGATGCCGCCAAGCAGCGTCATGTTTTCCTTGTGGAAAATGAAAAGCGGAATCGCCTGGCCGGAACTGTATTCCTGTTTCCCGCGGATGACGCGGGCGCGGTAGGCGCCTTCGGTCAGCTCGTCGTGGCGCCAGGTCGGTTCCCAGGGTTCCAGGAACCGGCGGCTTTCGGCCCGCAGCCGGTGCCATTGGTTAAAATCGGAATAACGCGGCAGGCGCAGCAGATAGGTCTCGTTTTCGAGTTCGACCGCGTCCGGATGACGTGACAGAAACCGAAAGACCGATTTTTGCATTCCGCCCCATACTCCCCCGAGAATTGACCCCATCGGCGCGCGAAACGGGCCTTAGCCGCTCGCGCTCTTGGAGGCGGGGGTCGGCGACGACAGCGACGTGACGATGTCTTCCATCGGCGCCAGCTGTTCCAACGGCCCGATCGCCGAAAGAGTCGGCACTGTATCGAAGAACAGGCGGCCGGCAAGATCCGTCAGCCGATCGATGGTGATGCCTTCCAGCCGCTCCAGCATTTCCTGGTTCGGGATCGGCCGTCCGTAGAGCATCATTTGTCGGGCGATCTGTCCGGCGCGCGCCGCCGGGCTTTCCTGGCCCATCAGCAATTGCGCGCGGATCTGGGCGCGGGCGCGTTCGATCTCCTGCTGCTCGATGCTGTGCGAGGATTTATGCAGCTCGTCGACGATGACCGGCAACAGCTCCGGCAGGTTCTCGCCGCCGGTTGCGGCATGGATGCCGAAAATGCCGGTGTCGGAAAAGCCCCAGTGGAAGGCATAGACCGAATAGCAGAGCCCGCGGAACTCGCGCACTTCCTGGAACAGCCGCGAGGACATGCCACCGCCGAGGATATTGGCGAGGATCTGCGAACAGTAGAAGTCGCGCGTATGATAGGCTCGGCCCTCGAAACCGAGCAGGATCTGCGCGTCCATCAGGTCGCGCGTCTCGCGGATATTGCCGCCGATATAGCGAGCGGGCTCGATGACGGGCGGCGCCGACGGCTTGGTCGGCAGACTGGAAAAGCGTTCCTCGACCTGGCGCACGAAGCTTTCGTGGTCGACGGCGCCGGCGGCCACCACGAACATGCGGTCGGTGGTGTAGTTGCGGCCGAGATAGCCACGGATCTCGTCAGGCGAGAAGGAAACGACGGTCTCGGGCGTGCCGAGAATGGCGCGTCCAAGCGTCTGACCGCGATAGGCGACCTCGGAGAACTTGTCGAAGACCACGTCATCCGGTGTGTCGTTCGCGGCATTGATCTCCTGCAGGATGACCTGCTTTTCGCGGGCCAGTTCCTCTTCGTCGAAGGCCGATTCGGTCAGGATATCGGCGAGGATGTCGACGGCGAGCGGCACATGGTCTTTCAGCACGCGGGCATAATAGGAGGTCGTCTCGGTGGAGGTGGCGGCGTTGACCTCGCCGCCGACATTCTCGATTTCCTCGGCGATCTGCCGCGCCGTGCGGCGGGCGGTGCCCTTGAAGGCCATATGTTCGAGCAGATGGGCGATGCCGTGCTCCGTCTCGGTTTCGTTACGCGAACCCGATTTGATCCAAACGCCGAGCGCCACGCTTTCCAGATGCGGCATCGTTTGGGTCGCTACTGTCAGCCCGGACGCAAGCCGGGTGCACTCCACTGTCATCGCCTGTCTTTCTGCGCCTGTCATTCCCCGGCCCGGGCATGCTTGCCGATAAAGGTTTCAACGGCTTTCAGCTCGGGATCGAGGATATCGAAACGCTCCTCCCTGTTCATCAGTCCAGCAAGCCACGTCGGAAGCGCCGGGTCAATACCGGATGCGGATTTTACTGCCGCGGGGAATTTTGCCGGATGCGCGGTGGCAAGCGTCACCATCGGGCTCGCAGGCTTTTGATTTTTCTCCGCCACGAAGACGCCGATGGCCGTATGCGGATCGATGAGATAGCCGGTGTCGGCAAGGGTTTTGCGGATCGTCGCGGCCACCTGCTTTTCGCTGGCGCGGCCGGCGCGGAAGTCCTTCTTGATGACCTTCAGCGCGTCCTCGCCGATGGAAAAACCGTTCGATTGCTTCAGGCTTTCCATCGCGGCGCGCACCTTCGATGCATCGCGGCCATGGGCTTCGAACAGCAGCCGTTCGAAGTTGGAGGAAATCTGGATATCCATCGACGGCGCGGTGGTCGCCTTGACCTCGCGCATCTCGTAGCGCCCGGTTTTCAGGGTGCGGGCGAGAATGTCGTTCTCGTTGGTGGCGATGACGAGCTTGTCGATCGGTAGGCCCATGCGCTTGGCGACGTAACCGGCGAAGATGTCGCCGAAATTGCCTGTTGGAACGGTGAAGGAAATCTTCCGGTCCGGGCCGCCGAGGGCAACGGCGGTGGTGAAATAATAGACCACCTGCGCCATGATGCGCGCCCAGTTGATCGAATTGACGCCCGACAGCCTGACCTTGTCGCGGAAGGCCGTGTCGTTGAACATGGCTTTGACGAGGTTCTGGCAGTCGTCGAAATTGCCGTTGATCGCCAGCGCATGCACATTGGCTTGCGTCGAGGTGGTCATCTGCCGCTGCTGCACCGGCGAGACCTTGCCATGCGGAAAGAGGATGAAGATGTCGGTGCGTTCGCGCCCGGCGAAGGCGTCGATGGCCGCGCCGCCCGTGTCGCCCGACGTCGCGCCGACGATCGTCGCGCGCTGGCCGCGCTTTTCCAGCGCGTAATCCATCAGCCGCGCCAGCAGCTGCATGGCGACGTCCTTGAAGGCGAGCGTGGTGCCGTGGAACAGCTCCATGACGAAGCTGTTCGGGCCGGTCTGCACCAGCGGCGCGACCGCCGGATGGCGGAAGGTGGCGTAAGCCGCATCGATCATGCCGCGGAAGACGTCATCCGGAATTTCGCCGTTGACGAAGGGCGACAGCACCGCGAAGGCGACGTCCTGATAGCTTTTGCCGCGGAAGGCGCGGATGTCCTTTTTCGTCAGGCGGGGCCATTCGCGGGGAACATAGAGGCCGCCGTCACGGGCGAGACCGGCGAGAAGAGCGTCACAGAAGCCAAGGGCAGGGGCTTCTCCCCGCGTTGAGATATAGTCCACGGTCTAGAATTCCTTTGGTCGCAAAATTGCCTGAGTGATGCGTTGAGAGGGTGGTGAAACGAGGCGGCGGCGATCCGGTTCTGGTGTCGGATCAACCGTGCGGTTTTCGCGTTCGCGCAATGCCCGTCCGGTCGCTTCCGGCGGGCTGCGGCTTGCGCCAATCTGTCGACGTCGAAAAGTGAGCCAAAACGTGCCTACCCAATCGATTTTTCGCTGCGTCGCTGGTATAGACCATCGCCAAGTGTCATAAAAGGCCCGTCGAACAGGCTGCAGGCCGATAATGTAAATTATATGCAGAGGGTGGAATTAATAGTGTTTGGCAGGGTTTCGCGTCGTCTCTTCTCCGCTTCGCTTCTGGCATTGCTGGCCGGTTGCAGTTCTCTCGGTCTCGGTAGCAGCAGCGGCGACAAGGAGCCCGCGACGGATGTGACGGTGGCGCCGCAGACGCCGGCCGCGCAGCCGGTTTCCGGCGGTCAGGCCTATGTCGCCGGCAAATGCCCGCAGATCGCCATCCGCGACGAAGCCTCCACCTATCGCACCTATGCCAGGGGCGCCAAGGACGATCCGAACCAGCTGACCTATCAGGCATCGCTCGCCCAGGCGACGCGCCAGTGCACGAGCGACGGCACCAGCCTCGGCATCAATATCGCCGCGCAAGGCCGCCTTGTCGCCGGCCCGCAGGGCGGTCCCGGCAAGGTGACCCTGCCGGTTCACGTCGCCGTCATGGACAACAACACGGCGCTTTACGACAAGACCATCAACTTCGTTGCCGAAATCCCGCCGGGCGAGACGACCACGCAGTTTCTCTTTACCGCAAACGACATCAGGGTAGCCGGCGGCTCCGGCGGCTTCACCATCGTTCAGCTGAGCTTCGATCAAGGGCCGCAGAAGGCGGCAAAGGGCGAAAAGCCGGCGCGCCGCAAGCATCGTCAGTAAGGTCGGGATAGGCAGTCGTAAACGGTCATCTTGCCCTTGCGATTGAGGGCAATACAGCCGCAATATCCTATTGCCTATCTCCCAGCCGCTTACAAAACCCCTTCCCATTCCGCCAAGGCCATCACCACGCCCGGCAGGTCGCTCATCCTTGCGATGACCGTTTCCGCGCCGGCATCCGTCAGGCGGTCGGCATGGGAAGGATAGGTGTGCGAGGCGCCGGTGAAGCCGATGACCCGCATGCCGGCGGCACGTGCCGCCTGGACGCCGTGCACGGAATCTTCGACAACCACGGTCTTGGCCGGCGAGACGTTCAATTGCTTGGCGCCATGCAGGAAGATATCCGGCTTCGGCTTGACGCGGTCGGCGCCGAGATCCTTGGCCGAATAGATGTGCGGCGCGAACAGTTGCTTGTAGCCGACCTTGGAGAGCATCATGTCGAGGCGTGCCGAGCTGGAATTCGAGCAGATGCAGCGCGGCATCGGCAGGCGCGACAGGGCCAGCGGAATGCCGGGAATGGCCTTGACGTCGTTGGCGAGCCTGGCGTCGAGCAGCTTCTCGGACTTGTCGAGCAGCGATGCGGAGAGCGGGATGCTCGCCTCGCGTTCCACTTCGAACAGAATGTTCTGCCAGGTCATGCCGGCGAAGCGCTCGCCCATTTCCTCGACGCTGATCGGATAGCCCGCATCCGTCAGCAGCCTGGATTCGACCTCCGCCGCGATGATTTCCGAATCGACCAGAACGCCGTCGCAGTCGAAGATGATGAGATCGAAGCCATTGCTCATGAGAATATTCTGCCTTTGAAGGAAGCGCTTGAATGGGGCACGGCCTTGCCGAAAGCCGTCCAGCGGCGTTCGGGGCATGCTCTGAAAGGGATGGTGCGGCTTTACACGATGTGCCGGCAAAGCTCAACCGATCGCCCGGCATGGCTGGACTGCGCTGGCGGAAAGGGTCCGCCCGGACGCCTGCCGCCCGTCGTTGTCGCTCGACAATCCTGAAGCCCGCCTTTAAGGATCGCTCATGACCAAAGAGCGCGACGACACGATTGCCAGCCGTATCAGCCGGGTGCTTGCCGAGCGTATCATCCGCGGCGAGATCGCCCCCGACGCGCGGCTGCGGCAGGATCATATCGCCGAGGAATTCGGTGTCAGCCATGTGCCGGTGCGGGAGGCATTCCGACGCTTGGAGGCGCAGGGGCTGGCCATCAGCGTGCCGCGCCGCGGCGTCCGCGTCGCCTCCTTCGATCTGAAGGAAGTCCGAGAAGTCGCCGAAATGCGCGCCGCGCTGGAGGGCCTGGCGCTGAAACATGCCGCCCAGCATCTGACCCCGGCCATCCTCGATGCCGCCGAGGAAGCGACGCGGGAAGGGGACGCCGCCGCCGATGTCCGCGCCTGGGAGGATGCGAACCGCCGCTTCCATCGCCTGATCCTTGCTCCCTGCGGCATGGCGCGTCTTCTCGCCTCGATCGACGACCTGCATGCAGCCAGCGCCCGTTTTCTCTTCTCCGCCTGGCAATCGGGCTGGGAAAAACGCACGGATCACGATCACCGCGCCATTCTCGCCGCGCTACGCCAGGGGCGGGTGGACGAGGCCGCCGCGATCCTGCAGAAGCATGTGCAATGGATCGGCCGCGCGCCGGTGCGGACACCTTCCGGGGTGACCCGCGAAGCCTTCGCGATCGTGGGATAATCCCCGGCGGCGCTCCCGGATCAGCGGTGGTACTGGTGGCATAGACTTGCGCTGCCGATTGTTCTCCGTCATGACATGCAAACCATCCATCATTCGGGAGGAGCGCCGGATGTCCTTGCTGCCTCATCATGAGGAGACCGTCTGCGATCCCCTGGGGCTCGGCGAACGGTCGCTGGCCGTCAGGACATCCAGCGTCCTTGTTGGGGTGCTGGCCCTGACGCTTGCCTCGTGGATATCGGTGCCGATGGTGCCGGTGCCGATCACCATGCAGACCTTTGCGGTTACGATGATCGGCGCGCTCTACGGCTGGCGTCTCGGCACACTTACCATCCTCGCCTGGCTGGGTTCCGCGCTGCTCGGTTTTCCGGTTCTGGCCGGCAGCGCCGGCGGTATCGCTCCCTTCATCGGACCGACGGCCGGCTATCTCCTCTCCTTCCCGATCATGGCCGCGCTGGTCGGTTGGCTTGCGGAGCGTGGCTGGGGCGGCGACCGCGTCGCGCGCAGCTTCCTGGCGCATCTTGCCGCCAATGGTCTGGGCCTGACGATCGGCGGCGCGTGGCTTGCCGTGCTGCTTGGTGTGCAAAAGGGCCTGTCGCTCGGTGTCGCGCCCTTCATCCTCGGCGCCATCCTGAAGTCGGCGCTTGCCGCAGCCGTGCTCAAGGGCGTGAAAACCTATGGCGACAAGGTGCGGCTGATTTGACCGTCCGGCTTCGCGCCCATCACCTGCTCTGCATGCTGACCTTCGTCGGCGAGGGCTATACGCCGGCCTTCACCGCCAATTATCGCCGCATCGCCGAACGTCTTTCGGCCGGAGAGGAAATCGAGCTCGTATCCGGCCCCGATGATATCTGCGCGCCGCTCCTCGACGAGAAGGAGCCGCATTGCTTCAACGAATCAGTGCTGGAGCGCGATGCTGCCGCCCTGGCGGATGTCGCGGCGCTCCTGGGGGCGGAAATCCGGCCCGGCTCCATCCTCGTTCCCGATGCCGGTCTGTTGACCAGACTGCGGCAGAGCTTTGCCGGCGGCGAAATTCGCCAAGCCTGCATTCGTTGCGAATGGAGCAATCTATGCGACCGTATCGCCGCCAGCAATTTCGAGGGCATCTTGGTCGGCGCGCGCTGAAGCCTGTCGAATATCTGGGCAGTCCGGAAAGATCGCTGCTTGCGCCGCTATTGCGCGCCTTGCGGCTCGCTGGCGCGGTTGCCGGCTTCAAGCGGGAACAGGGCCAGAAAGCGACGCTCGCCTTCGGGGGTGAACAGGATCGAGCGGCTGTTTTCCGTTCGCCGCGCCCAGCCCTTGTCGAAGAAGCTGGACAGCAGCGCCTTACCAAGGCCGCCGGCCAGATGGGTGCGACGCTCGCTCCAGTCGAGGCAGGCGCGGCAGAGAGGGCGGCGGGTCGAGCGCAGTCCGGTCACATCGATGCCGATGGCATGAAAATGCGCCTCGCCGCGTTCCGTCAGGTCGAGGCCTTCGCCGAGTGCGGAGATCGCACCGGCCGCGATCAGGCTGTCGAGCATGCGCACGCCATAGTCGCCGGCGAGGTGATCGTAGCAGATGCGCGCCTTGCGCAGCGCCGGCTCCTTCGGTCCGGGGCGATGGCGCAGATGCCCGCGGCTGGCGGCAAAGCCCATGATCCCCTCAAGCAGCTTGCCGACGCCATCGTCGGCCAGCGCGAAATAGCGGTGCCGGCCCTGCTTGCGCTGCGCCAGCAGCCCGCCCGCTTCCAGTTTGGACAGATGCGTGCTGGCCGTCTGCAGCGTGATGCCGCCGGCCGCCGCCAGCTCGGTCGCGGTCAGCGCACGGCCGCCCATCAGCGCGGTCAGCATGTTCGCCCGCGCCGGATCGCCGATCAATGCGCCGATCTGCGCTATGTCAGGACCTTCCTTCATACTTCGATCGTAACCGAAGCATCGACGTCATGCAATGTGCGATAACAGCTCCGTCAGCAAGGGAGAAAGCCATGATCACCTGTTTCATCCGCTACGAGATCGATCCGTTCAAGACGGATGCCTTCGCCGAATATGCCAAGGCCTGGGGGCAGGCCATCCCGCGCAACGGCGCCGACCTCATCGGTTATTTCGGCCCGCATGAAGGGTCGGCGACGACGGCCTACGGCGTCTACAACATCGAGAGCCTTGCGGCCTACGAAGCCTATCGCGCCCGTCTTGCTGCCGATCCGCTCGGCCGGGCGAATTATGATTTCGCCCGCCGCGAACGCTTCATCCTGCGGGAGGACCGCATCTTCCTGAAAAACGTCTCCCTGCCGCATGCGCCGAGGGTCTCGCCATGATCGCCGTCATCTTCGAGGTCGTGCCGCAAGCGGGCGAGCGCCAACATTATCTCGATCTGGCCGGCAAGCTGCGCGCCGAACTCGAGACGATCGAGGGCTTCATCTCCGTCGAGCGCTTCGAAAGTCTCACCCAGCCCGGCAAGGTCCTGTCGCTGTCCTTCTGGCGCGACGAGGCGGCCGTCAGGGAATGGCGCAACCGCGAGGCCCATCGCGCCGCACAGAAGGCCGGGCGCGGCGGTATTTTCGCGAATTACCGCCTGCGCATCGCGCATGTGCTGCGCGACTACGGCATGGATGAAAGGGAGGAGGCGCCGGCCGACAGCCGGCCGACTCTTGCGCGCTAGTCTACGCCGAACTGTGCGCAGAGAGCGTCGATAGCGGTTTCCAGCGCCGGCAACTCATCGACAACCACGCCCCAGATGATCTGGTCGGACAGGCCATGATATTGATGGCGCAGGATGTTTCCTATGGTCCTGACTTGTTGCCACGGGATCTCCGGCCTCAAGTCTTTAATCTCGTCCGGAAGAGCCCGGCTCGCTTCCGAAATGATTTCTATGGCGCGCTGGACGGCATGCTGGAACAACCAATCATTGCGATAGTCGCCCAGCGTTTTCCCCTCGGCTGCTTTGCCGATGCCGCGAAGTTCCGCTCGTATGTCTTCAAGGGCGTGCCTGAATTCCCGAGGCATTAGAATACCCGCATCGCCGATTGTTCGATCGCGGGCTTCAGGCGGGGGTGAAGGCCGTCCCTGGTCGTTATATCGACGGGTGCGTGAAGATCGTTTTCAAGCAGGAACTTTATGCTGATCAGATCGAAAGCGTTGAAACGGCTCGCCGGATCATAATCGATGAAAATATCCACATCGCTCGACGATTGCGCTTCGTTCCTGGAAACGGAGCCGAAAAGATAAAGCGAGGTCGCACCGAGCGCACGGATGGCGTTCGCGTTGTTTCTGAGCCGCTTTATCGTTTCGTTTCGGTCCATGGAGACCTTGTATCGTATTCGCGATTATTTTTCCATGCCGCGAATAATTTCCGAAATCATGCCGTGCTTCAGTCTTTGGTAACCAAGTTAGGTAACCATAACACTCAGTTAATCGTAACGTGTAAGTGTAACAGCGAGTATCACATGGCGTCAGTTTTCCCGCTTGCCGATCTCAGGACTTCCGCAACGCCGGGCTCTTGGGTCGACACGATCATCAAGGGTGATTGCGTAGCGGCTCTTGAAGCACTGCCCACCCATTCCGTCGACGTCATCTTCGCCGACCCGCCCTATAATCTGCAGCTCGGCGGGACGCTGCATCGCCCCGATCAGTCCCTGGTCGACGCCGTCGACGACGAGTGGGATCAATTCGCTTCCTTCGAAGCCTATGACGCCTTCACCCGCGCCTGGCTGCTCGCCTGCCGCCGCGTGCTGAAGCCGACGGGCACGATCTGGGTCATCGGTTCCTATCACAACATCTTCCGCGTCGGCGCGACGCTGCAGGATCTGAACTTCTGGATCTTGAACGACATCGTCTGGCGCAAGACCAACCCCATGCCGAATTTCAAGGGCCGCCGCTTCCAGAACGCGCATGAGACGATGATCTGGGCGAGCCCGAACGCCAAGGCCAAGGGCTACACCTTCAACTACGACGCCTTGAAGGCGGCCAATGACGACGTGCAGATGCGCTCCGACTGGCTGTTCCCGATCTGCAGCGGCAATGAGCGGCTGAAGGGCGACGACGGCAAGAAGGTACATCCGACGCAGAAGCCGGAGGCGCTGCTTGCCCGTGTCATCATGGCCTCGTCCAAGCCGGGCGACATCATTCTCGATCCCTTCTTCGGCTCGGGCACCACAGGCGCCGTCGCCAAGCGCCTCGGCCGCCACTTCGTCGGCATCGAGCGTGAGCAGGATTACATCGATGCCGCCAGCGCCCGCATCGCCTCCGTCGAGCCGCTCGGCAAGGCGGAGCTGACCGTCATGACCGGCAAGAAGGCCGAAGCACGCATCGCCTTCAACGTGCTCGTCGAAAGCGGCCTCATCAAGCCCGGCCAGGTGCTGACGGATGCGCGGCGGCGCCATAGCGCCATCGTGCGCGCCGACGGTACGGTCGCCTCGGGCGGCGAAGCCGGTTCCATTCATCGTCTTGGCGCGAAGGTCCAGGGCCTTGATGCATGCAACGGATGGACGTTCTGGCACATCGACGACGGGCAGTCCCTGCGCCCGATCGACGAACTCCGGTCCATCGTCCGCAACGATCTGGCGAAGGTGGAGTAATCCCGGTCACCCCATCGGGAAAGCCCGTTCGAGAGCCGCCCCACGGCTTTCGGGCTCATCATGCCGCGGCCAGATCCGCATACCCGCCTTCTTCCGTCGTGTACCTCCAGTTAGGGAGGAAGGCGAGACGCCCAGGGCCACCGCATATCCGCTCGAATCCAGACGGGTTCGGGCAAGGATCATGCGAGCCCTGGGCGCCATTTTTTGACGGCCCCGCCGGTCGCCTCAAAAATCCTGATAGTCCGTGACATCGACGCGCACGACGCGGCCGTCCTCGTCGAAGGTGATCGTCTCCTCGCCCTCGCGGACCAGCGGTTTGCCGGTCTTGCTGTTCGTCGCCCGGACGGACCAGACGGAGCGGCCCGAAAGCGGCGCCAGCGTTTCCACCAGGGAATTGACGGCGGTCTGATCCGGATAGGTGTCGAAATAGCCTCGGAAAGCCTCCATGATCGCCTCGCGGCCGGCAAGGCTGCCGACGCCGTTGGAGACATAGGTCGCGTTCTCGGCGAAGAAGTTTTCGATCGCCTCATAGTCGAGCCGGTTGATGGCGTCATGGAACAGCGCAATGCGCTCTGCCGGATCAAAAATCATCTCTTCACACCTCGATGCCATAGGTGGCCAGATCGCGTCTGAGCTGTTCGGCGCCGGTAAAATGGACGGCATGCCAGCCGGCCGCCCTGGCGCCCTCGACATTGACGAGCGTGTCGTCGATGAAGATGGTCGAGGCCGGATCGAGGTCGAAGCTCTTCGCATGGGTTTCGTAGATCGCGACGTCCGGCTTGATGAGGCCGATATCGCCCGAGACGGTGACGCCGCGTGTCTTGTTGAGGAAGGGGAAGCGTGTCTGCGCCTCGCGGAACGTATCGGAAGCGAAATTGGTCAGCATGGTGACGTCCCGGCCCTCTGCGATCAGTTTCTCCATGATCGCCACGCTGCCGTCATAGGCATGCGGCACCATTTCGGACCAATATTTCCGGAAGGCGCGGATCTGCTCTTCACGCTCGGGATGCTTTTCGATCAGCAGCGCTTCGGCCTCGTCCCAGGTCCGGCCACGATCCTGCTCGATGTTCCATTCATGGGTGCAGACATTGGCGAAAAACCAGCTGCGTTCCGTCTCGTCGGGGATGATGCGGCTATAGGGAAGGCTGGGATCGTAGTGAAGCAGAACCTTGCCGATGTCGAACACGATATGCCGGATTTCCGTGGTCATGAATGGGTCCCTGATGCTTAAGCGCTGGCTTTGATGAATGCGTGTGGAATAGCCTGGGTGATTGCTTTTTTCATGACTGTCGGCAGCGCCTGCGCTTCAAGATTTGTAACCGGCTCCCACCATCCGTCATTGCCGCCCCGGGTTGAAGTCACCTGCGCGCGATAGATCGACAGTCGCAGCTCGAAATGGGTGAAGACATGCGTCACCGTTCCCGCCGCCTGCCACTCGGCGGGGAAGGGGGCGGCATCGGCGCTCGTCTCGCCGTCGATCCGCGCCGTCCAGGCCGTGGTCGGCACCTCCGTCATGCCGCCCAGCAACCCGCTGGCGATGCGCCGGCGCAGATAGATCTCGCCGTCGCGATTGACCGCGACGAAGGCCGCGCCTTGCCTGACGGGCTTTTCCTTCTTTGCGGCCTTGACCGGAAAATGCTCCGGATCATGCGCGGCAAGCGCCTCGCAGGCATCGTTGAAGGGACAGAGCGCGCAGGCGGGTCGCTTCGGCGTGCAGATCGTGGCGCCAAGATCCATCATCGCCTGCGCGAAATCTCCGGGCCGGTCGGCGGGCGTCAGCAGCGCCACCTTCTGTTTCATCAGCGGCTTGGCGGCCGGCAGCGGCGTGGCGATGGCGTAGAGGCGGGAGATGACGCGTTCGATATTGCCGTCCATGACGGCCGCCTGCCGGTTGAAGGCGATCGCCGCGACCGCCGCCGCTGTATAATCGCCGATCCCCGGCAAGGCTCGCAAGCCCTCCTCTGTGTCGGGAAAGTGCCCGCCATGCTCCGTCGCCACGGCCTCCGCGCATTTCTTCAGGTTGCGGGCGCGGGCATAGTAGCCGAGCCCGGCCCAGGCGGCCATGACATCGTCGGTTGGCGCCGCCGCAAGATCGCCGACCGTCGGCCAGCGCGCGATGAACTTGGCGAAATAGGCCTTGACCGCCGGAACGGTGGTCTGCTGCAGCATCACCTCCGACAGCCAGATATGATAGGGGTCAGGCCGGATGCCGCGGGCGGCCATCGGCGGCGAAATGCGCCAGGGCAGGTCGCGGTGATGGCGGTCGTACCAGGCGAGCAGGGGTGCGGCCTTCGGGGGTGCTGATGTCGTCGTCATGATTTGCCGCATCGAGGGGAAGTGCTCTATACTTGGCCAAGCTGCGCCGGGCGATCAAGGTCCCGGATGCGCAAACGAGGCTCCGGACCCTTTTATCAGATGAGTTATCCCCGAAAAGGCGAGAAGCAGATTTCCGAACTGACCAACGGCATCATCGATCCCGTGCTGGCCAAGCGTGCCGGCATCAATACGGCGCTGCTCGGCTCCTGGGACGAGATCGCCGGCGAGGATTTTGCCGAATGCACCCGGCCGGAGAAGATCGCCTGGGCAAAGCGGGGTCATGCCGGTGACGACGGCGGCTATCAGCCCGGCGTGCTGACCATCGCCTGCGAGGGCGCCCGCGCTTTGTTCCTCACCCATGCGCAGGGCGAACTCATCCAGCGCATCAACGGCTTCTTCGGCTTCCACGCCGTCAACCAGATCCGCATCGTCCAGAAGCCGGTCTCGGTCGCCTCCAAACGCTCCCGCACCCCGCCGCCGCTGAAGGGCGAGGCAGCGCGCAAGCTGGAAGACCTGATGGACGGCATCGAGGACGACAAGCTGCGCGCGGCCGTGCAAAGGCTGGGCACGGCGATGGTGTGGCGGCGAGGCCGGCGGTGATCTAGGCTTGCTTTTTCGGGAATGACACTGTCATACTCGAAGCTGAGGTATTTGCGAGGGCCTGGAGATGCGAAGCAGCAAGCCGATAACGGTTACACTTGGTAATCAGCAGCGTGGCGTGGATGCCCGACTGGAATCCGGAGCATACAATTCAGCCAGCGAAGTCCTGCGTGCTGCCATGAGGGCATTGGACCGCGAGGAAGAAGTCATCAATCAAATCATGCGCGTAAAAATCCAGGAGGCGCTTGACGACCCGCGACCCGGCAAAGACGCTGACGACGTTTTTGATAGATTGGAAAGAATACATGCCGAACGGATGAAAGCGGCCGGTCGTGAACTATAAGGTTGTTTTCAGTGCCTTTGCCGAAGACGATCTTATCGGTATCTATGAGTTCATTGCGAAAGACAGCCCAAGCCGCGCGCTATCGTTTATCCAACGTCTCCGGGTGCAATGCCGAACACTGAAGACAATGGCCGCTCGCGGTCCTCAACGTGAGAATTTAGGGCCGGGTGTTCGGATCATGGTATTCGAGCGGCGGGTTACCGTCGCTTATCAGATGAAGGACGAGCAGGTTATTATTCTCCGTCTCTTTTATGCCGGTCAAAATATCCCGGCAACCTTGCTCGATGAGCACTGAGTTTGCATACACCGCGTCATCCCCGTCAATTCTGACGATAATTTAATCGCTCCGTCTTCTCCGGGTCACAATTCTTTGAAGAAAGTTGGTTGACCGTGCCTTGTTAGCGGCAATCAGCCGTTATATCGCAATGGACCATTGACAGACCTCTTAAACGACGGGTGACTCTATGCCGATGTCCGACATGTTCTTGACCAAACGCCACCTGCTGGGCGGCACCGCCGTTGCGGCGCTTTCCGTGGCGTTCACTGCCTTTGCCGACACCGCCGCATTCGCCGCCAACGCCACGACGGCCGGGGGCGCGCAGGAGACCACCAGCACCGCCTCTACGGCGGAAGACGCAATCCCGACGGCCGACGGCAGCGTCGACATGAACGAAGTGCTGAAGCCCGGCGCCCTGCCGGAGATCGCGCTCGGCAAGGAAGATGCTCCCGTCAAGATCGTCGAATACATGTCGCTGACCTGCCCGCACTGCGCGCATTTCGCCGTCACCACCTTCGATGCCATCAAGCAGAAATATGTCGATACCGGCAAGGTTCGCTTCATCATCCGCGAATTCCCGTTCGATCCGCGTGCCGCTGCCGCCTTCATGCTGGCCCGCTGCGCGCCGCAGGAACAGTACATGCCGATGGTCGAAATGCTGTTCAAGCAGCAGATCGCCTGGGCCTCGCCCGACGTCAACGGCCGCGATGCATTGCTGCAAATGTCGAAACTTGCGGGTTTTACTGAGGATAGCTTTACGAAGTGCTTGACGAACCAGAAGCTTCTGGATGATGTCAACTCAGTTAGGGAACGTGCAGCCAAGGATTTCGGCGTCAATGCGACACCGACCTTCCTGATCAACGGCAAGCGCTACGCGGGAGACATGTCGGTTGGTGCCATGTCGAAGCTCATCGACAGCCTTCTCTGATCCGCGCCTTTTGCAAAAGGCGGGCGGCGGGGAAACCCGCGCGCCCGCTTTTTATTACCTCCCCCTTGAGGAGGGAGAACGCGCGGGTGGGGGTGATTTCCTGGGTGAACGCATGATCACCCCGCCCCGGACCTTCGCTCCGACCCTTCCCCTCAAAGGGAGGGTGGAGATCAGCCCATGAAGTTCAACCGGCTTCGTCTTGTCGGCTTCAAGTCCTTCGTGGAACCGGCGGAATTCGTCATCGAGCGCGGTCTGACCGGTGTCGTCGGTCCGAACGGCTGCGGCAAGTCCAACCTGGTCGAAGCGCTGCGCTGGGTCATGGGCGAGAATTCCTACAAGAACATGCGCGCCTCCGGCATGGATGACGTCATCTTTTCCGGCTCCGGCAACCGCCCGGCGCGCAACACTGCCGAAGTCGGCCTCTATCTCGACAATAGCGACCGCACCGCGCCCGCCGCCTTCAACGACAGCGACGAAATCCAGGTTACCCGCCGCATCGAGCGCGAGCAGGGCTCGCTCTACCGCATCAACGGCAAGGAAGCCCGCGCCAAGGATGTGCAGCTTCTCTTCGCCGACGCGTCCACGGGCGCGCGTTCGCCCTCGATGGTCGGGCAGGGGCGTATCGGCGAACTGATCCAGGCGAAGCCCCAGGCCCGCCGCCAGCTTCTCGAAGAAGCGGCCGGCATTTCCGGCCTGCATTCGCGCCGTCATGAGGCGGAGCTGCGGCTGCGCGCCGCCGAAAGCAATCTCGAGCGCCTCGATGACGTGACCTCGCAGCTCGAAAGCCAGATCGAGAGCCTGAAGCGCCAGGCCAGGCAGGCCAACCGCTTCAAGATGCTGTCGGCCGATATCCGCGCCCGCGAGGCCATGCTGCTGCATATCCGCTGGGTGCAGGCCAAGGAGGCCGAGGCCGAGGCAGACAGTGCCCTCAATCAGGCCACCGTTCTGGTGGCGGAAAAGGCGCAATTGCAGATGGAGGCGGCCAAGGCCCAGGGCATTGCCAGCTTCAAGCTGCCGGAACTGCGCGACGAAGAGGCGAAGGCCGCTGCCGCTTTGCAGCGCCTGCAGTTCGCCCGCAATCAGCTGGAAGAGGATGCCAACCGCATCCTGCGCCGCCGTGACGAGCTGACCCGCCGCCTGGCGCAGCTGGGGGAGGATATCCGCCGCGAGGAGCGCCTCGTCGCCGACAATGCCGCCATCCTCGCCAAGCTTGATGCCGAAGAGGCCGATATCGCCGAAATTCTCGCCGATTCCGGCCGGCTGGCGGAGGAGACACGCGAGGCTTTCGAGGGAGCGGCCGCCAAGCTTGCCGATAGCGAGCGGGTGTTTGCCGCGTTGACGGCGGAGCGGGCCGAGGCGGCAGCCGCCCGCAACCAGCTCGAACGCGCCATTCGCGATCTCGCCGACCGCAAGATGCGGCTGGAGCGCCAGATGGACGAGGCGAATGGCGAACTCGCCGCGATCGGCGAGAAGATGGCAACCCTGCCGGACCCTGGCGAAAAGCGCGATATGGTCGAGGTGGCCGAAACTGTGGTCGCCGATGCCGAGGCTGTGATCCAGCGTGTCGAGACAGCGCTTGCGAAGGCGCGCGAGACCGAAGCACTGTCGCGCGCGCCGGTCGATCAGGCCCGCTCGCGGCTGAACGCGCTGGAAACGGAAGCCCGCACCATCTCCAGGATGCTGGCGGCCGGTGCCGCTTCCGGCGCATTCCCGCCGGTTGCCGAGGAGCTGCGTGTCGATCGTGGTTTCGAAACCGCCCTTGGCGCCGCCCTTGGCGACGATCTGGAATCGCCGCTGGACCCGCAAGCGCCGGCGCACTGGTCGGACAATGGCAGCGGCGGCGCCGATCCCGCCCTGCCGGACGGCGTCACACCGCTGATCTCGCATGTGCGGGCGCCGGCCGTGCTGACCCGCCGCCTGCGCCAGATCGGTCTGGTGGCGGCGGCCGATGCCCCGCGCCTCATGCCCTCGCTGAAACCCGGCCAACGGCTGGTGACCAAGGACGGCGCCGTCTATCGCTGGGATGGCCATGTGACCGGGGCGGACGCGCCGAGTGCCGCCGCCCTGCGGCTGGCGCAGAAGAACCGCCTTGCCGAGCTGGAAGCGGAAGTCGAGCTTGCGCGCGATGTTTTGGTCGAGGCGGAAGAGCGTCTGGCAGTGGCCGGCGAGGCCATCCGGGCGGAAGAGGGACAACTGGTCGTTGCGCGTGATGCCAATCGTCTTGCGACCCGTCATCTTGCCGAAGCCCGCGACGCTCTGGCAGCGGCCGAACGCGCCTCCGGCGACCTGATCCGCCGCAGGGACGTGATCACCGAGGCCGTCAGCCATTTGCAGACGCAGTTGGAAGACGTGGGCATACAGGACGAAAATGCCCGCATCGAGCTGGAAGACGCCCCCGATCTGACGACGATCGACCTCAAGCTGCGCGACCAGCAGGCGGAAGTGGCGACCGATCGCGGCGCTCTTGCCGAGGCCCGCGCCCGTCATGAGGGATTGAACCGGGAAAACGAGGCCCGGCAGCGCCGCATCCTGGCGATCCGGCAGGAGCGCGACGGCTGGCGCCAGCGCGCCGCCAGCGCCGAGGAGCACATCCAGACCCTGCGCGACCGCGAGGAAGAGGCGCGCGACGAGGCCGCCGAGCTTGATCTAGCTCCGGATGAATTCGACGACAAGCGCCGGGCGCTGATGAATGAATTGCAGAAGGCCGAGGAGGCCCGCCGTGTCGCGGCCGATCATCTCGCCGAGGCGGAAATCGTCCAGCGCGAGGCGGACCGCCAGGCGGCGACGGCTCTGTCGGAACTGGCGGAGAGCCGTGAAAAGCGCGGTCGCGTCGAGGAGCGGCTGGTGTCCGCCCGCGAACGCCGTCAGGAAAGCGAGCTGCGCATCCGCCAGGCGCTGAATGTCGAACCGCATGAGGCGCTGCGGCTGGCCGGCCTGTCGTCGGCACAGGCCATTCCCGATCTGCGCGAAGTGGAACGCGACGTGGAGCGCTTGAAGATCGAGCGCGAGCGTCTCGGTGCCGTCAATCTGCGCGCCGAGGAGGAAAGCAAGGAGCTCACCGAGCGGCTGCAGGCGCTGATCAAGGAACGCGACGATGTCATCGACGCGATCCGCAAACTGCGCGGCGCCATCCAGAGCCTCAACCGCGAAGGCCGCGAGCGCCTCATCGCCGCTTTCGATGTCGTCAACGCGCAGTTCCAGCGGCTCTTCACCCACCTCTTCGGCGGCGGTACGGCCGAGCTGCAGTTGATCGAATCCGACGATCCGCTGGAGGCCGGGCTTGAAATCCTCGCCCGCCCGCCGGGCAAGAAGCCGCAGACCATGACGCTGCTCTCCGGTGGCGAGCAGGCGCTGACGGCCATGGCGCTGATCTTTGCCGTCTTCCTCACCAATCCCGCGCCGATCTGCGTTCTGGACGAAGTGGACGCGCCGCTCGACGACCACAATGTCGAGCGCTATTGCAATCTGATGGATGAGATGGCCGCCTCGACGGAGACGCGCTTCGTGGTCATCACGCACAATCCCATCACCATGGCGCGCATGGATCGCCTCTTCGGCGTCACCATGGCCGAGCAGGGCGTTTCGCAGCTGGTTTCGGTCGATTTGCAGACGGCCGAGCGGCTGCGGGAAATCGCGTGAGGAGCCTCCTTCCGAGTGGAAAGAGAGAAAACTGTTCCCATATTGCCAAGAAATTGCAGCTTCGGCTGCCGTACGCTCATAAAGCGTGATAGGTCTGTTCTCGATCAATAATAGGCGGAGCTGAAACCGCTCGGAAGGGAAGCATGTCTGGGTCTGATGGCAGTATTTTCGATATTCTCGGAATACTTGCCGTATTGTTTCTTGTGGCGGCCAATGGCTTTTTCGTTGCCGCCGAGTTTTCTCTCGTTTCCGTGCGGCGCAGCCGCGTGACGGAGCTCGTGGCCGAAGGGCGGATGAACGCCAAGGCGCTTCAGCGCGCGGTCGACAATCTCGACGCCAATCTCGCCGCCACCCAGCTCGGCATCACCATATCCTCGCTTGCGCTTGGCTGGGTCGGCGAACCGGCGCTTGCCCATCTGCTGGAGCCGCTTCTCGATTTCCTTCCCGGCGCCTGGGCAGCGGCCGGATCGCACGCCGTCGCCGTGGTGATCTCCTTCATCATCATCACTGCCTTGCATATCGTGCTTGGCGAGCTCGCGCCGAAGAGCCTCGCCCTGCAGCGTAGCGAGGGCACGGCCTTGGGCGTGGTGCGGCCGCTCGGCCTCTTCCTCTTCCTGCTCCGTCCGGCGATCACGGTGCTGAACGGACTTGGAAACCTGGTTCTGCGGCTCTTCGGCCTGCGGCCGGGCACCGGCGAGGGCTCGCTGCATTCTCCGGCCGAGATCAAGCTTCTGGTGGCAGAGAGCCAGGAAGCCGGCCTTCTGGAGCAGGCGCAGCAGGAGCTCGTCGAACGCGTTTTCAATATCGGCGACCGCGATGTCTCCGACATCATGACGCCGCGGCTCGAGGTCGACTGGATCGATGCCGACGACACGCCGGAGGAAATGCAGAAAACCATCCGCGAGAGCCGCTTCGAGCAGCTTCTTGTGGGACGCGGATCGATCGACGAGCCGATCGGCATGATCCTGAAGAAAGACCTGCTCGATCAGCTCTTGAACGGCAAGCCGCTCGATCCGATGGCGGTCATCCGCCAGCCGCTGGTCGTCCACGAGGCGACGGCCGTGTTCAAGGTGCTGGAAAGCTTCAAGCGCGCTCCCGTCCGCCTCGCCATGGTCATCGACGAATATGGCAGCCTGGAAGGCATCGTCACGCAAACGGACTTGCTGGAAGCCATCGCCGGCGACCTGCCCGACATGGACAATGAGGGGCCGGATGTGGTCGAGCGCGCCGACGGCTCGCTGCTGATGGAAGGCATGATGCCGGCCTACGACGCCTTCCAGCGGCTCGGCCTGCGCGAGACCTCCGACGACAGCAGCTTCCACACGCTCGCCGGTTTCGCGCTCTACCAACTCGGCCACCTTCCCGAAGTCGGCGAAAGCTTCACCTACGGCGACTGGCACTTCGAGATCATCGACCTCGACGGCATGCGCATCGACAAGATTTTGGCGAAGCGGGAGGCGGGGGCTTAGGGCAATTCCAGAAAAACTGCACAGCGGTTTTTCGTCCGGAATTGCGTAGAAACAATGAGATAGAGCGCCTCAGCGAAGCGCTGAGCTGCTCTATCTATCCGCGAACGATCATTTCGCTTGCGTTGACGGCGGATCGTTTGGTTTTGCATTGAACGGCGCGACCTTGATTTCACCCTCGCGTTTGCGGGTTTGCGCAATGTCGTAGCTGTTCTGCATGCGCATCAGCGTATCCATGGACACGCCGAATGCCTTTTCGATCCTGAGAGCCATCTCCGGCGACAGATGCGCGCGTTCGTTGAGAAGCGCGGAAAGGGCCGGGCGCGTGACACCGAGGGCCTTGGCGGCGTCGGTCACGGAAAGCTCGAGCGCTTCGATGATTTCGCTTCTGACGAAGCCGCCGGGATGGGCGGGGTTCTTCATGCGAATGCCCTGCATGGCGTTCATGACCACCTCCTAGTGATAGTCTTCATAATCGAGGTCGATGATCTCAATTTCGGTCCGGTCTATTCGAAACGTCAATCGCCAGTTTTTCGTGACAAAAAGGCTCCAGGTGCCTTTGCGGTCGCCAGTCAATTGATGCGCTTTCCAGCTCGGCACCATCCGCAACTCCTCTTCCTGCTCCATGTCCTGAAGGAAGGAAATAATGCGACGCAGCTTCGGCACGAAGGCGGATTGCAGCCCTGAGGCGTCGTCATCTTCGATGAAGCGCCGAAGTCCCTTATGAATCACGTTTCTGATCTTCATGGCTTTAACTAGGAAATCTTGCGTAATCCGTCAAGTTACGCTTTACGATCATATCGTTGAGAGCATTGTTTTGAGGGTGATTGCACCATATTTATTGTGCGGCGCAACATTTCGCCGTATTTGTCGATTTTCATTTCCGGCTCAATGAATTAAGTTCAACCTTGGGAGTTGGACGGGGGAAAATGACGAAGTGGGTCTATACATTCGGCGATGGGAAGGCCGAAGGGCGCGCCAGGGACTATGAACGTCTCGGGGGCAAGGGCGCCAATCTCGCGGAAATGTGCAGCCTCGGCTTGCCGGTTCCGCCCGGGCTGACGGTCGTCAGCGAGGCCTGTGCTTTCTACTACAAGAACGGCAGGACTATTTCCGAAGAGCTGAAGCCGCAGGTCATGCAGGGGCTGGCGCAGATGGAGGCGATCACCGGACGCAAGTTCGGCGATACCGTGCGGCCGCTCCTTGTCTCGGTGCGCTCCGGCGGGCGCGCTTCCATGCCCGGCATGATGGACACGGTTCTCAACCTCGGGCTGAACGACGCCACGGTGCAGGCGCTCGGCCATGATGCCGGCGACGCCCGCTTTGCCTGGGACAGCTACCGCCGCTTCATCCAGATGTATGCCGATGTCGTCATGGGTCTCGACAACGAGGTCTTCGAGGAGATCCTGCAGGACGAGAAGGCCCGTTTCGGGCATGAGTTCGACACCGATCTCTCCGCTGTCGAATGGCAGCAGGTGGTCTCGCTTTACAAGACGGTCATCGAGGAGGAACTGGGCGAGGCTTTTCCGCAGGAGCCGGAAGTGCAGCTCTGGGGCGCGGTCAGCGCCGTCTTTGCAAGCTGGATGAACCCGCGCGCCGTCACCTACCGGCATCTGCACAATATTCCGGAAGCCTGGGGGACGGCGGTCAATATCCAGGCCATGGTCTTCGGCAATCTCGGCAATTCGTCGGCCACCGGCGTTGCCTTCACCCGCAATCCCTCGACCGGCGAGAAGGAGCTTTACGGCGAGTTCCTCGTCAATGCGCAAGGGGAGGATGTCGTCGCCGGCATCCGCACGCCGCAGAGCATCACCGAGGCCGCCCGCATCGCCTCCGGCTACGACCGGCCGTCGATGGAGAAGCTGATGCCGGAGGCCTTTGCCGAGTTCCGCCGTATCTGCTGCGAGCTCGAGGCGCATTATCGCGACATGCAGGATCTGGAGTTCACCATCGAGCGCGGCAAGCTCTGGATGCTGCAGACGCGCGCCGGCAAGCGCACCACCAAGGCGGCGATGAAGATCGCCGTCGATATGGTCGACGAAGGTGTCATCACCGAAGACGAGGCCGTGTCGCGCATCGAGCCGACGACGCTTGACCAGCTCCTGCATCCGACCATCGATCCGCGCGTGCATCGCGAGGTCATCGGCTCCGGCCTGCCAGCGTCCCCGGGGGCGGCGACCGGCGAGATCGTCTTCACCGCCGAGGAGGCGATCATGGCCGAAGAGGAGGGCCGCAAGGTCATCCTCGTGCGCATCGAGACGAGCCCGGAGGATATTCACGGCATGCATGCCGCCGAGGGGATTCTCACCACGCGCGGCGGCATGACCAGCCATGCGGCGGTGGTGGCTCGCGGCATGGGCATTCCCTGCGTCGTCGGCGCCGGAACCATGCGCATCGACATGCGCAACGAAAAGCTGATCGGTATCGGCGTCACCCTGAAGAAGGGCGATGTCATCACTATCGACGGGTCCACCGGCCAGGTCCTGAAGGGCGAGGTGCAGATGATCCAGCCGGAGCTCTCCGGCGATTTCGGCCGTATCATGGCCTGGGCCGACCGCTCGCGGCGCATGACGGTGCGCACCAACGCCGATACGCCGGCGGACGCCCGCGCCGCCCGTGCCTTCGGCGCGGAAGGGATCGGCCTTTGCCGCACCGAGCATATGTTCTTCGAGGGCGACCGCATCCATGTGATGCGCGAGATGATCCTGGCGGAAGGCGAGGATGGGCGCCGTGCCGCGCTCGCCAAGCTCCTGCCGATGCAACGCCTCGACTTCACCGGCCTGTTCACGATCATGCACGGCCTGCCGGTGACCATCCGCCTGCTCGACCCGCCGCTGCACGAATTCCTGCCGAAGACGGACGAGGAAATCGCTGAGGTCGCCGGCATCATGGAGATGGAACCGGCCAGCCTGCGCCAGCGCGTGGACGCGCTGCACGAATTCAACCCCATGCTCGGCCATCGCGGCTGCCGTCTGGCGATTTCCTATCCGGAAATCGTCGAGATGCAGGCCCGCGCCATCTTCGAGGCGGCGGTTGCCGCCGCCAAGGAGACCGGCGCGGCTGTCGTGCCGGAGATCATGGTGCCGCTGGTCGGCCTGCGCTCGGAGCTGGATTACGTCAAGGCGCGCATCGAGGAGGTGGCCAGCGCCGTCATGACCGAAGCCGGCATGAAGATCGACTATCTCGTCGGCACGATGATCGAGCTGCCGCGTGCGGCCCTGCGCGCCCATATTATCGCTGAAGCCGCCGAATTCTTCTCCTTCGGCACCAACGACCTCACGCAGACGACGTTCGGCATGTCGCGCGACGATGCCGCCGCCTTCATCCCGACCTATCAGCGCAAGGGCATCATCGAGCATGATCCCTTCATCTCGCTCGATTTCGACGGCGTGGGAGAGCTGATCCGCATCGCCACCGAGCGCGGCCGCCGCACCCGCAACGACATGAAGCTCGGCATCTGCGGCGAGCATGGCGGCGATCCCGCCTCGATCCATTTCTGCGAGGAGATCGGGCTGGACTATGTGTCCTGTTCGCCGTTCCGCGTGCCGATCGCAAGGCTGGCGGCGGCGCAGGCGGCGATCAGGGGCAAGGCCTGAGCGCGGGCTCTATCAGCGGCGATTTCGGTTTCACCAATAGCCGCGACGGTAATAGTAGCGCGGCCCGACGACATAGGGCGGTCCCCAGAAGAAGTCGTCATTGCTTTCCATGAAGGCGCGCTGGTCGGCGCGTCGGCTCAGGTCCTGATTCATCAGGCAATTGCCGAAACTCTGCGTGCCGCGCTTGAAGCCGTAGGAACTGCATCTCGCCTCGTCCGCCGCGCGGATCTGCTCCGCCGTCTGGCAGGCGGACAGTGTGAGTGCGATGGCGACGAGCGAAAGGACAGGGACGATACGCATGGCTCGATATCCGGTTTATGTCTGCAGTCGACATCATAATGCCGCCCGGCAAGACGCGAAAGGTCTGTCGCGCGACACGGCGGGGAGTATCAGGCGGCGTCGGGCAGTTTTTCCGGCAGGCGCTGCAGCAGATCGACGAAGGCATCGGTGAAGCGCAGCAGTTGCTCGGTTTCCTCGTCCGGCTGCAGCAGGCGAATTTCCGCGTCGTCTTCGTCGAGTGCCGCGAAGATGATTCGGATGTCCTCGCCGCCGTCCGGAATCCACAGAACGGCGAGCCGCCGACAATCGGGGATCAATCCGGCAGCCGGAAGATCGAACAGGAATTCGCCGCCGACCGCCTTGGCAGCGATGCGCACGGCCTCGCAAAATCCCACCTCGCCACCGGAAAAGCCGTCCAGCGACAATTCCAGCTCCAGCAGTTCGAGCGGCAGGATGACAGGTTCTATGGCATCGCCGGCCGAATTGGCCGCTGCAGGCAACGGCTTGGCGGTGATGTCTGGCGATTGCGTCGTTCCCATCTCCTCAAGTCCTTTCATGGCCACGGTAAAACACGAAAATCATGGCCTTTTTTCAGAATTTAAGCAAGTACTCACACTTTTCTGCTAGCCGCCGCCGGATCGGCCTGCCGCGGAGCCTTGTTGAATCGTGCCGCGACATCCGATTTCTTTTCGCCGTTTCTTGCTCTAAACATGAGGTCTATCTTCGGGATTCGGTTGGTCCGGTTTCCGATCCGACGCGCCGACGAGCCCTTGATGACCATTCGCTTCGACCGTCCTGTTTCGCATGCCGCACGCGCCGCGCGCCTGATCGCTTCCTTTGCGCTGGTGCTGTGCGGAGTGATCTTGATCGGCCATCGATTCGGGCCGCTGGAAACACCTTATTTCGTTCTGCTGCTGCTGATTTCGGCCGGTTTCGCCGCGTTGGCGGTGTTGCTGGCGGTGGTCGGCCTGACGCAGCTCTGGCGCTTTGCCGCCCTCGGCGGCGTTTCCGCCGTCAAGGCGCTGATCTATGCAGCCCTGCCGCTCGCCATCGTCGGCATCGGCGTGGAGCGCTATTGGACGCGGCCGGCGATCTACGACGTCTCCACCGATTTGGTCGATGCGCCGGAATGGCTGGCGCAATCCGAGGCGAGGCAGCTTTGGCTGCCGGCACGGCGGCTGGTCACGCCCGGGGACCGCGAGGCGCAATATATCGCCTATCCCGCGCTCACCAGCCGGCGTTATGAAGGCGCTTCCGACCGCGTGCTCGAGGCGGTGCGCAAGGTCGCAAGAGACAGTCACATCACCATCGTCAAGGCGGAAGGCACCGACATCATCGATCCGAACGGCGAGCCGAAGCCGCGGCGGCGCACCGTGCGCCAGAAGCCGAGCCCGACGGCGGACGACAGCGCCGTCACCGACATGCCCGATGTCATCCCGGTGCCGACGCCGCGCCCGCGGCCCTATCGCGACGGCGTGGCCGATCTCATCCGCCAGAATACCGATGTCATCCTGCAGGGCGAAACCCGTACCCGCATCTTTGGTTTGCCCTTCGACATATTGATCCGCCTGCGCGAAGAGGCCGAGACGACGCTGGTCGACGTCCGCGTCGCCTCGCGCTACGGCCAGGACGATCTCGGCATCAGTGCCAACATCGCCGAAACCTATCTGAAGGCGTTGGACGCCGAGCTGCTGGGGATCGCTGGAAGTTAAGATTACTCAGGCGGGCCGGTAGGCGCCGAGCAGGGCAGGCGGCCCATCCGTCCGCACCTCGCCCTTTTCCACCAGATCCTCCAGATGCGCCAGCACCGAGAGCGCGGCAGCGCCATGCAGGCGCGGATCGGTGTCGCGATAGATGACCTTCACCATATCGGGAATCAGCCGGTCGCCGGCCCTGACGCGCTCCAGTATGGCGCGCTCGCGCATGCGCCGATGCATGCGGATGCCGCGCATGAAGGAGGCGGGCTCCGTCACCGCTCCGCCGTGTCCGGGCAGGAAAAGCCGGTCGTCGCGGGCAAGCAGCCGCTCGATCGAAGCCATGTAGTCGGCCATGGAACCATCCGGCGGCGCGACGATCGTCGTTGCCCAGGCCATGACGTGATCGGCGGAAAAGACGATGCCGCTGCCGTCGAGCGCGAAGCAGGCGTGATTGGCGGTGTGGCCGGGCGTCAGGAGCGCAGTGAGCTGCCAACCGTCCCCCGAGACGCTTTCGCCATCGCCAAGCACGATATCCGGTTGGAATTCCGTATCCGAACTCTCGGCGAAAGGGTTGATCTCACCGGCATGCAGCGGCCTTGCGGCGCGATGCGGCCCTTCGCCGACCGTCAAGGCCCCGGTCGCCTCCTTCAGCCGCCGGGCAAGCGGCGAGTGATCGCGATGGGTGTGGCTGACGAAGATATGCGTGACCTCGCGCCCCTTGAGCGCCGCCATCAGCGCCGCGAAATGCTCTTCGTTCTCCGGGCCGGGATCGATGACCGCCACGGAAGAGCCGCCGACGATATAGCTGTTGGTGCCGTGGAAGGTGAAGGGGCTGGGATTGTTGACCGTCATCCGCTGGACGCCGGGCGCCACCGGCACGGGGCTGCCATAGGCGGGTGCGAAGGTAAGGTCGAATTCGGGAGCGCTCATGATCGCCTGAATTATCGCTTGTATTCGATTTCTATGAAGGACATCGGCGCCGTGCCGGCATTGACCACATTATGCTCGACGCCGGCATCACGCCGATAGGCAGCACCAGCGGCAAGATCGACGCGCCGGCTGCCATCGGCATCCTCGATCAGGAACTGGCAATCCGTCATCGGCACTACGACATAGCCGAGGCCGTGAACATGATGCCCGGTATCGGCGCCCGGCTCGAAATCCCAGCGGATGATGCGCACGACGGCATCGTCGGCGAGCATGGTGGGGACAGCGGGCGGGCGGGCACGATACTGGCTCATCGGAGCTCCCTGATTGGATTTGGGCCGGACAAGACCTATCATAGCCACCACGGCGCCGCACAGAAATATGCATTCCGCGGCAACTTAATGATTGTGGGCGGATGCGACCTTTGCTAATCAGACGCCGATTTGGCCGACATAGCAGCCATTTCCTCTGTTGGGGCGTCGCCAAGCGGTAAGGCACCGGTTTTTGGTACCGGCATTCCCAGGTTCGAATCCTGGCGCCCCAGCCATTCTCATTCTATTTTATCGCATATAGTTTTCACGCTTTTTAC
>JASGEG010000477.1:0-6216 GCA_047606605.1 Rhizobium sp.
ATATCTTCCGCGGCGCGCTCGATTGCGGCGCCAAGACGATCAACGAGGAAATGAAGATGGCCGCCGTGCGCGCCATCGCCTCGCTCGCCCGCGAGGAGCCCTCGGATGTCGCCGCCCGCGCCTATACCGGCGAGACCCCGGTTTTCGGCCCGGATTATCTCATCCCCTCGCCCTTCGACCCGCGCCTGATCCTGCGCATCGCGCCGGCAGTCGCCAGAGCGGCGGCAGAAAGCTGCGTGGCGCTGCGCCCGATCACCGATTTCGACGCCTATATGGACGAGCTCAACCGCTTCGTCTTCCGCTCCGGCTTCGTCATGAAGCCGCTCTTCGCCGCCGCCAAGGTCGCCGAACGCAAGCGTGTGGTCTTTTCCGAAGGCGAGGACGAGCGCGTCCTGCGTGCCGCCCAGGTCCTGCTTGAAGAAGGCACGGCCGCGCCGATCCTGATCGGCCGTCCTTCGGTCATCGAGACCCGCCTGAAGCGCTACGGCCTGAAGATCCGGCCGAACACCGACTTCGCCGTCATCAACCCGGAAGACGATCCGCGCTTCCGCGAATATGTCGAGCTTTATTTCTCCCTGGTGGGCCGCAGCGGCGTCATTCCGGAAGCGGCGCGCACCATCGTGCGCACCAACACCACCGTCATCGGCGCCCTCGCCCTGAAGCGCGGCGAAGCGGATGCGCTGATCTGCGGTCTCGAAGGCCGCTACGAGCGCCACCTGCGCATCGTCCGCCAGATCATCGGCAAGCGCCCCGACGTGCGCGACTTCTCCGCGCTCAGCCTGCTGATCTCGCAGCGCGGCGCGACCTTCTACACCGACACCTACGTCACCTTTAACCCGAGCGCCGAAGAAATCGCCGAGTCGGCCGTGCTGGCGGCCGAGGAGATCAAGCGCTTCGGCATCCAGCCGCGCGCAGCCCTCGTCTCGCATTCGAACTTCGGTTCGCGGGAATCGGAGAGCGCAACCAAGATGCGCGATGCGCTGGCGCTTGTCCGCGAAAAGGCGCCGGACCTGGAAGTCGACGGCGAAATGCATGGTGACAGCGCCATCTCCGAGAGCCTGCGCCGCCATGTCATGCCGAACAGCACGCTCTCCGGCGAAGCCAACCTGCTGGTCTTCCCCAATCTTGACGCCGCCAACATCACGCTCGGCGTCGTCAAGACCATGACGGACAGCCTGCATGTCGGCCCGATCCTGCTCGGCACGGCCATGCCTGCCCATATCCTTTCGCCCTCAGTCACGTCGCGCGGCGTCGTCAACATGGCGGCCCTTGCCGTCGTCGAGGCGTCGCAGCCGGGCTGAGGACATGCCCTGCGAGCGGCCGCGCGCTGGCGGCCGTTCGAAAAGGCGGATGTGGCTGATCGTCTCCCAAAAACTTTCGAAATCAGCGAGTTTTGATGGATACGCTGTTAAGCTCCGCAGTATATATTCCCTGACATTCATCCGCTTTTCGAAGAGCATAATGTGAGCCGCGGCAAACAACTCCTCTCGCCCTGCCTGTTGCTGTCGCTGTTGGCGACAACGCCGGTCTTTGCGCAAGCGAATAGCATCTGCGAGGATCTGCGTGGACAATACGCCGATACCACGGAACTCATCGGCGCCAACGCCAAGGCGCGCGAACTTTCGCGCGCCATCGTCCAGCAGAACATGATGATCCGGCGGCTGAAAAGCGACATGCGCAATCAGGGCTGCACACCCGACGGCAGCCTGACGGTACTCGGCGACGATAATGAAGCCGTCTGCGACGACATGCACGACGCGATGCAGCGCATGCGGGATGATCTTGCTTCCCTGACGGATGAGCGTGAGCTGAGCGTATCCCGCATCGACGACGCCGGTACGGAACGACGGGAATTGCTGGACGAAATGCAGCAAAACGGCTGCAGCATTCCCTCCTCCGCGACGCCGGATACCGTCATCGAGACTCGCAGGACGCCCGAGCCTCCCGCTCCCGCGCGCGAGCAGCGTCAATCGCTCGCCCAGCCGGAAAGCTCGATCACCACGATCGAGACCCAAAAGCCCAAGGCCGATACCGAAGTCCCGCAGAAGCAGGCGCCAGCAGCTGCTGCGCCCAAGGTCACACAAGCCGAGCCAAAACCGATGCAGCAGGATCGGCCTTACGATCCTTCGGCCCGTAAGGTGCGCCAGGTCGGCCCGCAATTCCTTGCGACCGACCAGGGCAGCCTCGACCTCAAGCATCCGAAGGCAGCCGGGCCGCAGCCGACGCAATAGGCGGGTGCAGCAGCGTGATGATGGCCTCGTCGCCCGTCTCCGCCGCCAGATCGCGATAGGAGCGGCCCGTCGCATCCCGCACGAAGTGATCGGCACCCTGCTCCAACAGGAAACGGACCGCGTCGACGCGCTCGTTGACAATGGCAAAGCCGAGCGGTGTCATCCAATCCTGATCGTTGACCTGCCCACGCGGGCGGAATTCGCCAAAGCGGATATCCCTTTGTTCGGGCCGCATCGTCAAAATATCCGCCAGCTGATCGATCTGGCCAAAGGCGGCGGCCGCGAAGATATCGAGCGGCTGGCTCTTCAGAAATTCAACCATCTCGGCCTGACCATTATATTCCGCCCAGCCGATCGGGCCTGAATAAAAATAAGAATCGCGAATGGTGGTATCGGCTCCATTCGCGATCAGCAGCTTCGCCATCTCGATATGACCGTGCAAGGCCGCTTCATGCAGCGGCGTGCGGCTGGTCATCGCGTTCACATCGAAGCCCAGCAGCAGCATGAGCCGAACGGCCCGCAGATCATTTTCGCCGGCGGCCTCGTGCAGCATGGCGGGGTGGGCCTCGTGCATCGCCTCAGGAATATCGAGATCGCGGGCTATTCTCTTTACGTGCTCGACCAATATCGCCGGATCGGCCCTCGCATCGCGGGCTCCCTGCCGGATTTGGATATAGACCCAATCCTCGCGTTTCAGGCGAACAGCGACCGCTCCCTTCCGCACCAGATACAGCACGAGATCCTTGTCGTCACCAAGCCTCGCCCATTCATAGGGTGTACGGCCGTTAACAGGCTTGAGGACATCGGCGCCATTGTCCACCAGCAGCCGCACGCGTTCGCCCATGCGATGCTCGAGCGCCCAGGCCAGTTGGTAGTCGAACACCGTCTGCGAATTCGCAACCAGCCTGCCGTCCTCGCGCACCAGCCAGTTGTTCCTGTCGCTCGCGGAGAGCCCGTATTCCAGCAGCAATTTCAGGCAGCCGTTGTCGGGCTCGAACATGCGGTTATAGAGCGCCTGGCTGTCATTGGCCTCGGCACCGGCATCGAGCAGCAGCCGCGCGAAGGCCTCGCATTCCGGATGTGCCGGCTGCCGCACCTTCCCCGCCTCGCCCTCGCCGAAGACGCCCGTCAAGACGGTGAAGCGATACTGGCCGCTATCGAGGAAGAAGGCGTTGACGTCGGCGCCACGCCTGACGAGTTCTCTGGCCGCCGGCAAGCTGGAGCGGCCCGGCAAGCGGGCATAGGCGGCATACATGAGCGGCGTAAGATCATGCGGCCCGCCCTTGCGGTCAAGAAGCTGTGGCTGACGATCGAGCCAGCGGCTCACCCCATCCGCATCGCCAAGCATGGCGGCGACATGGATACTGTCCCCGGCGACCTCCGGATGCGCCTCCAATAGCTTGAGCGCGTCCGCGAAGCGCAAAGGGTCCGCGGGAATGCCGGAGAAATAGGACACCGTCGCAAGAGACAGAAACTGGTTGACCAGCTGATCCTGAGGCATCGATTGGCGGTCGTTGCTCTCCAGATGCGCCTTGAGCCTTGCCCAGCTCGAAAACCCGAACTCGCGGGCCAGGACGAGCTGTACATCTTGAAGTCCCACTTCGGTGATATCGGCAAAATACGGTGCGACGCGACTGTGCGCCGACGGATCGCCGGATCGGACGGCCTTCAGAAAAGCCTTGGCCTGCTTTTTGAGGGAATCGACGGTGACATTGCCCGCCAAAGAGCGCGTGGTCATGAAAGACCTCCTTTCATTCACGTCCGGTATCCGCGCCCACAGACTGAAAAGAGGTGTGGCAGTCTAAATTTTATGCATCAGGTGGGCCTCGCCCTTCCCGCGGATCGGATGCGCCCTGAGAACGCATCAGATGTATCGCGGCCGTTCCGATCTGTCCAGAGCGTTACGCCGGCTCATAGCGGACATAGGCGAACGCATCGCCGTTGGGCGACCAGTTCGGCACATTGATGCTTCCCTGCCCGCCAAACAGCTCGAACAGGGTCTCGAGGTTGCCGCCATCCATGTCCATCAATCGCATGCGGACATGGAGATCGCGCGGGTGGTCGAAGACATCGGGGTCGTAGGAGATCAGCACCACCTTGTCGTTCTTCGGCGACGGATGGGCAAACCAGTTGCCGTAATTGTCATGTGTCACCTGCTGGAGACCGGTGCCGTCGGGATGGATTCGCCAGATCTGCATCAGGCCTGTGCGGCTGGAATTGAAATAGATCCACTGCCCGTCGGCGGAATAGTCGGGCCCGTCATTGCGGCCCTCGCCATGCGTCAGCCGTGTCTCCTCGCCACCCTCGACCGAGATCGTGTAGATATCGAAGACGTCGTTGCGGATGCCGCAATAGGAGAAGCGCTGCCCATCGGGCGACCAGCCATGCCAATAGGACGGCAGATTGCCGGTGACCTGCCGAGGCACGCCACCGGCGGCCGGCAGGACATAGATGCAGGACTTGCCATGCTCCGTCTTGTCGGAGATGGCGATCAATGACCCATCGGGCGAAATGCCGTGGTCGTTGTTGCAGAGCCTCGCAAAGCCGGTGTCGACCTGGACCGGTTCGCTCCCGCCATCGACGGCAAGCCGATAGAGCAATCCATCGCCGTTCAATAGCAGGTAGCGCCCGTCCGGCGCGAAATTCGGCGCCTCGATCAGCTTGTTCGTCTGCCAGACAACCCGGTTCTCGCCGGTACGGATATTGTAGATCTCGACCGAACTGCGCATAGCGTCTCCATTTTCCGGATGGCGTTACGATCAACGATCGCGGAACCGGTTGGTGATCGGATAGCGCCGGTCGCGGCCGAAATTCTTCTTGGTGATCTTCACGCCCGGCGCCGACTGGCGGCGCTTGTATTCGGCGAGATAAAGCAAATGCTCGATCCGGTGGACCGTCGCGATATCATGACCGCGCGCGACGATCTCCTCGACCGCCATTTCCTTTTCGACCAGGCATTCGAGGATATCGTCCAGCACCGGATAAGGCGGCAGCGAATCCTGGTCCGTCTGGTTCGGCCGAAGCTCGGCCGAAGGCGCCTTGTCGATGATGTTTGACGGAATGACCTCGCCGGACGGCCCGAGCGCGCCCGGCGGCACATGCAGGTTGCGCCAGCGCGACAGCGCGTAGACCTGCATCTTGTAGAGATCCTTGATCGGATTGAAGCCGCCGTTCATGTCGCCATAGAGCGTGGCATAGCCGACCGACATTTCCGACTTGTTGCCCGTCGTCACCACCATCGAGCCGAACTTGTTGGAGATCGCCATCAGGATCGTACCGCGCGCGCGGCTCTGCAGGTTCTCTTCGGTAATGCCACTTTCAGTGCCTTCGAAGAGATCGGCCAGGGCCGAGGTGAAGCCGGTCACCGGCTCCTCGATCGGCACGATATCATAACGGCAACCGAGCGCCTTCGCGCAATCCGCCGCATCCTTCAGGGAGTCCTCGGACGTATAGCGATACGGCAGCATGACCGTACGCACCCGCTCCTCGCCGAGCGCATCGACGGCAATCGCCGCGCAGATCGCCGAGTCAATGCCGCCGGACAGGCCGAGCACGACCGACTTGAAGCCATTCTTGTTCACATAGTCGCGGAAACCCAGGAGGCAGGCGCGGTAATCGGCCTCTTCGCCTTCGGGAATATGCGCCATCGGCCCTTCGGCGCAATGCCAGCCGTCGCCATTCTTCTTCCATGTGGTCACCGCCAGCGCGGTTTCGAACTGGCTCATCTGGAAGGCCAGCGTCTTGTCCGCATTGAAGCCGAAGCTTGCGCCGTCGAAGACGAGTTCGTCCTGGCCGCCGACCTGGGCCGCGAAGATGAGCGGCAGTCCGGATTCGATCACCTGACGGAGCGCAACCTGATGGCGGACGTCCACCTTGCCGCGATAATAGGGCGAACCGTTCAGCACCAGAAGGATTTCCGCGCCGCTTTCTGCCAGGGTTTCGCAGATGCCGAGATCGTTCCAGATCTCCTCGCAAATGGGGATAC
>JASGEG010000478.1:0-3959 GCA_047606605.1 Rhizobium sp.
AAGCCGATCGTCAACTCCATCTCGCTGAAGGAAGGCGAGGAGAATTTCCTCAGGCAGGCGCGACTGCTGCGCAATTATGGTGCGGCCGTCGTGGTCATGGCCTTCGACGAGCAGGGGCAGGCCGATAGTTACCAGCGCAAGGTGGAGATCTGCACCCGCGCCTATAAGCTTCTGACCGAAGCGGCAGGGTTGCCGCCGGAAGATATCATCTTCGATCCGAATATCTTCGCTGTTGCGACCGGCATCGAAGAGCATAATAATTACGGCGTCGACTTCATCGAGGCGACGCGGACGATCCGCCAGACCATGCCCCTGGTGCATATTTCCGGGGGTGTCTCGAACCTCTCGTTCTCCTTCCGCGGCAACGAGCCGGTGCGTGAGGCGATGCATGCCGTGTTCCTCTACCATGCCATTCAGGCCGGCATGGACATGGGCATCGTCAATGCCGGTCAGCTTGCTGTTTACGATAATATCGATGCGGAGCTGCGGGACGCCTGCGAGGACGTCGTCCTCAACCGCCGGACGGATGGCACCGAGCGACTGCTCGAAGTCGCCGAGCGTTTTCGCGGCGCGGGCAGCCGGGAAGCCAAGGTGCAGGATCTCGCCTGGCGCGAATGGCCGGTCGAGAAGCGGCTGGAGCATGCGCTGGTCAACGGCATCACCGACTATATCGACGTCGATACGGAGGAGGCGCGGCAAAAGGCCGAGCGGCCGCTGCATGTCATCGAAGGTCCGCTGATGGCCGGGATGAATGTCGTCGGCGATCTGTTCGGTTCAGGCAAGATGTTCCTGCCGCAAGTGGTGAAATCGGCCCGCGTCATGAAGCAGGCAGTCGCCGTGCTGCTCCCCTATATGGAGGCGGAGAAGCTCGCTAATGGCGGCAGCGACGAACGCCATGCGGCCGGCAAGGTGCTGATGGCGACCGTCAAGGGCGACGTGCATGATATCGGCAAGAACATCGTCGGCGTCGTGCTCGCCTGCAATAATTACGAGATCATCGATCTCGGCGTCATGGTGCCGGCGACGAAGATTCTCGAGACGGCGATTGCCGAGAAGGTCGATATCATCGGCCTGTCCGGCTTGATTACGCCCTCGCTCGATGAAATGGTGCATGTGGCTTCGGAGATGGAGCGGCAGGGCTTCGATATTCCGCTGTTGATTGGTGGGGCGACGACCAGCCGTGTGCATACGGCCGTAAAGATCCATCCGAGCTACGAGAAGGGGCAGACGGTTTATGTCACCGATGCCAGCCGTGCCGTCGGCGTGGTCTCGGCGCTGCTGTCGCCGGATGCTCGACAGGGCTATGTCGATACGGTGAGGGCCGAATATGCAAAGGTTGCGGCGGCGCATGCCCGCAGCGAGGCGGAAAAGGTAAGGCTGCCGATCGCACGTGCCCGCGAGAATGGCGAAAAGATCGATTGGAGCGCGTACCGGCCGGTCGCGCCGCAATTCTTCGGCACCAAGGTCTTTGAAACCTACGACCTTGAGGAGCTTGCGAAATACATCGACTGGACGCCGTTCTTCCAGACGTGGGAGCTGAAGGGTCGCTTCCCGGCAATCCTTGAAGATGAAAAGCAGGGCGAAGCGGCACGGCAGCTTTATGCTGACGCGCAGGCCATGCTCGAAAAGATCATCACTGAGAAGTGGTTCCGTCCGCGCGCCGTCATCGGGTTCTGGCCAGCCGGCGCCGTCGGCGATGACATCCGTCTGTTCACCGATGCGGAGCGTTCCGAGGAGCTTGCGACCCTCTATACGCTGCGCCAGCAGCTGTCGAAGCGGGACGGCCGCCCGAACGTGGCCCTCTCCGATTTCGTTGCGCCGGTTTCGAGCGGCGTGGGCGATTATGTCGGCGGTTTCGTTGTCACCGCTGGCATTGAGGAGGTTGCCATCGCCGAGCGCTTCGAGCGCGCCAATGACGATTATTCTTCGATCCTCGTCAAGGCTCTGGCCGACCGCTTCGCCGAAGCTTTCGCGGAGCGCATGCACGAACGGGTGCGCCGCGAGTTCTGGGGATACGCAAAAGACGAAAACTTGAGCGGCGATGATCTCCTGGCGGAAGCCTATGCCGGCATCCGGCCGGCTCCGGGCTATCCGGCCCAGCCGGATCATACCGAGAAGGAGACCCTGTTCCGCCTGCTCGATGCCGAAGCGGCGACCGGTGTGAAACTCACCGAAAGCTATGCCATGTGGCCCGGCTCCTCGGTCTCCGGCCTCTATATCGGCCATCCCGACTCCTATTATTTCGGTGTCGCCAAGGTCGAGCGCGATCAGGTCGAGGATTATGCCGCCCGCAAGGCAATGCCGGTTGCCGAGGTCGAGCGCTGGCTTGGGCCGGTGCTCAACTATGTGCCGGAAAAGCGCGATGCGGCTGTGGACGACGCAGCGTAATTGCGAGTCGTTTCGGCGGGTTGGGCCGACCGGCTGATAATCTGATTCAGGTCGTTCATGCGGTCGAGAGGTGATTCACCTTTCGGCCGCATTTTTTTGATTCTGAACGTATTTTACGTCGCGCCGATCGTCAGTTCCGCGACGAAGTCATAGGCGTCCCCGCGATAGAGCGAGCGGGTGAATTCCACGGCGCGGCCCGAGCCGAGATAGGAAATGCGCTCGATCGATAGGCCCGCGGCGCCGATGGGAACGCCCAGCAGGCCGGCATCGGCTTCTTTCATGTTGGTCGCCGATATGCGCTGCACGGCGCGCACCGGGCGGACCTGGCGCTTTTCCAGTTCGGCATAGAGCGAGGATGTGACGATCGACGGATCGGGCAGGAACTCGCCGGAAACACTGGCATGTTCGATGGCGAGCGGCTGATCGTCGGCGATGCGCAGGCGGCTCAGCCGGGAAACCTTGGTGCCGGCGGCAAGCCCAAGAATCATCATCTCATCGGGCGAGGGCGTATGCACGCCCTTATGCAGCCATTCGGAGCGGGCGGTCATGCCGCGTCGTGCCATATCCTCGGTGAAGGAGGTGAGCTGCGATAGCCGCTGTTCGACCTTGGAGACCGGCTTGGCGACGAAGGTGCCGGACCCGTGGCGGCGCACGAGGATGCCCTCGGCGACGAGATCGTCGATCGCCTTTCGCACCGTGACGCGGCTGACGGCTGCATATTCGGCAATATCGCGCTCCGGCGGCAGGGCATCGCCATGTTTCAGCGTACCGAGCTTGACGGCATCCTCAAGCGTCCGGCGCAGCTTGACATAAAGCGGACCGGTGCCGCCCGCGAGCAGGCGCCCTGGCGAGAAGATCGCGCTCAAGTCCTCGCTCATCGCGTGAACTCCTTCCTGTCCTGTAATGTCTTCGCAGCCAGTTCCACGGCGCCGCGCAGGGCGTCGCCTTTGGGCTCGGCAAGCAGCGTCCTGTGAGGGGCTTCGAGCCACGGATGATAGGCTTTCGAGAGGCCGCCGAGGAGGCAGATCGATGGGCATTCCGGCCAAAGGAGTGCATCGAGGCTCTGGGCGATCGCATTTGCCGCCGCTTTCACGATCTCGACGGCGACAGCATCGTCTCTTTCGGCATATTCGAAGACGATCGGCGCATAGCGCGCAAAGTCCTTGGGCTTGGAGGCGTGGGCGAATTCGACCACGCGCTCTGGATCGCTGCCGAACTCGGCGATGATTTTTTCCGTCAGCGGCGAGGGCGGCAATATCCCGTCATGCGCCAGAAGCACGCGCTCAAGCAAGTCGCGGCCAAGTCGCGCGCCGCTTGCCTGGTCCCCGATGACAAAGCCCCAGCCGCCAATACCCCAGCTCTTGCCATTGCGCCGGGCATTGTAGACGGAACCGGTGCCGAAGGCGCCGATAATCCCATCGGCATCGCCGAGCGCGCCCTGGAGCGCGATCGTGGCATCCGTGACGACCCGCCCGCCTGAAAAGGGCAGGAGCTCTTCCAGTCGCTTGCCGTAATTGCCGACATTGGCGCCGGCGGTGCCGATGACGGCCGGCAATCGATCGATCGATCCA
>JASGEG010000479.1:0-4395 GCA_047606605.1 Rhizobium sp.
AGATCGATGCCGCGCCCGACCACGACGAAACCCATGCCCACCGCCAGCGTGCCGAGGATCGAGACATTCTTCAGGAGCGCAATGATGTTGCCTTTGGACAGGAAATTGTCGAGACCGATGGAAAAGATCAAAAACAACAAGGCGGAAATGCCGACAACAACCATTTCCTGGCTGAGCTTGATCGGCCTCTTGGGCGCACCGCCGCTCGTCGTGCCGGCCGTCTTGCCGCCGCTCACCATATACGCCTCCCCTCGACCGCGAGATCGTTCCTCGTCTGGTCGTAGACTGTCCCTCTCAAGCCCTGCCTTGGCCGAGCCTCCGACGGCAACCATCTTCCTTGAAGGTCAGTTGAGCAATTTCGTTTTTCTGAAACGCTGTTCAGTTCCGGACGTCCGCGCGACTCGCTGCGACAGCGCTGCGTGCGGTGGGTCAGTCCGAAAACGGGGAAACGGAAAGCGAGCGTTTCAGGCAGCCGAGCGTGAAACTCGAGCGTGAATGGCGGACACCCGGAATCTTGTAGAGCTTCTTCCCGAGGAAATCCGCATAGCCCTGCGTGCCCTCGACGGCGACCTTGATAAAGTAGTCGTATTCGCCTGTCGTCAGGTAAACCTCGATCACTTCGGGAAGGGCGGCCATCGCCTTGCCGAAATTGGCCACGGCTTCGTCGTCATGGCGATCGAGCGTCACTTCCAGCAGCACGGTTTCTTTGGCCCCCAGCATGCTTTGGTCGAGAACTGCGGTGTAGCCGGCAATGTAGCCGTCGCTTTCCAGGCGGCGAACCCGCTGCCAGCAGGGCGCCGGCGACAGACCGACCATCTCGGCAAGCTGGGTATTGGTGAGGCGACCATCCTCGACGAGTGCGCGCATGATTTTGCGATCGATACGGTCCAATGCCTTGCTCATGGCGTCCTCAAACGAATGTTTTTCAATACGATTAAAATGCAAAATCTTGTTTTTAACAATGGCGCATTTTCCGCAACATTCGATAAACAATTTGGCCTGTTCGGGAATAGCGTTCTTTCTACGCGAGCAAGATGAGCGGGAGGCATCATGCACACGATACGATTCTCGGCATTTGAACCCTATGATGCGCTTCTGCGAGCCCTCGATATCTTGCGGAAGATGGGGTTTCGGTTGCTGGGCCTGAATGTCTCGCAATCCGCTCCGCTCTATACGATGGAGCTGCAGTTCGAGGTATGCGGGAACCTGCCGGCACATACGTTCGTTGAACGCCTGCGTCTCCACGACATCCTCGATCTCACCATTGTCGGTGCCGACGAGGCGATGCCCGGCCGGCGTGATTTCATTCCTGCTGAATTGCGGAGCGTATCGTGGACTTCTCTCTAAGTACCGAGCAGCAAGCAATCTTCGACATGGCGGCGTCGTTTGCCGCAGAACGCATCGCGCCGCACGCCGCGGCGTGGGAACACGAAGGCACCATTCCAAGGGACATGCTGGAGGAGATCGGCGCCCTGGGATTCGGTGGCATCTACGTTTCGGAGGAGTTCGGCGGATCGGGCCTATCCCGGCAGGATGCCGTACTGATCTTTGAAGCCCTGTCGCAAGCCTGCCCGTCGATCGCGGCCTTCGTTTCGATCCACAACATGTGCGCCTGGATGATCGATACATTCGGATCGCATGCCATGAGATCGGCATGGCTTCCCGACCTCTGCGCCTTCCGCAAGGTGGCATCTTACTGTCTCACGGAGCCGGGCTCCGGTTCCGATGCCGCGGCATTGCGCACGACCGCACGCGTCATTGACGATCACTATGTCCTTAACGGCACGAAGGCGTTCATTTCCGGCGGCAACTATTCCGATCTCTACATCGTCATGTGCAGGACCGGCGGTGAAGGGCCGAAGGGTATCTCGACAGTCGTCGTGCCCAGCGGCAGCGAGGGCATGAGCTTCGGGGCCTTCGAGCGAAAGATGGGTTGGCGCGCCCAGCCGACGGCACAGGTTCATTTCGATGCCTGCCGGGTTCCGCTGGAAAACCGGCTCGGCGAAATCGGGGCCGGGTTCCGCTATGCGATGAAAGCCCTGGACGGAGGGCGGTTGAACATTGCCGCCTGCGCGCTCGGAGGCGCCCAGTTCGCGCTGGACAAGGCCGTCTCCCACATGCGCGAGCGCCGTGCCTTCGGTGCCCCATTGAGCAGCTTTCAGGCGCTCCAGTTCAAGGTGGCGGACATGGAAACCGAGCTGCAGGCGGCAAGGACGCTTTTGTACCAGGCCGCCTGGAAGCTCGACGGCAATTCCCCCGATGCATCCAAATTCTGTGCCATGGCCAAACGGTTCGTGACGGATACGAGCTTCGATGTGGCCAATGCGGCGCTGCAATTGCATGGCGGCTACGGCTACCTCGAAGACTACGGCATCGAGAAGATCGTCCGCGACCTGCGTGTGCACCAGATCCTGGAAGGCACCAACGAGATCATGAGGCTGATCATCGCCCGTCATATTTTCGATTGATGCGGATACCGGACGAGCATCGCGTCGGGATCGAAACGCCATATCGGGCGGATCGTCTTTCTGGAAAGCGGCGAGCGAATTTTGTCGGGCGTTGAGGAGGACCGATGACTGAGAACAAGCTCTCACTGACCATCCCGGAGCCGGAGTTCCGTCCCGGCGACCAGCCGGATTTTTCCCGGTTTGATGTTCCACGCGCCGGCGACCTCCGGCGTCCCCCGGTGGATGAAGCGCCGGAAAACATGCGCGATCTCGCTTTCGGCATCATTCGGGTGCTGGACGAGGACGGGCAGGCCAAAGGTCCCTGGGCCGGCGCTCTGACGCCCGAGCAGATGCGCGACGGATTGCGCCACATGATGACACTGCGAGCCTATGATGGTCGCATGATGATCGCGCAGCGCCAGGGCAAGACATCCTTTTACATGCAGCATGCGGGCGAGGAAGCCATCAGCTGCGCCTTCCAGCGCGTGCTTGACCAGGGCGACATGAACTTCCCGACCTATCGGCAGGCCGGGCTCCTCATCGCGGCGGGCTATCCGATCGTCGACATGATGTGCCAGGTCTATTCGAACGAGGGCGACAGCGCGCGGGGCCGTCAGTTGCCGGTCTTCTACCAATCGCGGGCGCATGGCTTTTTCTCGATTTCCGGCAATCTCGCGACGCAGTACATCCAGGCAGTCGGCTGGGCCATGGCGTCGGCGATCGCCGGCGACACGAAGATTGCAGCGGCCTGGATCGGCGACGGTTCGACGGCAGAGAGCGATTTCCATGCCGCACTCGTCTTCGCCTCCACCTACAAGGCGCCCGTCGTCCTGAACATCGTCAACAATCAGTGGGCGATCTCGACCTTCCAGGGCATCGCGCGCGGCGCGGCAAGCACATTTGCGGCGCGTGGCCACGGATTCGGCATTCCGGCTCTCCGTGTCGACGGCAATGATTATCTTGCCGTACATGCCGTCGCCGCATGGGCGGCGGAGAGGGCGCGCCGCAATCTCGGGCCATCGATCATCGAATATGTAACCTACCGTGCGGCCGGCCATTCGACATCGGACGATCCTACCGGCTACCGGCCGCGGCAGGAAGGCGACATCTGGCCGCTCGGCGATCCGCTGAAGCGGCTCAAGGCGCATCTGATCGCGATCGGCGAATGGTCCGAGGAGCGTCATGAGCAGGCCGAGGCCGAGGTCGTCGAGACCGTGCTTGCCGCTCAAAAGCAGGCCGAGTCGATCGGCACGCTGCACGACGGGCGCCAGCCCTCGCCGAAATTCATGTTCGAAGATGTCTATGCCGAGATGCCGCCGCATCTCGTGGAACAGCGCCAGCAGGCAGGGTACTGAGCATGACGAAGATGACGATGATCGAGGCGCTTCAAAACGCCCATGACGTGGCCATGGCGGCGGACGACCGCGTGGTGGTGATGGGGCAGGATGTGGGATATTTCGGCGGTGTCTTCCGCTGCACCGCCGGGCTCCAGAAGAAATATGGCAAGACGCGGTGCTTCGATGCTCCGATCAGCGAGCTTGGCATCGTCGGTGCTGCGGTGGGCATGGCCGTCTACGGCTTGCGCCCATGCGTCGAGATCCAGTTTGCCGATTATATGTATCCGGCCTACGACCAGATCGTGTCGGAAGCGGCGCGGTTGCGATACCGGTCGGCCGGCCAGTTCTCCTGCCCGCTCGTGGTGCGCATGCCGACCGGCGGCGGCATTTACGGCGCCCAGACGCACAGCCAGAGCCCGGAGGCACTCTTTACCCATGTCGCCGGGCTCAAGACGGTGATCCCCTCGACGCCGGCCGATGCCAAGGGCCTGCTTCTGGCGGCCATCGAGGACCCGGACCCGGTGATCTTTCTCGAGCCGAAGCGCCTCTATAACGGTCCGTTCGACGGCCATCACGACCGTCCGATCGAATCCTGGAAAAAGAGCGAGGAT
>JASGEG010000480.1:0-16779 GCA_047606605.1 Rhizobium sp.
GCTTTCGTCGATACCGAGCGCCATCTGGTGCTGAAGGCGGCGCATCCGTCGCCGCTGTCGGCCCATAACGGCTTCCTCGGCTGCCGGCATTTCTCCAAGGCCAATGCCTATCTCGCCGAACACGGCCGCGAGCCGATCGACTGGGCGCTGCCGGCCAATCCGGGCAATAGCTGATACGGCATTGAACGATCATCTCTCGTCGTTCAATAATTGAAGACAATCCGTTTGGCGATCGGGGGCTATCGGAACGCCGCCCACAGGACCATCTTCTGCCCATGAGAAACGCCTGCCGGTGCAGGCGAGACAAGGGGTTAGAGATGCTCAATCAGATCAAGGGTCTTCACCACGTTACCTCGATGGCGGAAGATGCCCGCACCAACAACAAGTTCTTCACGAATACGCTCGGCCTGCGCCGCGTGAAGAAGACCGTCAATTTCGACGCGCCCGATGTCTATCATCTCTATTATGGCGACGAGATCGGCACGCCCGGCACGATCATGACCTATTTCCCGTTCCCGAAGATGGCGCGCGGCCGTCCGGGCACTGGTGAAGTCGGCAATACCGTCTTCTCCATTCCGGAAGGTGCCATCGGCTATTGGACCGACCGGCTCGGCAGCCAAGGCGTCGAGGGCCTGAAGGCCGACGAATCCTTCGGCCAGAAGCGCCTGCATTTCGCCGGTCCCGACGGCGACGGTTTCGCGCTGGTCGAGGTCAAGGACGACAAGCGCGATCCCTGGACCCATGGCGGCGTCGATGCCGAACATGCGATTCGGGGCTTCCATTCCGTCGCCATGCGGCTTCGGGACGAGGGCGCCACGGCCGAACTGCTGAAGTACATGGGCTACGAGGTCGTCGACACGCATGACGGCATCAAGCGGCTCGCCATTCCCGGCGGCAACGGCGCCGATTATGTCGATCTCGAAACCATGCCGAATATCAACCGCGCGCTTCCCGGCGCTGGCTCCGTCCACCACGTCGCCTTTGCCGTCGAGAACCGCGCCAAGCAGCTCGAGGTGCGCAAGGCGCTGATGGAGACGGGCTATCAGGTCACCCCGGTCATCGACCGCGATTATTTCTGGGCGATCTACTTCCGCACGCCCGGCGGCGTGCTGTTCGAAGTCGCCACCAACGAGCCCGGCTTCGACCGCGACGAGGATACGGCCCATCTCGGCGAGGCGCTGAAGCTGCCGGACCAGCATGCGCATCTGCGCGGCCTGATCGAGCAGCATCTCGAGCCGCTCGAAGGCTAACGAGGGAGACGACGATGACGGATACGATCTATGCGCACCGGGTGAAGTCCGGTGCGCCCGGCAAGCCGATCCTGTTCACCTTTCACGGCACCGGCGGCGACGAGAACCAGTTCTTCGATTTCGGCAGCCGCCTGCTGCCGGAAGCGACCATCGTCTCGCCGCGCGGCGATGTTTCGGAACATGGGGCGGCACGGTTCTTCCGCCGCACCGGCGAGGGCGTCTATGACATGGCCGACCTTGCCCGGGCGACGGAGAAGATGGCGGCCTATGTCAAAAGCCTGGCCGCCGATCACGGCGCCGGGCCGATACTCGGCCTCGGCTTCTCGAACGGCGCGAACATCCTGGCCAATGTGCTGATCGAACATGGCGATCTCTTCGACGCCGCCGTGCTGATGCATCCGCTGATCCCGTTCCAGCCGCGGAACAATGCCGGGCTGGAAGGACGGCGGGTGCTGATCACCGCAGGCGAGCGCGACCCGATCTCGCCGGTGCCGTTGACCAAGGCGCTTGCGGATTATTTCACGCGGCAGAAGGCGGAGGCCACGCTCGAATGGCATCCGGGCGGCCACGATATCCGCCCGAACGAGATCGAGGCGATCCGAAGCTTTTTGGCGCCTTATGCTTGAATAGATGCAAAACTCGGATGCAGGGCGGCCGCCGGTTGCCCTGCATCCAGCTACTTCCCGATCATCATTACCATGGTTCTTGCCTGGGTCTCGGCGGCGCGCCTGTCCGCCTGGGCGATATAATCCGGGCCACAGAACACCTTCAGGTTCATGGCATCCGTGTCATCGAACTCCGCATGTCCGGACTTCGCAATGACGATCCGCCAGGCGCAGCCGAGCATTTTGTCGGGCTGGATGGCCTTGTCGCAGCCCGTGCTCAGGCAGAAGGCGACGTTTCGCTGCTCCTGATATTTCCCGTCGATGGCATCGCCGTATTCGGCTTTCCAGATCTCGCGCGTGTGCCGACAGGCCCCCGGATTGCTGCTTTGGCTGCAGTCCACGAGGGGGTTGACGTAGCTTTCGGCGACCGGCCATGGCACGGCATCGACCAGGCTCACGCAGCCGCATGCAAACAGGCCTGCCAGCAATAGCTGCATCGTTTTCCCTCTGCCGAATCATCCATACCGTAAAGGCACTCGAAATATCCGCAAGACGGATCGGGCGATTTGCATCGGGACGGGCGTGGCGGTTCTGCAACCGTTGCATTCTCTTCGGGCTTTCGCGACATGGCGGGCCGCAAGCTTGGCTTGTGGGCCGTTTCGGCGCTCGCTAATAGTCGAGGCATAAAACATAAGCATGTCGGGAGGAATCGCCGTGACGCTGGCGGAGCAGCAGCAATATCGCCTGGGTGTGACCTATGTGGCGCTTTCGGCCCTGGCGTGGTCGACATCCGGCCTGTTCGTGCGCTCGATCCATGCCGACCTGATGACCATTCTCTTCTGCCGCGGCATCGTGGCCGGCCTTGGCGTCTTCGCGCTGTTTTTCTACATCGAGCGCGGCAATGCCTGGCGGGTTCTTCGCTCCATGCGCTGGCCATCGCTGGCCGCAACGGTTTTTTCCACGGCAGCCATGATCGGCGGCATCGGGTCGATTTATTATACCTCGATTGCCGATGCGATGGTGATCTATGCGACCGTGCCTTTCGTCACGGCCGGCGTCGCTTATGTCTTCATCCGGGAGCGTCCGAGTGCCACGACCCTCGTTGCCAGCGTCATTGCCTTGATCGGCGTGCTGGTGATGCTGTCGGGCGAATCCGAGGGGGACGGAAGCTGGTTCGGCAAGGGACTGGCTGTCATCATGACCCTGGCCGTTGCCGGTCTCGCCGTCATCATGCGGCAGCACCGGGACGTGCCGATGCTGCCGGCAATGGCCTTGTCGGCATGGCTCTGCTCCTTCGTCACCTTCTGGTTTGCTTCGCCGGCCATGGTGACGGGACATGATCTGGGGCTGATCGTCGCCTTCGGCCTGGTCCAGAGTGCCATGGGCCTCAGTCTCTATACCTTCGGCTCGCGCTTGATCCCGGCTGCGGACGCCACGTTGATAACCTCGCTCGAAGTGCCGCTGACGCCCCTGTGGGTCTGGCTGTTCCTGTCGGAGCTGCCCTCGAAGGCAACCTTGATCGGCGGGCCGATCGTGCTTGCCGCGCTCTTCGGCCACATCCTGCTGGAGGTTCGTCGAAACCGGGTGAAGGAGCCCGTTCAGGTGCTTTGAGCGGCTTGCCGGCTCCGCCTCGACATGCTGAAATCGGCTCGACCACAAGGACCCGCAAGCCGATGAAGAAGACATTCAATCCGCCCTCCGTCCGTCGTCCGTTCGGCAATTACAATCACGGCCTGCTGGTGCCGCCGGGCGCGAGCGTGCTGGTGACGTCCGGCCAGCTCGGTATCGGCCTCGATGACAATATTCCATCGGATGTCACCGGCCAGGCGGAACTCTGCTTCGAGGCGATCAAGGCGATCCTCGAGGACGCCGGCATGAGCTTCGCGGACGTCATCCGCATTGCCGGCTTCGTCACAAGGCGCGAGGATTTTCCGGCTTACATGGCCGTGCGCGATCGCTATACGCTCGATCCGAAGCCGGTCTCGACCCTGATCGTCGTCGGCGGTTTCACGCGGCCGGAGTTTCTGGTGGAAGTCGAGGTGACGGCGGCGAAGGTGATGTGAGCGAAGGTCATTGCGCCAAAGCGCGGCTCTGCCGATGGCGCCGGTCAGAAGCGCTCCATCTCCCGTTTCACCTTCTCCAGAAACCGGCCTCTGGTCCCGTCGGTCGAGCGGTTCATCTCGTAATGGGCGAGGAAGACCACGGGCGCGAAGGGCTTGATCTGCGCCCGCAGCACGCGCTTGACGATCTTCTTCGGCGGATTGCCGGCGACGAAGGCACGGAACGGATCGGCGCCATAGGTCAGCACCGCGCCGAGCTTGCGGATATGCTGCAGTTTCGAGGCCACCTTGCCCTCCACGAGCTCGAAGGAAACTCCCGGAAGCCAGACGCGGTCGAAATAGCCCTTCAGGATCGCCGGAAAGCCGAAGTTCCAGACCGGCGTGACGATGACAAGCGCTTCGGCGTGCCGCAGCCGTTCGACATAGGATTTCACGGCCTCGGTATTCTCAGGATAGTCGTGATAGATCATCCGATCATGCCGGGAGAGTACGGGGTCGAAACCCTCGGCGTAGAGGTTGCAGTCGTCGATCTCGTGGCCGGCGGCCTTCAGGCTCTCGAGCGTCTGCCGGTGGAGGGCGGCACCGTAACTCTCCTCGACGGGATGCGAATGAAGGACGAGAACCCTCATGAGGCCTCCATCAGCGCCGCCAGTCCCGGAAAGAGGTAGTTCTTGCCGGATTTGAAGTCGAAATCCGGGTTGTCCCAGGCGATCATCTTGCCGGGATTGAGCAGGCCTTTCGGATCGGTTTCCTTCTTGAAGGCGAGCTGGACGGTGTCCGTCTGCTTCATGCCGCCTTCCTCCAGCGTGTAGCGATGCGGGTTGAAGATCGGGCAGCCGTGATCCTGGTGGATCTTGATGATCTCCTCAAGCCGCGCCTCGCTGGTATAGCGCACCAGCGGCAGGCCCGAGCACTGGATCTGTCCGTCGAACTTGATGAATTCGAGATGGCCGGGCACTTCGTCGCCGAAGATCTCCACCATCTTCCGGACTTTGGCGACGTGATCCGGGCCGGGATACTGCACCTGCAGATAGGTGATCGTCGGATCGATCTTGATGGCGCGCAGCGTCGTGTGGTTCCAGGCAAGCTCATAGGCATGCGGGATGCCCTTCATGCTCTCCACCTTGTCGGAGCGGAAGGTGATTTCGCCCTTCTGCTGCGTGGTGAAGGCCACGAAGGGGGCCATCGAATGCGGCGCGATCATCAGCGCCACGATCGATTGGCCCTGGCGGATATAGGGCTTGTGACGGGCGAAATAGTCCTGCGGGATGGGAGCGGCGATCGGCGCGATTTCCTTGACGAGGATGCCGTTGCATTTGGCGAGCGCGTCCGAGAAGCGGACGGCATCCATGAAGTCGTCATAGCCGACGAGCACGTCCACCCAGTCGTAGGCGGGCGCAAGCGGCATCTCGATTTCGGTGATGATGCCGTTGGTGCCGTAGGCGTGGCTGACCTTGGTGAGATCCCAGCCGGTGAGATCGAGCACGCGCGGCTCGGCCTCCATGGTGACGACGCGCAGGCGCAGAATATTGCCGATATCGCGCAATCCGCCCCAGGTGATCGAGCCGACGCCGCCGGAGCCGCCGGCGATGAAGCCGCCGATGGTGGCCGTCTGCGCGGTGGAGGGATGGAAGCGCAGTTCCTGGCCCGAATGGGCCTTGGTCTGGCGGTCGAGTTCGGCAATGACGATGCCCGGTTCGCAGATGACGCGGCCGGGATGGATTTCCTTGATCCTGTTCATCGCGGCAAGATTGAGCACGATGCCGCCGGAAAGCGGCATGGCCTGGCCGTAATTGCCGGTGCCGGCGCCGCGCGGTGTGACGGGGACGTCATGGGCGTAGGCGACTTTCAGCGTGCGGATCACCTCTTCCTCGGTCTTCGGCGTGACCACGAGATCGGCGGTGACATTGTCGAGCTGGCGCTTCAGGACCGGCGAATACCAATAGAAGTCACGGCTCTTCTGGCGCACGAGCGCCGGATTGTCTTCGACGGCGATGCCTTCGAGTTCTTTCTTGATGCGCTGATAATCCGGCATGTCAGGCTCCAATAACGGTATCGAGTTCACGGTAGTCCGGCAGGCTGCGATCGATCACCTTGCCTTTGCGAAGGACGACACGATCGGACTGCGGACGGGAGAGGAATTCGCTCCAGCGCCTGGCGCTGAAGAGAACGAGATCGGCGGGGCCGCCGACGGCGATGCGGCCGATTTCCGGGCGGCCGAGGATCTCGGCGGGCGAGGTGGTGACGACGCGGGCAGCCGTATCCAGCGGATGGTCGAGATGCAGGATGCGCACCGCCTCGCGGAAGACCTCGACCGGGTCGAGATCGCCATAGGCATAGAAGGGATCGCGGGTATTGTCGGAGGCGACGGCTGTGGGAACACCGGCGGCGGCGAGCTCGTGCAGCAGGGTGACGCCGCGCCAGCGGGGCGTGCGGCCTGGATGGCGGTCCTGCAGGTACATGTTGCACATCGGCAGCGAGACGATGGAAATGCCGGCGGTGGCGACGAGATCGATGGTGGCGCGGGCGATATCCTCGTCCTGGCGGGCAAGCGAGCAGCAATGGCCGGCAGTCACCCTGCCGGTGAAGCCGTTGCGCAGCACCGCTTCGGCGATGGCCTTCAATGTCAGGACGTCCCGATCCTCCGTCTCGTCGACATGCAGGTCGATGTCGAGGCCGTTGTCGGCGGCGGCGCGGATCAGCTTGTCGAGCTGACGGTCGATCTCGGGGCTCATCTGCGTGACGCCGCCGATCAGGCCGCCGGCCTCGCGGATCACCGTCAGGAGATCGGAGAAATAGGTTTCGTCCACCATGGCATCGAGCGGGAAGAGGGCGACGGCCTGCAGGGCGATCCTATCCTTCCATGCCTCGCGCACCTGCGAGAACACCTCGAAGGAAATGCGGTGCTGCGGCGCCAGCGAATCCAGATGCGTGCGGATCAGGCTGGTGCCGTGGGCGTAGGCTGAACGCAGCGAGAACTCCATGCGCTTTCGGACATCGGCGGCCGACCAGTTGGCCTCGCGGTCGGCGCGCACCGCGTCGAGCGCGCCCATGAAGCTGCCGTCCGGATTGGCGCGGCGTTCCCAGATATGGCCCTTGTCGAGATGGGTATGCATATCGGCGAAGGTCGGCCAGACCATGCCGTCGCGCATGTCCGCCTTGGCGAATTCCGCAGGTGCCGTGCCGGGCGGCAGGATGTCCCTGACGAGGCCATCGGCGACGACGATATCGGCCTTGATGAGGCCCTCGCTCACCGGACCGCTGAAACCAGCGACGGTCACGGCGGGGATGGTGGCGTTGCTGAGCACGAAGCGTGCGGCATTCGGCGGGGACATGAAGGAGTAGGACATCAGTTTTCCCGCTTGAGGCTGCTTTCATGCCAGCGATGCAGGCTCAGCCATGAAATGAAGGAGGTGAGGGCGAAGATGGCGACGCCGAGGGCGGAGAGCAGCAGCAGGGCGGCGAACAGGCGCGGCATGTTCTGGCGGTATTGCGCCTCCAGCAGGCGGAAGGCGAGGCCGGAATTGGGGCCGCCGGAACCGGCGGCGAATTCGGCGACGACCGAGGCGATCAGCGACAGGCCGCCGCCGATCCTGAGCCCGGTCATGAAATAGGGCTGGGCCGCCGGCAGCTTCAGGTGCAGCAGCGTCTGCCAGCGCGAGGCGCCGCAGAGGTCGAAGAGGTTGAGGAGATTGTGATCGACGCTTTTCAGACCCTGCACCATGTTGGAGAGGATCGGGAAGAAGGCGACGAGGAAGCCGCAAATCAAAAGCGCCGCTTCCCGGCTCGGCGCATAGATCAGGATCAGCGGCGCGATCGCCACGATCGGCGTCACCTGCAGGATGACGGCGAGCGGATAGAAGGCAAGCTCGATCCAGCGCGACTGCACCAGGAAGATGGCAAAGCCGACGCCGCCGATCAGGGCGAGCGCCAGCGAGATGAAGGTGATCTCCGTCGTCACCCACAGCGCCGGCGACAGGATGCCCCAGTCGGACACCAGCGCCTTGGCGACGGCGAGCGGGCTCGGCAGGATATATTGCGGAATATCGGCGCCGACGACGAGAAGCTGCCAGAGGGCAATCAGGACGATGACCGTCGAGACCGGCACGAGAATGCCGAGCCAGCGTTCGGCGCCTTTCGTGCGGGCCGTCGGCGTGGCCGGCATGTCGGCTGCATCCGAAGGCAGATGGATGGGTAGGCTGCCGCTGTCGCTCATCAATGGGCCTCCGGCCAGCCAATGGCCTCGATCAGGGAACGGGACACTTTCTCGCAAACCTGGCGGTATTCTTCCGACGACCGGTAGAGCGGATCGCGTTCGCCGCTGGTGATCAGCGGAAAATCCGTATGGACGCGGCCGGGCCGGGCCTTCATGACGACGATGCGGTTGGAGAGATAGGCGGATTCATAGACGGAATGGGTGACGAAGATCACGGTGATCCCCGTTGTCTGCCATAGCCGCAGCACATCGTCGTTGAGCTTCTGGCGGGTGATTTCGTCCAGGGCTGCGAAGGGCTCGTCCATCAGCAGGAGCTTCGGCCTGATGACGAGCGCGCGGGCGATGGAGACGCGCATCTTCATGCCGCCGGAAAGCTCGCGCGGATAGGCGCCGGCGAAATCCTGCAGGCCGACGGTCGCCAATGTCTCCATGATCTGGTCGCGGGCAGCCGCCTTGGTAACGCCGCGCAGCTTCAAAGGCAGATGCACGTTGTCGAGCACGGTTTTCCAGGGCAGGAGCGTCGGCTCCTGAAAGACGAAGCCGATGTCGCCATCCGGCAGGCCCTTGGCATTGATGCGAGAGCTCGGCCAGTCGATCCGTCCGCCAGACGCCCCGCCGAGGCCGGCGATGATGCGCAGCGCCGTCGACTTGCCGCAGCCGGAGGGGCCGAGCAGGCTGATGAACTCGCCGTTCTCGACGGTGAGCGACATGCCGGAAAGCGCCAGCGTGCCGTTGGAGAAGAGTTTCGAAACCTGATCCATGACGACCAGCGGCCGCTTGCGTGCTTCTGCGGAGGGGACAGCGGTTGCTATGGGTATGGTCATGTCCGGCTCTCTATCGGTGTCGGCAACAGGCTTTGAAGCAAGAATTGCCCCTCACCCTGACCCTCTCCCCGCTTACGGGGAGAGGGAACTATTGTGTTCGTGTCTGCCGATCTCGATCACCATGGTTCGCGGCGGCAGTTACAACTTTCGGCGGCGCGTCTTTGCGCTGTCGTCCCCTCTCCCCGCGAGCGGGGAGAAGGCTGGGGGGAGGGCCACCCTTGCTCGGATGTCACTTCTTCAGCGTCATCCCGACGCCCTTGCAGACGAATTGCGGATCGAACGCCTTCTTGTAGTCGATGTCGGCGTCGAAGAGCTTGATCTTCACCATGTCGTCGAAGAACTTCTTGTAGTGCGCGTCGGTCATGCAGCCGATGCCCTTGTCCAGAGCCTCGCCGGATTCAACGATGCCATATTCCTTCATCTTGGCGATGGAATAGGCGATCTGGCCGTCCGTCATGTCCGGATTGTCCTTCTTGATCAGATCGTTGGCCGCCTTGTTGTCTCCGTAGAGATAGTTGTACCAGCCTTCGATCGAGGCATTGACGAAGCGCTGCACGAGGTCGGGATTCTTGTCGACGAGGGACTTCTGCGCCGTGATCATGGTGGCATAAGGCGCGTAGCCGGCATCGGCGATCAGGAATACTTTCGGCTTCCATCCCGCCTGCTTCTCGATCTCATAGGGTTCCGACGTCACATAGCCCTGCTGGGCGGATTGCTTGTCGGCGAGGAAGGGCGCGGGGCTGAAATTATAGGGCTTGAACTGCTCGTCCTTGAAGCCGGGGAAATTGGCCTTCATCCATTCGAAATAGGTGACGTAGCCGTCCTTGCTCATGAACAGGGTCGGCAGCTTGGCGAGGTCCTCGAATTTTTCCACGCCGGCATCCGGATGGGCGATCAGGACCTGCGGCGCCTTCTGGAAGATGGCGGCGACGTCGACGATCGGGATGCCCTGCTTGACCGCGTCGATCTCCTGCTGCGGGCCGCCCATGTAGAAATCGAGCTTGCCGGAGATCAGCAGCGCCGAATTGGCGGCATTGGGGCCGCCCTGGACGATGGAGACGTCGAGCCCGTATTTTTTGTAGGTGCCGTCGGCGACGGCCTGGTAGAAACCGCCGTGCTCGGCCTGGGCGAGCCAGTTGGTGCCGTAGCTCACCTTGTCGAGAGCGTTTGCTGGCTCGGCGACGGCAAAGGCGGCCACCAGGCCCATGACGGCAAGAAACGCTTTGGTCTTCAATGCATTGGACATGGCAGGTTGTTCCCCTTATTTGCCATGGGACGCCGCCAGTGACGCCCATTTCCCGCATTTGAGCGATTGCCTTGCGCTTTGAAAAGCATCAAAATTCGTGCGCATTGATGCCTTTTTGGCATCTCATCCCGCGCCTGTGCCTAAATTGTGCGGCCTGGGTAAAATTTATGCAATGGGGGACGCGCATGCTGCATTCCAGACGGCTGCTCTACATCAACGAGATCGCGCGCTGCGGCTCGATCCGCAAGGCGGCGGCGCGGCTCAACGTGGCGTCATCGGCGATCAACCGGCAGATCCTGGCGCTGGAGGAGGAGATGGGCGCGCCGCTGTTCGAAAGGCTGCCGCGCGGGCTCAGGCTGACGGCCGCCGGCGAGCTTTGCATCGAGCATATCCGCGAGGTGCTGAAGAATTACGAGCGGCTGGAGGGGCGCATCCGCAGCCTGAAGATGCAGCAGGCCGGCAAGGTCAGGATCGTCACGACCGTCGGCCTCGCGGCCGGGCCGCTGCCGGAGATCATCGCGCGGTTCCTGTCCGAGCATCCCCGCGTTTTCATCCACTTGCGCAATGATTCCGGCTCGACCACCGTCGCGCCGGTTCTTTCCGGCGAGGTGGATATCGGTCTCGGTTTCAATATTCCCGCGACGCCGGGCATTCGCTCCCTCGGCAATTTCGACATTCCGATCGGCGTCGTGCTACCGCCGGGGCATCCGCTGATCGGGCCGGGGCCGATCAATCTCGCCGACGTCGTGGAGGAGCGGCTGCTTTTGGCGCAGCCGGGCACCAGCCTGCGCGAAATCATCAATCTGACGCTGGCGCGGCTATCGGTGCAGGTGGAGCCGGTGCTGGAGACCAATGCGTCGGAGATGCTGAAGCAGCTGGTCAAATGCGGGGCGGGGCTGACGCTGCTCAATCCGCTCGATGTCATCACCGAGTGCCGGCGCGGCGAGCTGGTCTTCCGGCCGATCGCCGAGCCGCATTCCCGGCACCAGCCGCTGAAGCTCGTTGCGCGCACGCGCGCGCCGCTCGATGCGGCGACCAGCCTGTTCGTGGAGTATCTGCTGGCCGAACTTGCCGGCCTGGTCGAGGAGCTTCAGGGGAAGGGGCATATTCTTTCGGCGTCGGAACGGCGCCGGCCGGACGCCTATTTCGAATAGAGGTTGGCAAGCGGATAGTCCCGGAGATCGCGCAGCATCGCGATGAAGCCCTTGATCTGATGACGGCAGATGAGTGCGCCTTTTTCCGCCGTGCCGTTGGCGGCATTGCCGACGACGCCGTTGGGATTGAGATCGTGGGCGATCCAAGCGAGCGAATGCGGCGGCAGCGGCTGCAGATAGTTCGAATGTTCCTTCATCCATTCCGCCTTGGAGACGAAATTCTCGGCCTTGTCCATGCGGACCAGTTCGGGTCGGAAATGCAGCATCAGCGAGGTCTCGACGTCGCCGCCATGGATGCCGAAACGCTGTTCGTGCTCGCCGATCATGCCGTCCGGCGTGCCGAAGCGCATCCATTGCGTGGCGACGACCGCCATCTGGCAACGCACGCGCAATTCACGCGCGACGATGCCCATGATGTCGAGATTGCCGCCATGGGAATTGACGATCACCATCTTGCGGATGCCGGCCTCGGCCACCTTGGCGCCGATCGCCGTCCAGACGGGGATCAGCAGTTCGGCGCCGAGCGAGAGCGTGCCGGGACCGTAGACATGCTCGTTGGCCTTGCCGATCTCCTGGGTCGGCAGCACGAGGAAATCCAGATCGTCGGGACGCTGCACCTTCAGCTCGGCCAGCATGCCGTTGGCGATGGCGACGTCGGTTGCGATCGGCAGATGCGGGCCATGCTGCTCGGTCGATGCGATCGGCAGGACGGCGATGGTGGTGTCGGGCGAGAGGCTGGCGAAATCATAGGTCGTCAGTTCGTTCCAGTAGAAGGGTTTCGCCATCGTCGTTTCCTTTCAGATGCATCGTCTTCCTAACCGATACGGCAAGGATGTTGACGGTGGAAAGCATCAATTTGCGGCCGTGCCGCTGCCTTTTTGTGTACGCATGCGAAGGAGGCGCATCATGGGTGCCCATCATGCTGCCGTGCGTCGCGAATACAGGACGAAATGCCCTGAACATTCCCGTGCGGGATTGTTTTTCCTTTTGTTGATAGATTTTATAGAAAACTAATTGCTTTGCGCGTGCCTATTCCGTGAAATCCGGTTGCTTGAGATCGGCAGCTCGACTTGGTACGTTGCTTGCATCCAGCTTCCGGCGCGATTGTAGGACAATGGGAATGAACATGAAGACATCCGTGGCGATCGAGAAGGCGGTGCCCGTCGCCGATCCCGATGCGGCGCGAACCGAGTTTCGCAATGCGATGGCGCGGATGGCCGCTGCCGTGAACATCGTCACGACCAATGGCCCGGCGGGTCTTGCCGGCTTTGCCGCGACCGCGGTCTGCAGCGTCACCGACAGCCCGCCGACCCTGCTCGTCTGCCTCAACCGCACGGCCTCCGTTCATCCGGCGGTGACGGCAAACGGCGTGCTCTGCGTCAACGTGCTGTCGGAGGGGCATCAGGAGCTGTCGCGCCTGTTCGGCGGAAAGACGCCGGTGGCCGAGCGCTTCGCCGCCGCCGCGTGGTCGGAACTCTCCACCGGTTCGCCGGCATTGGAGGACGCGCTCGTTTCCTTCGATTGCCGTATCGTGCACCGCGCCGATGGCGGCACGCATGATATCCTGATGTGTGAAGTCGACGCCATCCGCCAGCGCGACGGCGGGCAGGGGCTGGTCTATTTCGACCGCGCCTATCATACGGCGGGTCAGGCCGAATAGGTCGTTCTCCTGCGGTTTTTCCGCAAGTCCCGCTTGAGACCTGGCGTCAAGCCAGGAAATCCTCGATTGCCTTCATGACCTGCGTCGGCCGTTCGCGATGGGGCGAATGGCCGGTATCCGGCAGGATGTGGAGCGATCCGCGTGTCGCGGCGATCCGGCGCGGATGTGCGAGGGAGCCGTATTCATCCCGGTCGCCATGAATGGCGAGCACCGGGCAGCGCAGCTTTTCAAGCGCGGCATCGAGGGTCCAGTCGGCGAAACCCGGGGCAAGCCAGGTGTCGATCCAGGCACGCAGCACCCAGTCCGTCTTGTCGCCATGATATTTGCCAAGGCGGGCGAGCGCCTCGGCCGACGCGAATTCCCGCTGGGCGGTTCGGATGCCCTCCAGCGTGGTCTCCTCCACGAAGGCCTGGGCGGCGATGGTGACGACCGCCTGGCACCGTTCGGCAAACCTGGCTCCGGTCTCCACCGCCATGATGCCGCCGACGCTATGCCCACAGGCGATGAAGTCCCCGACCGACAATTCGTCGCACAGAAGGGGCACGAAACGCTCGGCTTCCAGGGCGGTGAAATCCCGCTTCAAAGTGTCGGTGCGGGCATCGGAGCGGCCGAAGCCCAGCCGATCATAGGCGATGACACGCCGCCCGAGGCTATGGGCAAGCAGCCGCGGGAAATCCCGCCAAAGCGTCACGCATCCGAGAGAATCGTGGAAGAGGATGATCGGCTGCCTGGGGGGCAGGACATGCGGCGTCCAGGATTTGGCATAAAGATGCCCGCCGGCGCTCTCAATCCGGTGCTCCGCCTCGATGATCTCCGTCATTTTCATATCGCCTGAGAAAGGGTTTCACACGAGTCCATGCCGAAAAATGCCGGCCGACGCGATTGCGATGATCTGCAGCGAGTGCATCGTCAAGCACTACCTCGTCCACTACCTCGTCATCCTCGACGCCGCAAAGCTCGACATGGGCTTTACGGTCTTCGGCTGCATCAAGGGAGCGTTGCGATGCAGAAGATCAAGCAGTCGTGGCAGGTGCCGCTTTGATGTCGCTCGAACGGCTCAATAATGTTCCTGATACCACTCCACGAAGCGGCGCACGCCCTCGTCGACCTCGATCTGCGGCTTGAAGCCGGTCAGCGCCACCAGCAGGTCCGGCACGGCATAGGTATTGTGCACGTCGCCGGGCTGCATCGGCAGCATGTGCCGGATCGCCTTCTTGCCGAGCATGGTCTCGATGGTCTCGACGAAACTCATCAGACCGACGGGCTGGCCGCCGCCGATATTGACGACGCGGAACGGCGCATTCTTCGACAGCGTGTCGGTGATCGTATCCGATACGACGCGGTTCTCCTCCGAGGGGATGACGCCGATCAGCCGGACGATGCCCTCGACGAGATCGTCGATATAGGTGAAATCGCGGCTCATCTTGCCTTCGCCGTAGATCTCGATCGGGCGGTCGTTCCTGATGGCGTCGACGAACTTGAACAGCGCCATGTCCGGCCGGCCCCAGGGGCCGTAGACGGTGAAGAAGCGGAAGGCGGTGGTCGGCACGTCAAAGAGATGGGCGTAGCTGTGCGCCATCAGCTCCATGCTCTTCTTGGTGGCCGCGTAGATCGTCATCTGCTCGTCGGCCTTGTCGCTTTCGGCGAAGGGGATCTTCTCGTTGGCGCCGTAGACCGAGGAGGTGGAGGCGAGCAGCAGATGTTTCGGCTGAATGTTTCTCGCAAGTTCCAGCACGTTGAACGAGCCGACGAGATTGGAATCGACATAGGAGCGCGGATTTTCGAGGCTGTAGCGCACGCCGGCCTGGGCTGCGAGATGCACGATGACGTCGGGCTCCGCCAGTTCGGCGGCATGATCGAGCGCCGCCTTGTCCTCCAGCATGCCGGTCACGGATTTGAAGCCGTTGGAGCGAGAGAGGATGGCGGTGCGCTTTTCCTTGAGCTTGACGTCGTAATAGGGCGTCATGCCGTCGAAGCCGACGACGAAATGGCCCTCGTCCAGCAGGCGCTTGGCGAGATGGAACCCGATGAACCCGGCGGTTCCGGTGATGAGATAGCGCATGGATCGGCCTTTGCTGATTACGATTTACGCTTTAGCGCCGCTCGTGGGTCTGCCGATGCTCGTATAGGTAAAGCCGTGCTTCGTGACCTCGTCATGGCGATAGATGTTTCTGAGGTCGACCAGGACCGGCGACGTCATCACGGATTTCAGCCGGGCGAAATCGAGCGCGCGGAACTGGTTCCATTCGGTGACGATGACGATCGCATCGGCGCCGCGCGCCGCGCCATAGGCGTCATCGGCATAGGCAATATTGTCGATCACCAGCCGGGCATTGTCCATGCCTTCGGGATCGTAGCCGGTTACCGAGGCGCCGGCGTCCTGCAGCGCCTGGATGATCGAAATCGCCGGGCTGTCGCGCATGTCGTCGGTGTTCGGCTTGAAGGTCAGGCCGAGCACGGCAATGCTCTTGCCCCGGACATCGCCGCCCATGGCCGCGACCACCTTGCGGCCCATGGCGCGCTTGCGGTTGTCGTTGATCGAGATCGTCGTCTCGATCAGCCGAACCGGGCTGTCATGGTCCTGCGCGGTCTTGGCGAGCGCCAGCGTGTCCTTGGGGAAGCAGGAACCGCCATAGCCTGGGCCTGCATGCAGGAACTTCGAGCCGATGCGGCCGTCGAGGCCGATGCCGCGCGACACTTCCTGCACGTTGGCGCCGACCTTTTCGCAGAGATCGGCCATCTCGTTGATGAAGGTGATCTTCATGGCAAGGAAGGCATTGGCGGCGTATTTGATCAGCTCGGAGGTGCGGCGCGCGGTGAAGAGCAGCGGCGCCTGGTTCAGATAAAGCGGCCGGTAGACCTCGGTCATGACACCGCGGGCGCGGTCGTCGTTGAGGCCGATGACGATGCGGTCGGGCCGCTTGAAATCCTCGATGGCCGCGCCCTCGCGCAGGAACTCCGGATTGGAGACGACGGCGACATCGGCGTCCGGATTGGTTTCGCGCACGATAAGCTCGACCTCGTCGCCGGTGCCGACCGGCACGGTCGATTTGGTGACGATGACGGTGAAGCTATTGACGTGCTCGGCGATCTCACGGGCGGCGGCATAAACATAGGAGAGATCGGCATGGCCGTCGCCACGGCGCGACGGCGTGCCGACGGCGATGAAGACGACGTCGCTCGTCGCTACGCTGGAGGCGACCTCGGTCGAGAAGGACAGGCGGCCGGCGCGGACGTTGTCGGCGACGAGCTGTTCCAGACCGGGTTCGAAAATGGGAATCTCGCCGCGGCGCAGGGCTTCGATCTTGCCGATATCCTTGTCGACGCAAATCACATCATGGCCGAAATCCGCGAAGCAGACACCAGACACCAGACCCACATAACCCGAACCGATCATCGTGATGCGCATGATATCTCAATCCTCTTGCTTGCGTGGGCCGGGCGCCACGGCCCGAGCCCTTCATGGGCGGTTGCCTGCGCTTATACACAGGATCGACGGTAACGCCTATACATTGCAATGGTTATTCAGCCAGTTGCGACAGAAGTGTCATAAAGACGGTATCGGTTTCGTTTGGCCGCAGGGGCATGGCGGCTTGCCAGCCCTCGGCGGCATGGTAGACATTTGCAGCAGCATCCCGCCCACAAATCCGAAGGCTCCCCGATGACATTCGATCTCATTGTCCGCAACGCCACTTTGCCCGACGGCCGCAGGCAGCAGGATATCGCCATTGCCGGCGGCAAGATCGCCGCTGTCGGGCCGGGCA
>JASGEG010000481.1:0-5397 GCA_047606605.1 Rhizobium sp.
CAAAGAACGGCGCAAACCGCCCCAAGCAACAGCGCCAAACCGCCCCAGGCAATCAGCCCCGATAGCGCAGCGCAGCAACCAAAATCCCAAACGCCGCCGACAATTGCCGACGGCTCGGGTAATATAAATGATAACCGGGGAAGTCATTCAACGCCAAACAAGCTATCCCTCCGGCGCCAGAACGCAGCATTGTTCCGGCAACGGCACCAGCATCGCTGCGCTTCCTGCCGGCATCGGGTCCGACAAGGCGCCGTTGGCGACGATATCGCCGGCTGGCGTCGCGCATTGATATTGATAGGCGCGGCCGAGATAGGTTCTTGTTCCCAGAACGGCCGGCAGACCCTGGCCTTCGCGCCGGACCGCCAGGCCGTCGGCCCGGCAGGCGAGGATGAAATCGTCGGGGATCGGGCCGTAATCCTCCTGCGACAGTGTGATCCGCGCGCCGCCCTTGGCTTCGGCGATCACCGATGCGCCGATGCGCTCGACGACCCGCATGGTCAGCAGGTTTTCGAAGCCGACGAAACGGGCCACGAAGGCGTTGGCGGGCTTCTGGTAGAGGATTTCCGGGGTATCGAGCTGCATGATGCGGCCGGCATTCATGATGGCGACGCGGTCGGAGATCGAGAAGGCCTCCTCCTGGTCGTGCGTCACGTAGAGCGAGGTGGTGCCGTTGGCGCGCTGCAGCCGGCGGATCTCGACGCGCATGTCGACCCTGAGCTTGGCGTCGAGATTGGAAAGCGGCTCGTCGAACATCAGGAGCGGCGGTTCGATGACAAGGGCGCGGGCGAGCGCCACGCGCTGTTTCTGGCCGCCGGACAGCGCCGAGGGAAGCCGGTCGTCGAAGCCGGAGAGGCCGACGCGCTCCAGCATCTCCCCCGCCTTCTTCGAGCGAGCCGGTCCGGCCATGCCCCGCTGCTTCAGGCCGAAGGCGACATTGTCGAGGACCGTCAGATGTGGAAACAGCGCATAGTTCTGGAACACCAGGCCGATATTGCGCGCATGCGCCGGAAGCCTGGTCAGATCCTGGTCGCCCAGGCGGATCGTGCCGCTCGTCGGCTGCAGGAAGCCGGCGACAAGGCGCAGCGTCGTCGTCTTGCCGCAGCCGCTGGAACCCAGCAGCGAAACGAGTTCACCGGCGGCGATGGACAGCGACAGGTCTTGCAGCACCGGCATGTTGCCGTAATGGGCGGTGATGGCGTCGATGGTCAGCGATACGGTCACGGGCGGCTACTTTGTCAGGAAGGTGAGGCCCAGCGTCGCTTCGACGATCGCCATGACGCCGACGGTAACGAGCATCAGAAGCACGGACACCGAGGCGATGGTGGGATCGAAGAACTGTTCCATATGGGCAAGGATCTGGATGGGGAGGGTGGAAATGCCCGGCCCGGTCAGGAAGACCGAGACGGAGACATCATTGATCGAGGTGATGAAGGCGAGGATGAAGGCGGCGATGACGCCGGCGCGGATATTCGGCAGCACGACGGTCAGAAATGTCTTTACCGGCGGGCAGCCGAGGCTGATCGCCGCCTCCTCGATCGAAAAATCGAAGCTGGCGAGGCTGGCGCTGACCACCCGCACGCTATAGGGCAGGACGAGCAGGGCATGGCCGATGAGAAGGCTTGGAAAGATCGGCAGCTCGAGGCCGATGGTGATCGATTTCATCAGCGAGAAGCCGAAGACGATTTCCGGCACCAGGATCGGCAGGACGAACAGCGTCGAAAGCCAGCTCGGCAGTTCCAGCCGGTAGCGGCTGATGGCATAGGCTGCGGGAATGCCCATCAGCAGCGACAGAGCCGTGCCGAGGAAAGCCAGCTCGAAGCTGGTGATCGCCGTGGTGCGGAAAGCTTCGATCTGAAAAATATTGGAAAACCAGCGCAGTGTCAGGCCCTGAGGCGGAAAGGTCAGATAGCTGGTGTCGCTGAAGGCCGAACCGATGATGATGACGAGCGGCGCCAGCAGGAAGACGAAGACGCAGATGGTAAAGGCGATCAGGAGAGGATGAAGGCGCTGCGCCATGCTCACACCGCCATCGGATTGAGGCGCCGGGCGATGCGGCTCATGATCAGGACAATACCGATCGTGACGACGACCATGATCGCGGCGATGGTGGAAGCGCCGACCCAGTCGAAGGTCACCATGGCGCGCTGGTAGAGGAAGGTCCCCATCATCATCTGCTTCTCGCCGCCCAGCAGCTGTGGGGTGGCATAGGAGGTGAAGCTGCCGGTGAAGACCAGCACGGCGCCGACGATGAGGCCGGGCGTGGCCAGCGGCAGGATGACCTGGCGGAACGTGGCCGCCGGCGTGGCCCCGAGCGACGTCGCCGCCTGGATCAGATCCTGCGGAATGCCCTCAAGCACGCCGACGAGGGTGAGGATCATCAGCGGCACGAAGAGATAGACCATGGCGACGATCACCGCGCCTTCGCTGTAGAGCATCGAAAGCGGCTCGCTGATCGCGCCGACGGAGAGCAGGGCATTGTTGAGAATGCCGTTCTTGCCGAGAATGATCAGCCAGGCGAAGGAGCGCACGACGACGCCCGTCAGGAGCGGAAAGACGGCGGCGATGATCATCAGGCTCTTCGCCCGGCCCGGCACCTGGGCGATGACATAGGCGGCGATGAAGCCGACGAACAATGAGATCACCGTCGTCGCCAGGGCGATCTCGATCGTCCGATAAAGCACCGTGCGGCGGAAGCCGCTGTTGAAGAAGGCGACATAGGGCGAAAACAGCCCCTTCGGCTCCATGAAGGTCGCCGCGATGGTGATGGTCACGGGGACGATCAGGAAGAGCAGGACGGCGGCCGTCGCCGGCGCCGTCAAACCCCATTTTGCAAGATGCCTCATCCGTTGAATTCCGCTCGGCCAAATTTCGCTGGGCAGGCCGTCACATGCCGAAGATTTCATTCCAGCGATCGATCCAGTCCGCCTGCGCGGCGTTCAGCTTGCCGTAGTCGATGCGGCCGAGCTTGGCGATCATGTCGGCGCCATAGGTCCAGAGCTTCGCCTGCTCCGGGGTCAGCACGACTTTGGTGGAAACCGGCGCATCGACACCCTGCTCGGCTTCGGCCTGCTGCACATCCTTGGAGAGGATGAAGTTGATGAACTGGTGGGCGAGCTCGACATTCTCCGAGCCCTTGGGAATATTGACGGTGTTGAGCGTGGCCATGTCGCCGTCCTTGAGCTCGGCCCAGCTCATCGTGGGAACGGCCGCCTGCATCGAGGCCAGCGTGAAGTCCTGCGCCAGCGCCACCTTGGCCTCGCCGGTGGAGATCAGGTTCACCAGTTCCGAGCCGGTGTTGTAATTCTTGACGACATTCGGCTTCAGCGCCGCAATTGCCTCGAAAGCCTTGTCGGCATCTTCATAGGCGTCGGCGCCCGCATGCTTGCCGGCTTGCAGGACCGTCAGCGGGCCGGCGGTGGTGGTGATGCCCGGCAGCGTGACCGAGGCTTTCAGGTCGTCGCGCCAGAGATCGTTCCAGGAGGTGATCGGCGGATTGACCTTCGCCTTGTCGTAGACAATGCCGACGCGGCCGATCGTGTAGGCCGGGCCGTAATTGCCCTGCGGCGCCTTGGCCAGATCGTAGAGATCGGCGAGGTTGGGAAGCTTGGCGCGGTCGACCTCCTGGAAGAGGCCCTGCTGAATGCCGATCTGCGAAAAGCTGTCGGTGAGATAGATGACGTCGACACCCTTGCCGCCGCGCAGTTTCAGCTTGTTGAGGCGATCGGCATTGTTGCCGGTTTCGAAGACGACGTCGCAGCCGCAGATCTTCTTGAAGGGCTCGATGATGTTGGCCTTCATCTTCTCGCCATTGTAGCCCCACCAGGAAATGGTCAGCGTCTGTGCCTGGGCCGGCAAGGCGATGGCGGTCGTCGCGAGGATCGCAAGACCCGCGACGCGGGACAGGGTGAGGCCTTTCATGATCGAAATCCTTATCGTCAGTGAAATCGGAGCTGGGCGTCTGGATACCGGGATACTATTTTTCGAGCATGGGGTTTACAAGCCTAAGAATTGAGCAAATCGTCGCTTTCTGTAAATTTTCGCCGCCTGTCGGATAAGCGGGGAGTTTCGCGTCCGCTCGTTTGCAACCCGCTGGGATAATTCGACTTTCCGGCAATTTGGACCGGACGCTTTACACATCCCGCTCCCGTCTCTACGGTCGGCCAAACCAATTCTGCGCAGGCATTTCCCGATGGCGACCTTGCTCCCAAATCTTCCCGACGATCTGCTCATCAATGCCGCCGACGAGGTTCTCATCCGTCAGGATCTGACACTGACCGCGCTCGGTCGCCGGCCGGCGGACAAGATCTTGAGCGTCGGCCGGCTGCTCGACGTGCACAGCCGCACCTGGCTGGAGGATCAGGAGATCGTCATCAAGGGACGGCGCGTGGCCTATGTCGGTCCTGCCGGCAGCTACAAGGGCGAGGCCGGCGAGCGCATCGCCGCGCCGAAACTGGCCGCCGTCCCCGGCTTTGGCGAGGCGCACAAACATATTGAAAGCTCGCATCTGACGCCGGAATGGGAAGCGGCGCTGGTCATGCCGCATGGCGTCACCTGGACCTGCGAGGCGAGCCACGAATTTTCCAACGTCAACGGGCCGCGCAATCTGGAATTCTGGCTGGAGGCGCGCCGGCGCGGCTCGCCGATGAAGATCTTCCCCTTGCCCGGTTCGGCCGTGCCGCCGACGGCTTACGAATGGGGCGGTGGCCATTTCGGCTATGACGAGCAGAAGGCGTTTCTGTCGGAAAGCCTAATGGTGGCCGGTCTCGACGAGGTGATGGACTGGCCTTCGGTCAGCAATCCGGAGAATCCGGCTTACGACCGCCTCTGGGGCATGATTCGCGCCACGTTCGAGCAGCGCGGCGTCGTCGAAGGCCATGGCGCCGGCCTGCGCGACCTGGCGTCGATCAATGCCTTTGCGGGCGCGGGCCTCGCCTCGGATCATGAGGGCTGGTTCCTGGAGGAGATCTGGGAGAAGCTGACGCATGGGCTCTTCATCGAGCTCAGGCCGCATTCCCTGCCCGAGGTGATCAAGGGGCTGCTCGACAAGGGATTGTCCGATTGGTCGCAGGTCGCCTTCGTCACGGACGACCGCAGCGCCTCGGATACGTTGAAGATCGGGGCGACCGATCACAATGTCCGGCTTGCCATCGAAAACGGATTGCCGCCGGAGATCGCCATTCAATGCGTGACGATCAATCCGGCGCGGCACATGCGGCTGACGCCATGGGTCGGCTCGATCGCACCCGGCCGTTTCGCCGATATCGTGCTTCTGGACGATGTCGAAACGCTGTCGATCGCCAAGGTCTGGGCGGATGGAAAGCCGGCTTCGGAGGGCAAAAGCTTCGTTGGCATTCGCCCGCAGATCGACTGGCCGGACTGGGCGACGAAGACCGTGAA
>JASGEG010000482.1:0-3884 GCA_047606605.1 Rhizobium sp.
ATCGGTGCGGTTCGGCTCGATGCCCTGGCCGGCAGGCCCGACGAGGTAGCCGCGCCCGTTGAAGCGATGCACCAGCCCTTCGCTTTCCAGCGTCTGCAGCGCCCTTTGCACCGGCGCGCGCGAAATCTGCAGGATATCGGCGATCGGACCTTCGAGCAGCACCACGCCCGGCGGCAGCGTACTGTCTTCGATGTTGCTGCGCAGAACATCCTCGGCGATCTCATAGCGCTTTTGCGCATTGGGGCGCGCGTGGTTTTCGGTCATCTGATGCAATGGACTCACGTCGTTCCGATGCCTCACTCTTACGCGTTTTGTCGCACCAACATAGCGCAAAAATAAATGATTATTGAATACAAAATATATTATTAAGCTGCAATTTTTATGGCTGTCGTGGTGATGTGTGCCGGTGGGCGGAGCCGCGAGGCGTGCTTTTTGCGGAATGTCTTCAAGCGCAAGCGTCGCGGAACGGCGCTTGTGACAAGGGTTTTGTGGTCAAATTTGCGCGCTTGTTAAAATCGCGTCGGCCTTTCCGCTCCTTGACGTTCGATGCTTCTCGGTTAATTGTTATTGCGGTTCGCCTTTTGATAAAAAGTCTATTGAATACAAAAATCATTTATGCAATGCTCTCATTATCAAGGCGCTCGTCAGAAGCGCCGCAGGTGGAACTCTTTGAAACGCCAAGGAACATCTCTTTGACGCGCATGTGATCATGCGCGAGTGCGGACCGACGTCTGGTGTCCGGATCGATGCGATCCCGGCGATGGCGGCGCTTTGCCCGAAGGATGCTCCTTGCCTTGAAACTGGTGGGAAATCGGTGTCGACCGTTCTTCAGCTCAGCCAAGTCACCAAGTCCTATGGCGCGGCGCCCGCGCTCGACAGGATAGATTTCTCTCTGCCCGACGACGCCTATATCTCGCTGCTGGGCCCGAGCGGCTCCGGCAAGACGACGCTGCTGCGCGTCATCGCCGGTTTCGAGGAGCCGGATGCCGGCTCGATCCTCTTTCACGGCAAGCGGCTCGATGGCGTGGAGCCGCATGATCGCGGCATCGGCTTCGTCTTTCAGAACTTCGCTCTGTTTCCGCATCTTTCCGTCGCCGAAAACGTCGCCTTCGGCCTGCGCAATCGCAAGGTCGATCCGGTGACGGATGCACGCGCCTTGGCGAAGAGGGTGCAGGACATGCTGTCGCTGGTCGGCCTCAAGGGATTTGACGATCGAGCCGTGACGCAAATTTCCGGCGGCCAGCGCCAGCGCGTCGCCCTGGCACGGACCCTGGTGACGGAGCCGAAGATGGTGCTGCTGGACGAGCCGCTCGGCGCGCTCGATGCCAATCTGCGCGGCCGCATGCGAAGCGAGCTCAAGATCATCCGCGAGCGCTGCGGCGTCACCTTCCTGCATGTCACGGGCAGCGAGAGCGAAGCGCTGGCGATGGGGGATCTCGTCCTCGTGCTCGATCGCGGCCGCATCGCGCAGGCCGCCGCTTCCGATGTGGTCTATAATCGTCCCGCCACCGCGGCCGTCGCCCGCTTTCTCAACTGCTACAACCTCTTTGCCGGCAATGTCGTCGAGGATGCCTTCGTCGGGCCGGCAGGACGCTTTCCGCTGAATGCATCGCGCAGGAAGGCGCCGCAGCCAGCTTACGCGATCCGCTACGACCGCATTTCGATCCGCTCTCGTGATACGTCTCTTTCGGATGACGAGGTGCGCATCGAGGGTGATTTCATCGCCAGCGAATATTCCGGCGCGGCCGTCAATTCCTTCTTTGCGCTCGATGGCGGCCATGTCTTCGAGGTCGAATCCCATCTGAGCCACGCCCGTCCGCCGGTCTTTGTCGAGAAGGACCGCTATGCGCTCGTCTGGAAGAAGGAGGATGCCCTTGTCTTCGGTTGATGTGAGCCCTTCGAAACCTTCCGGACCCTCCAAGGAGAGCGAGATATGACCATGGTCGCGACAAGCGAGGAAGCCGTGCAGGAAAGCCCAACCATGCGCCGGAGATCGGGCAAGACATTCTGGCTTCTGGCGCCGGGCATGATCTGGATGGTCGCTTTCCTGGTCCTGCCGATGCTGATGATGGTCTATGTTTCCTTCTGGACGCAGACGACCTTCAAGATCGAACCGACGCTGACCTTGCAGAGCTGGATCACCTTCCTGACGAGCGCCACCTATCTTGGGGCGCTCTGGACGACGATCCGCATCTGGCTGCTCGTGCTGGTATCGACGCTCGTCGTCGGCTATCCGGCGGCGCTCTTCGTCGGGCTTCTCATCAAGAACAAGACGTTGCAGACCGTGCTTCTCGTGCTCTGCGTCATCCCGTTCTGGACCTCCTTTCTGATCCGCGTGCTTGCCTGGCGGCCGATGCTCGGTACCGAGGGCGCGATCAACATGATCCTGATGAATCTGGGCGTCATTCGGCAGCCGATCGAGGTGCTGTTGTTTTCGGAACTGTCCGTCATCATCGGCATGACGCAGATCTACTGCGTCTTCATGGTCGGGCCGATCGCCTTCATGATGGGCCGCATCGACGCCTCGGTCATCGAGGCGGCCCAGGATCTCGGCGCGAGCTTCTGGCGCATCTTCCGCACCATCATCCTGCCGCTTTCCATGCCCGGCGTGGTGGTCGGCGCGATCTTCGTATCCGTCATGGTTCTCGGCGAATTCGCAACCTCGGCAGCGCTCTCCGGCCGCAAGGTCAATCTGCTCGGCAATATCATCGTCACCCAGGTCGGCTCGCTGAAATGGGCCTTTGCCGCAGTCGCCGGCGTCGTCCTGACGATCATCATGGGCGCGGTCGTTGCAGCCCTGCTCAAGGTCGTCGACCTCAGAAAGGAGCTCTGATCATGAATGCTGGCGGCATCAAGCTCGGCCTGGGCGTCTATACGGCCCTTTTCCTGATCTTCCTCTACGGACCGCTCGTGGTTCTGGCGATCCTGTCGTTCCAGACCGGTCCCGAGGGCGGTCCGCAATTCCCGATCATCGAATGGTCGACCTATTGGTATCGGCACCTCTTCGGGCTGACGCCGCCGTCGCGCATCGCACCGCTGCCGATCGATCAGGCGCTGATCCGCTCGCTCTTTCTGGCGCTGATGACCATGATCGTCTCGACCGTGCTCGGCGTCATGTCCGCCCAGGCCTTTCGCCGCAAGTTCCGCGGCTCGGGCGTGGCCTTCTATCTGATCGTGCTCGGCATGATGGTGCCGGGCGTGCTGGTCGGCCTCGGCATGGCGCTCGTCGCCAACGCCTTCGGCATCGACCGTCACTGGTGGAGCACGGCCTTCGTTCTGCACGTCGTCTACACCTTCCCCTTCGCCTTCCTGGTCATGCTTGCGATCTTCAACCGGTTCGATCCGAGCATGGAGGAAGCCTCGTGGTCGCTCGGCGTCACGCCGGCGCGCACCTTCCGCAAGGTCACTTTCCCGCTGATCTTCCCCGGCGTGCTGTCGGCCATGCTCTTCGCCTTCACGCTCTCCTATGACGAGTTCTCGCGCACCCTGTTCGCCTCCGGCCGTGAGCTGACGCTGCCGCTTGCCATCTACGGGACCTTCTCCGTGGAAGTACATCCGAACGTCTTTGCCTTCGGCGTCCTGACCACGCTGTTTTCCTTCGCGCTGCTTGGCACCTATGCGATCCTGATGGGTCTGTCGGTCCGACGCGCCCAGCGTGTCCGCATTCAGGAGGACGCATGATGGTGCAGAAGATCTCCGCCATTGTCACCGGTGCTGGCTCCGGTATCGGCCGTGCCATTGCGCTGCGCCTTGGTGCCGATGGTTATGCGGTGCTGGTCAATGACCTCTCGGGCGAGCGGGCCGAGGCTGTCGCCTCGGAGATCAACAAAGCGGGCGGCGTGGCGACCGCGGTCGCCGGCGACGTCGCGCGTCCCGAGGATGTG
>JASGEG010000483.1:0-3739 GCA_047606605.1 Rhizobium sp.
AATCCGCCGCGCCAAAGGCTGCCGTTCCCGTCGCTCCTCGTCGCCAGCACCGACGATCCCTATGGGCCGTCCGGCTACGCCAAGGAAAGCGCGTGCATCTGGGGCAGCGAACTGGTCGATGTCGGTCCGCTGGGCCACATCAATGCTGCCTCGGGGCTTGGCGACTGGCCGGAGGGCCAGGCTCTCTTCCGTCGCTTCTCGGCCCGGCTCGGCTGAAAGACCAAAAGTGGCGAATGGGCGCGGAGGGACAGCGCGCCCGATCCTGCGCCGACAATCGCTGGCCATGATCGGCCATCCACGGCATGCCTGTTGATGCCGGTCCTGCCCTTCCCGCCGGGCAGCATTTCGGCGGCGGCGAGGCAGACGCGAGAATTTTCATCGACCGAGCCGCCCTTCCGTGATTCCGTTCCGTGAGCTTATCGGCTAAAAGCCTCCCATGGCAAAGCGAGTCACCGGCCCCGAAATCGAAAAACTCATCCAGCTTCTGGCGAAAGTGCCGGGGCTCGGCCCGCGCTCGGCGCGGCGTGCCGCCCTTCATCTGATCAAGAAGAAAGACCAGCTTCTCGGCCCCCTCTCGCATGCGATGGGCGAAGCCTATGACAAGGTGAAGGTCTGCTCGCGCTGCGGCAATGTCGACACCGTCGATCCCTGCACCGTCTGCACCGACGACCGCCGCGACCAGGGCGTCATCATCGTCGTCGAGGACGTCGCCGATCTCTGGGCGCTGGAACGCGCCGGCGCCATGAACGCCGCCTATCACGTGCTCGGCGGCGTGCTCTCGCCGCTCGACGGCGTCGGGCCTGACGATCTCAACATCCGCGGCCTGATCGAACGCGTCGGCGAAGGCGGCATCCGCGAGATCATCCTCGCCGTCAACGCCACCGTCGAAGGGCAGACGACAGCACACTATATAACCGACCAGCTCGCCGGCCTCGAGGTGAAGATCACCCGGCTTGCCCATGGCGTACCCGTCGGCGGCGAACTCGATTATCTCGACGAAGGCACGCTGACGGCGGCACTTCGGGCGCGGACGGCGATTTGAAGGAGGAAAACGGATTGGCGCAAGGATATTGCCTTTCGCTCATGCTCAAGGCGCTCGTCGCCAATGCTCCTCGCAACCCCCCTCTGCCCTTTCGGGCATCTCCCCCACAAGGGGGGAGATCGGTAACCCGTAGCGCAGACCTGCCCCAAACCAATATCGCACCTGCAGAAACTGAAGTGGATTGCGTGGACGAAGGGGGCGACGAACTCCCAGCGATCTCCCCCCTTGTGGGGGAGATGTCGCGAGAGCGACAGAGGGGGGTACAGGAGGCGCGGCGAACTCGGTACTTCCTTTTCTTCATCTCCATCATCCTCGCCCTCCTCCCCATCCCCGCCCTCGCCGCCTCCAAGGCCGACGTCGAGGCGCAGTTCCAGAGCTGGGTGCAGCAGGATCTTTGGCCGGAAGCCCGCAAGGACGGCATTTCCGAAAAGACCTTCAAGGCCGCCTTTGCCGGCGTGTCGCTGAACTGGAGCCTGCCGGATCTCGCCCCGCCCGGCTTTCCAAAGCCGAAAGAGCAGAAGCAGACGCAGGCGGAATTCTCCTCGCCCGCTCCCTATTTCAACGAGGGGCGGCTGCAGCGGCTGGCGACGACCGGCCGCAGCTTTGCCACGCAATATGGCCCGGCGCTGAAGCGGATCGAGAAGGTCTATGGCGTGCCCGGCCCGATCCTGCTTGCCATCTGGGGCCGCGAGACCGGCTTCGGCGCCGCGAAACTTCCGAATTCGGCGGTGCAGGTGCTGGCGACCAAGGCCTTCATGTCGACCCGCAAGGAGATGTTCCGCACCGAACTGATCGCCGCATTGCGCATTCTCGATCATGGCGACGTCAAGCCCGACCAGTTCATGGGCTCCTGGGCCGGCGCACTCGGCCAGCCGCAGTTCATGCCGACCAGCTATCTGAAATATGCCGTCGATTTCGACGGCGACGGCCATCGCAACATCTGGACCTCGGTGCCGGACACGCTGGCTTCCATAGCCAACTATCTGGTGCAGAAGGGCTGGCAGCGCGGCCGCGGCTGGGGCTACGAGGTGACGATCCCTGAAACCGTCTCCTGCGCGCAGGAGGGGCCGGATCTCGCCAAGCCGATCTCGCAATGGACATCGCTCGGCATCGCCAGGATCTCCGGCAAGGCCTTTGCGTCCGACGAGCAGCGCGCCGCCGGCATGATGCTGGTGCCGGCCGGCCGCGACGGCCCGGAATTCCTCGTCACGCCGAATTTCTACGTCATCAAGGAATACAATAATTCCGACCTCTACGGCCTCTATATCGGCAATCTCGCCGACCGCATCGCCTATGGCTCCGGCGCTTTCCAGGGCCAATGGGGCGATGTCGGCAAGATGCTGCGCTCCGACGTCGCCGGCATGCAGAAGACGCTGGAGCGCAAGGGCTACGACGTCGGCGGCACCGACGGCCTGCCCGGCTACAAGACGCGGCGCTCCATCGGCCAATGGCAGGAAAAGAACGGCCTGAAGCCCACCTGCTATCCGGAAAGCTCGATGCTCGGCGTGCTGAAATAGGCGGTACGGCCGGGTTTCGGCGCGAAGACTTGCAATTTGCGGGGAACGGGCTTATATCCGCATCAAATTCTTGATCGGGTGATGAAGAGTGGGCCGCAAGGACCCGCTCTTTTTTATTAGCCCGATCTCCAGATGCATGAAAAATGCAGGAGTGAACGCTTGTCGGAAGAGACAAACGCAGACAATGCCAATGAACCCAGGCTGATCGTCGAGACCGGCCTCGACCAGCGCGTCGCCGCCATCATCGAGCCCGTGCTCGTCGGCATGGGCTTCCGCCTGGTGCGCGTGCGCCTGTTGAACCAGAACGGCCTGACGCTGCAGATCATGACCGAACGCAACGACGGCAGCATGGACGTCGAAGGTTGTGAAGAGGTCTCCACCGCAATTTCGCCGGTGCTGGATGTGGAAGATCCGATCGATAAAGCGTATCATCTGGAAGTGTCTTCGCCCGGCATCGACCGCCCGATGGTGCGCAAGTCCGATTTCCGCCGCTGGATCGGCCATCTCGTCAAATGCGAGACCTCGATCCTGGTGGACAACCGCAAGCGGTTCCGCGGCAAGATCGCCAAGGTCAACGACGATGGCTTCACGATCGAGCGCGACCAGGTCGCCTATGGCGAGGAGCCCAGGGTAACCATTCCGTTCAGCACGCTGGCCGAGGCCAAGCTGATCCTGACGGACGATCTCATCCGCGATGCGTTGCGCGCCGACAAGCAGGCCAAGGCCGAGGCTGCGAACCAGAACGAAGCGGACGACGAAGAATAACCGATCAACGAACCGCCTAACGGGACGGGAACCCCAGGGCAGGAAGACGGAGACTAAAGACAATGGCAGTCAGTGCGAACCGGCTCGAACTTCTGCAGATCGCAGATGCAGTGGCCCGCGAAAAGGTCATCGACCGCGAGATCGTGCTTGCCGCAATGGCGGACGCGATCCAGAAGGCCGCGCGCTCCCGTTACGGCACGGAGTCGAACATCCGCGCCGACATCAATCCGAAGACCGGCGAGATCCGCCTGCAGCGTCTGCTGGAAGTCGTCGAAAAGGCCGAGGACTATTCCACGCAGATCCCGCTGGAACTGGCCCGCGACCGCAACCCGGACGCCGCGCTTGGCGATTTCATCGCCGATCCGCTGCCGCCGATGGATTTCGGCCGTATCGCCGCCCAGTCGGCCAAGCAGGT
>JASGEG010000484.1:0-18605 GCA_047606605.1 Rhizobium sp.
ATCGCGTCGACGCCCGCCTAATGCCTCTTGTGGCCGCCTTCCATCATGCTGAAGACGAAGATGACTGCGAGAAGCAGGATCAGCATATAGTCGAAGGGCGTCAGGAGATGCAGCAGTTCCATGATGTTTCTCCTCCCAGAGAACACGAACCAGAACAATCATTAGTATGTTCTTTTATTTGGTGTATGCCAAGATTTTTACATCCTGCGGTGCAATAAGCTTGTTGTGCGCGGCACAAACAACTGCTTGTTCGCAAAGGCAATATTGCCGTCAAGGGCATCGTATTCGCCCTCGGAAACCATCGGGCGGTTCACGGCCTTCTATTGTCAATAAAATTTATGGAGTATATTGCTGGGCTGGAGAGCATGCGCGGTTGGCGGCGATGCGTTCGTCCGTATGATCGGTCGGTTTGGAAGGATTTGGCGATGACCACTTATTCTCACGATCCATCGCATGGTCGGCCTGTTATCGCCATTATCGGCGGCGGGGTCTCGGGCTCGGCGGTCGCGTTTCATTTGTTGCAGGTGCAGCGGCTGCGGCCCGGCCAGTTTTTCATCTTCGAACCGCGCGCGAGACTGGGAGCCGGGCTTGCCTATGATTCGCAGGACCCCGCCCATCGCATCAACGTGCCTGCGGCGAAAATGAGCCTGCTGCCCGACGATATCGAGCATTTCCAGCGCTGGCTGAAGGAGCATGATGCGCTGGCGGGCGACGAGACGGCAGTCGCGGCAAATGGCAACCTCTTCCCGCGACGCGCGCTTTTCGGCCGTTATATCAACAGTATGCTGCAGCCTTACGTCGATGACGGTAGCATCACGCATGTCGCCGACAGGGCGGCCGATGTCCGACGCTCGGGTGAGCGCTGGGTGATCCGGGGCGAGGGCGGGCGGCGCGTCGAAGCGGATATCCTGATCATCGCCACGAGCCACCCGTCGCCGCTGCCGCCGCAGGTCCTGTCACGCGCGCTTGAGGGCCATCCGCGCTTCATCGCCGATCCGACGCGGCCGGATGCGCTTGCGGCCATTCGCGCCGATGACCGTGTGCTGGTGGTCGGTAACGGCCTGACCTCCGCCGACGTGATCGCATCGCTCGATCTGCGCGGCCACAAGGGGCCGGTCACGGCGATATCGAGACATGGTTTGCGCTCTCGCGGCCATGCGGCGGTGAAGCAGGAGCCCTTCGGCGATTTCGTCAGCCGTCCGTCCAGAACGGCGCTTGAGCTGCTGCGCCGGGTGCGCGCCGCCATCCGTGAAGCCGAAGGCCAAGGGGGGAGCTGGCATGCGGTCATCGATCAGGTGCGCGCGCAGGGACAGGATCTGTGGCGGGCAATGCCGCTTGAAGAGCGGCGACGCATCGTGCGTCATTTGCGGCCCTTCTGGGACGTACACCGTTTCCGCGTCGCACCGCAGGTGGAGGCTGTCAGCGAAGGGGCTATCCGCTCGGGCCGGCTGGAGGTTCTCGCCGCATCCGTCGAAGCCGTCGCCGCGACGGGCGGGTCCATCGACTGCACATTGCGCCTTGCCCATTCGGCAGGCAGCATCGATCGCCAATTCGATGCGGTGGTGGTAACCACCGGGCCGGGTCACCGCGGCATTCTGGAGACGCAAGGCTGGATCGGTGCGCTTGCGGAAGCGGGCTATCTCGCCATCGATGCGACGCGCCTCGGCCTTGCCTGCAACACCGCGTCGCAGGCGCTGGGCGCCGATGGAGCGCTCGCGCCATCCCTGTTCATCTCCGGGCCGCTGGCCCGAGGTACTTTCGGCGAACTCATGGGGCTCCCGGAGGTGGTGGAGCATGCGGCCTTCGTCGCCGGGCAGGTGGCTGCGGCGATCGCCGATCATGAAAAGCGCAAGCAAGGACAGCCTGAAATCGGTATCAGCGCCGCGTAAAGGCAAGAAAAACTGCAAAAACGTTGCTTAGGCGATACATTTGCCTAAATTTACGCATATAAACTATACAATTTGTGAGTTATCGTCTTGTTCGTCAAAGGCCGTGGTATTACTCCCATGGTCAATGATGACAGGATCGACCGGCTGAGTCTCGATCGATCATGCCGGGCTCCCAACAATCGAACTTGCAGTAAAGCGGATAGCGATGCTTACGAAAAAAGGAAAATACGGGTTGAAGGCGCTGGTGGATCTGGCGCGCCTCGCACCGGGCGAAACTGCGTTCATCAACGACATAGCTTCGCGCAACAATATCCCGAAGAAATTCCTCGACACGATCCTGCTGGAATTGCGCAATGCCGGCGTGCTGCGCTCGAAGAAGGGGCCGGGCGGCGGCTATTCGCTGTCGCGCCCCGCCAACGACATTCGCATCGGCCATGTCATCCGCACGCTCGACGGCCCGCTCGCGCCGATCCGCTGTGCCAGCCGCACGGCCTACGAGGCTTGCGACGATTGCGCCGATCCGGAGCGCTGTCATGTCCGGCGCTCGATGACGGAAGTCCGTGATGCGATCGCCGACATTCTCGACAATATGACGCTGGAACAGTTCGTCGCCGGCGGCGGCGCGGGCATCGAGGTCGAAGAGCGGGAAGACTATCGCGCGTCGAATATCGGTTGACGCTTCCGCCTCGGAGCGCCTGATTTTGCCGCCGGCTTAAAGCCGGCGGTTTGCGTTTGAGCCAGCCTCATCCCCCTGGCGGCGTGATGCCGTTCAGATGATAGTTTCCGACGAGATGATGTTTCCAGCGCACGGGTTCGTGCAGTGTGTGGGCGCGGGCGTTGCGCCAATGACGGTCCAGATTGAGGCCGATGCGCGTGGAGGCGGTGCCGGCGAGTTCGAACAGCGTGTTCGATGCCTCCATGGCGATTTCCGCGGTCAATGTCTTCGCGGCGGCGGTGACAAGCGCGGCATCGATCACATGATCCTCGTTCGGATTGATCTGGGCGATGTCGATCTTTCGTCCGGCGCGGTCGAGCGTGGCGGCGGCGGCCTCGATGCGGATGGCGATCTCGCCGATCCGGGCGATGGTCAACGGATCGTCGGCTGCGCGCTCGACGCCGCTGTTCATCCAGGGGCGGGCGCTGTTCTTCACGAATTCCACGGTCTCGGCGAAAGCCGCCCGCGCAATGCCGAGATCGATGGCTGCATGGATGATCTGTCCCAGCAGGCCTATGGTCGTCGGTGTTTCGGCGTTTTTCCGATGCGGAATGACGGCATCGGCGTCGACATGGACATTGTGCAACATGGTGGTGCCGCCGCCTGCCGTGCGCTGGCCGAAACCGTCCCAGTCGTCGATGATCTGCACGCCTTCGGTGCCGCGCCGAATGAGGGATATGCTGAGATTGTCGCCGCTGTCGAGCGCCAGGATCGCCAGCCAGTCGGCAAAGAGCGCTCCGGCGGCGCAGAGCTTGCGGCCATTGATGCGATGGCCGATTCCGTCGGGCGCCAGGCGGGTTCCATAGTGACCGGCCGTCCTGATGCCCGGTTCGCAAAGCGCGCTGCCGAAACGATCGCCGGCCAGTGCCCGGGCGAAGAAAACGGCCTGCTGCGCCTCGCTGCCATTGCTGCGCAAAGCTTCGAGAACATAGAAATGGTTCTGCGGGATCTCGGCAATCGAGGGATCGGCCTCGGCGAGAATGGCAACGACCTCGGCCAGAACGGAATTGGAGATGTCCAGACCGTCATATTCCGAGGGCGTGGTAATGCCGAGCAGGCCGGATTGGGACAGGGCGTCCACTTCCTCGTAGGGCAGCATGCGATTGATGTCGCGCTCGCTTGCCTGCTGCAGATAGCGCGCCGCGAGCGACCGGGCGATCTGCAAGGCTTCCTCTTCGCTTTGAATGCGGTGCGCGGGCGGTCTGACGTGCTCGTGCAACTGCGAAACAGTTCCCATCCATCACTCCATCAGCCGACACCATATCAGTGACTTAGCGGTTCTAAAGCGCGTCGCGATCTTTCAGATTCGCGTCTTGCGCTTTAGGTCTTTGATTTTACGCATGTCGTCTCGCAAAAACCGCTGCATACTTTTGCGCGACATGCTCTAGCCCCATAAGTTCCTAATTTCTATAGAACTACTTTACATTAGATTTTCTTTGCTTATCCGGATTTTTGCAGCTCGTCATAATAGGCGTCGAATGGAGAAATTGTAAGCGTGGCCGATGTGCCGCGGATTGCCATCCAGGAGAGCGCCATGGTCGCGACACTGATCGTTCCCGGTTTGAACGGCTCCGCCGAGGGCCACTGGCAGCGCCATTGGGCGCGCGATCGCACCGCAACCATCGTTCGTCAGGCCTCCTGGTCGAGGCCGGTACTCGAGGGTTGGCTGGCGGCGCTGGAAAGCGAACTGGAGCAGGCGGGCGAAGCCTGGCTCGTCACCCATAGTCTCGGCTGCCTGCTTGCCGCCAATCTGGCGGGGCGGCCGGCCGCGCGCCGGGTGAAGGGAGCCTTTCTCGTCGCGCCCTGCGATCTCGAGCGGACGCAGAGATTGCATGCCGGCTCGATCGACTTCGGCGTCATGCCGGCCGCGCCTCTGCCATTCCCAAGCCTCGTCGTCGGCAGCCATGACGATCCTTACATGGATTTCAACGAACTTCGCCGCCACGCGGCGCGCTGGGGCAGCGAGCTTTGCGATCTCGGTGATGCGGGACATATCAATATTGCCAGTGGCTTCGGGCGCTGGCCTCAGGGCTACCAACTGTTCGATGCTTTTACCAAGCGGGTCGAAAATCGGCTGAAGGAGCGAGCAGGACGGCCGTTGTGCGACGTCTTGTGTCCAGCCATGTCCTAGGCGCGATTTGTCACCTAAACCCGCCGGTCGCAAGAAACCGCTTGCTACCGGCGCATTTTCGCGCTTTCATATACGACTAAATAAGTAGACAATAACAACAACCGCATTCCGTCGAGCGATGCGCTCGATCATGCAGGTTGACGAAGGGATCAGGTTTCCGCGCTTGGACGGGAAGCCGCCGAGGCTCCGGAGAGGATGCTTCGGGATTTGAGGAATTGAAGCGACCCTTGTGTGTTTGCGGGCGCGGCGCTCAGGCGGCCCCATGTCGGCCGGTTGCGAGCGCCAGGATTCATCGGCAAAGTTTCAGTATGCCCTTAGAAAAGCATGATCGACCACCTTTCGCCCCCAGGAGTTGATATGACGGTTCAGGGATTATTTTCCGCCAGGGCAAGTGCCTCGGCATCGACCTATGCAATACCGCGCATTGCCGTTATCGGCCGCGGCTTTTCCGGCATGATGACGGCGATCGCCCTGATGAAGACCATGCGGACGCCGTTTCACCTGCAGCTCTTCGACCCCAATTCCAGCGTCAGCGGCGGTCAGGCCCTGGCCTCCGGCCATAGCAGCGAGATCCTCAACAGCCGCGTACGCGATCTCTCGGTGTCCGCCGGCGATCCCGACGATTTCAACGATTGGCTCTGTAGCAATGCCGCCTTTCGCAGCGCCGTGCCGGCGGCGATCCCCGGCTTCCTGCAGATCTTCGTGCCGAAGAGCATTTTCAGCGATTATGTCTATCAGCGCTTCTCCGAAGCCCTGTCCTTGCGCCGCGACATCACCGTGCAGGTCAGCAGCGAGACGGTGACCGGCATCCGCCGGGGCCGGGGAGACCGTTTTCTGGTGGAGAGCACCGGCGCGCCCAATCCGCTGTTCGATATGGTGGTGCTGGCAACCGGCTATGGCGTTTCGGCTGACGAGCCGCACAGCGGCGAGCCGGTGGCGGTGCCGACGGCCGTGCGGGCGCGCCGCCTCGTCTCACGTCCACATACGGTCTTGTTGGGCAGCGGCCTGCGCCTCGTCGACCGGCTGCTGCAGATGCGCGACAATGGTTATACGGGCCAGATCACCATCGTTTCCCGGCGTGGTTTCCTGCCGCAGAGCCATACCCGCAGCAATGCCGATCCGGTCTTTCCCGCCGAGGCGATGCCCGGCAATCTCAGCGATATCATCCGCTTCATCCGCGGTGCCTGCGAGGAGGCCGAAGCAAGCGGCCAGAGCTGGCAATCCGTCATGAACGGCCTGCGCAAGCATGCGCGTTCGCTCTGGCGTTCGTTGCCGGCCGGTCAGAAGCAGCAATTCAACCGGCATCTTCGCGCGCTTTACGACAGTCACCGCAATCGCTTGCCCGAGGCGCTGCATGTCCGGCTGCAGCAGGAGCTGGCCGAAGGCAATACGGTGCTGCGGCGCGGGCATTTCCAGCGGCGCACGCCGACCGGCCTGACGATGCGGCCCGCCGGCCAGCAGGCGGTGGAGCAGATCTACGCCGACGAGGTGATCGACTGCCGCTGCCAGGAGCCCGACCTCGACGCGCCCTTGATGCGGAGCCTGATCGATGCTGGTCTCGCCATGCCGGACGAACTGGGCCTTGGTCTCGCCGTGGAGGCCGCGGGCGCTCTCTCCGTGGATGGCCGGACCATAGATGGGCTATTCGCCATCGGCCCGCTCGGCCTGGGAAGCCTGCCGGATATCGATCTCGTACCGGAGATCGTCTCGCAGGCCTATGCCGCCGCCGAGGGCGTCGCCGCCCGGTTCTATCCGCAATGCAAGGCGGTATGATCGGCAGAGGTGGCGATCAGCGTCGCCTTTATCTTGTGCGCCAAAAAGGATGAGCAACGGTGACGTTCACCATTGCCGCCCGCGCTGACGGACCTATCTCCCGGGAGGCATTGCCGGAGATGGGAAATGATGGTCGAGCCGATCATTTGTACGCCGGAAGAGGTGTTGAGCTTCTGGTTCGAGGAATGCACGAGCGAGGATTGGTTTCGCTCCAGGGTCGATCTCGATGACGAGATCGGCCGTCGGTTTCGCCACACGCACCTGGCCCTGGCCGCGGGCGTGAGCGATCTCTGGCGGGCAACGCCGGCAAATCGGCTGGCCGCAGTCATCGTCCTCGATCAATTCCCCCGCAATGTCTATCGTGGCACCCCGCTCGCCTTCGCCACTGATGGCCTGGCGTTGCAGGAGGCGAAGGCTGCTTTGGAGGTCGGCGCGGATCAGGAAATGTCGCGGGAACGGCGGATATTCTTCTATCTGCCGTTTGAGCATGCCGAGAGCCTTGCCGAGCAGGATCGGGCGGTCGCCCTTTTCCGCGCGCTCGGCATCGACGAACAGATCGATTATGCGCTGCGCCATCGCGCCGTCATTGCCGCCCACGGCCGGTTTCCCCATCGCAATGCCATGCTGGGACGCGTATCGACCGGGGCTGAGAAAGACTATCTCGCCCAGCCGGGCGCAGGTTTCTGATGGGGCAAGGGCGGCGAATGCCTTTGTGTCGCCTTTCTTTGCCTTACAAGGCTTACGCGTAGGGACTATGAAATTCGCAATCACAGTATAGGACGATTCGTCCTTTCATTTCTTCCGCGCGGCGAATCCGTTTACTCAAGCCGCCGGCGACTTTATCTGCGACGAGGAGCTTTGCTTGCGCCTGCCGAACCACCGCCTTCGTTTTTTGTTTGCGCTGCTGCTGGGCCTGAATCTTGCCATCGGGGCAGGTCCTCTGGTGGCCAGTCATGCCTTTGCGCAGGATCAGCAGCAGGCTCAGCAAGCGGAGCAATCGCCACAGCTCGCCAATGGCCTGCTGGATGCCACGGTTGCCGATCTCGACAAGGCGAAGAAGGAATATGGTTCGCTCGATGACGCTTCTAAGACCGATGGCGCCGATGACGAGGCCCTGGTGGCGCTTTCCGGCCGCGCGGACGAGCTCAATCGAGCCGTCGCGGCAATTTCCGCGCGCCTGAAGCCGCGTTTTTCTGAAATTGATGCGCGCCTGGGGCAGCTCGGAGCGGCGCCGAAGGAAGGCCAGCCGCCGGAAGCTCAGATCGTCACACAGGAGCGCGACCGCCTGAATGCCGAACGGTCGCAGATCAGCGCCCTGACCCTCGATGCCGATAATCTGGTGACGGCGACCAACCGCATTACGATGCAGTTCATGGAAATGCGCCGTAAGCTGTTTGCGGAAACGCTGTTCAAGCGCACGGGCATTTCCGCCGACACCTTCGAGGATGCCGGGGTGGCCTTCGTCGACGAGGGCGTCAGGTTCAGTGCTGCCGTGACGAGCTGGATGGGCTTTGTCCTGAAGGCCAAGCTCGGATCACTCCTCGCCGCCGTCCTGTTGTCGCTTTGTGCGGCGCTGATTTTCCTGCTGGGCGGCTACCGGCTGTTCCGCCGCTATTATGTGCGGGACGAGAACATCGAGAATCCGTCCTATATCAGCCGGCTGTCGGTCGCCTTCTGGTCAACGCTCATCCGCACGCTGTCGCTGGTGGCGTTCCTTGTCACGTCCTTCCTGAGCCTTTCCAACTTCAATGTACTGCGGCCGGATATCGCGCCGGTGCTGGCGGCCTTCTTCGGCTTCATCTGGCTCGTTTATTTCGTCGGCCGCCTGAGCAACGCCGTCTTCGCGCCTTTCAGGCCGCATTGGCGGCTCGTGAAGCTGTCGAACAAGGGGGCGAGGTCGCTGAGCTGGTGCCTGCAGGCCATGGCTGTCGTCAACGGCCTGGACTATGTCTTCGACCGCATCAGCGAATCCATGGGGTCGCCGGTTGTCGTGACCGTCGCGAAAAGCTTCTTTGCCGCCCTGCTGATCGGCCTGATCCTGATCGCGTCTTCTTTCGGCCGGCCGATCCTTGCCAAGAGCGGCGATCCCGATGCCCCCGGCCGCCGCTGGCCGCATGGCATGGCGATCATCCTTCGGGTCCTCGGCACGCTGCTGATCTTTACGGCCGTTATCGGCTATGTCGGCCTGGCGCGCTTCATCGCGACGCAGTTGATCATGACCAGCGCCGTGCTGGCGACCATGTATCTTGGTTTCCAACTGGGCAAGGCCGTGTCCCGGCAGGGCGTGTTCGCCGAGACGATCATCGGCCGCTTCCTCGAAAATCGCTTCAAGCTGGGCGAAGTCGCGCTCGATCAGGCCGGCCTCGTCGCCGGACTTTCGACCTATGCGATCGCGCTTCTGACCGGTATTCCGCTGATCCTTCTGTCCTGGGGCTTCCACATCCAGGATCTGGAACTGATCGCCTATCGCCTCTTTACCGAGATCCGCATCGGCAACATGTCGATCTCGCTGGTGAGCATCTTCGCCGGCATCATGCTTTTCGCCGGCGGCTACCTGGTCACGCGCTGGGTTCAGCGCTGGCTGGACAGCAATGTCATGGCGCGCGGCCAGATGGACCTTGGCGTGCGCAATTCGGTCAAGACCGGCATCGGCTATCTTGGCATCGCGCTTGCCGCCATCATCGCGATTTCGGCTGCCGGCATCGATCTGTCCAGCCTGGCGCTGGTCGCCAGCGCGCTTTCGGTCGGCATCGGTTTCGGCCTGCAGAATATCGTGTCGAACTTCGTTTCCGGCCTGATCCTGCTGGTCGAGCGGCCGTTCAAGGTCGGCGACTGGATCGTTTCCGGCACGTCGGAAGGCATCGTCAAGCGCATCTCCGTGCGCGCTACGGAAATCGAGACCTTCCGCAAGCAATCGATCATCGTGCCGAATTCCGAACTCATCAACGCCTCGCTCGGCAACTGGACGCACCGCAACCGGCTGGCGCGCTCGGAAATCCCGGTTTCCGTCAGCTTCGAATCCGATCCGCAGAAGGTGATGGAAATCCTGCTGGAGCTGGTGCGCGGTGTCCCGAAGGTGCTGAGAAATCCGGAACCGCATGTCGAGTTCCTGCGCTTCGGTCCTTCGTCCCTCGATTTCGAGATGCGCTTCTATCTCTCGGATCTGTCCGACGGCATGGAGATCCGCAACAATCTGCGCATCGATATCCTCAGGCGTTTCCGCGAGGAGGGGATTTCCATTCCCTATCCGCATCAGGAGCTGCATATCGTGCGCGACGGCAAGCGCGGCAGGCAGAGCGAGCTTCTGGCGACCAGCGCGCTCGCCGAGTCCGCGGACGAGCCGGAGGGCGAGAGTGTTGCAAAGGACATAGCGTCGCCGGTCGAGGACGCATCGCCGGAGAGCAGGAGCGCGGGTCGCCGGCGCGGCCGGGCGTCCGCCGATTGACGATCTGCTCCGGCCCTGGCCGGTCGGTTCGCAAAGGCGCCTTCGCGCGGCTCATATTCGAATGGTCAGAAGTATAGGGTAGGGATGTTCCGGTCTTGAAAGACTAGAGCATGTCGCGCAAAAGTGTGCAGCGGTTTTGCGAGAATGACATGCGTAAAATCAAAGACCTAAAGCGCAAGAAGCGAATCTGAAAGATCGCGACGCGCTTTAGAGCATCCCTTTCGTATTTTGGTGACGAGTCAATCACTTTGACGACTGATTTTTCACTTATGAGAAACCAGTCGACTTAATAAAGGCTCAAACGCTTTGCTGTAGAAACTCGGGACGAGGTGGGGTTTTATTAGCAGGTTTTTATCATGTCATTTTTGGGTATTTCGGGAATGCAATATTCTGGCGGCTCGCTGGCGGGTGCGCGTATCATTCTCGCCGAGGATTCGAATGTCTTTACGTCGATGATCAGCGCGAAGCTGAAGACTCTCTTCGACATAGACGTTGAAATCTGCCGGAACTTCGAGGAGCTGCAGCTCGCCTACGACAAGTCGTCGGAGCCGATCCGCCTGGCAATCTCCAACATCAACCTGCCGGGGGCGGAAAAGGGCGAGGCGCTGGAATATCTCATCGATCTCAGCATCCCGACGATCGCCTTTACCGGCACCTTTCTTGCCGGCACGCGCGACGAACTGATTGCCAAGGATGTCGTCGATTACATCCTCAAGGACAATGTCTTTGCCGTCGATCTGCTGGCGGAGTCGATCTGCCGCTTCCTGACCAATCATCGCCATCATGTGCTGATCGTCGATGATAGCGCCACGGCGCGGGCGCTGCTGTCGAGCCGCCTGAAGCGCTACAATTTCCGCGTCAGCGTGGCCGAGAACGGCGCCAAGGCCTTGGAAATCCTGAAAGCCAACCGCGACATCGGCCTGATGGTCACCGATTACAACATGCCCGATATCGACGGCTTCGAGCTGACGCGGCGCATCCGCGCCAGCATCGGCTCGCACGAACTGCGCATCATCGGCGTGTCGTCCTCGACCAACAGGCTGTTGTCGGCGCGCTTTCTGAAGGCGGGTGGCAATGATTTCATCCTGCGTCCTTTCATCGACGAAGAATTCTACTGCCGCGTGAACCAGAATCTCGACACGCTGCTGCAGATTCAGTCGGTCAGACAGGTGCAATTGAGCGCATGATGCTCTAAGCAGGGAAACGAGGGGATTGGGAGGAGATAGAATATGAATATAATTCATATTTTGCGGAGATTTGTACAATCTCTGGTTCCAATTTCTTCACGAATCCTGTTCACGATGGCGCGCGTGGCGATGTTTTTCAGCCACGCCAGGCCGAGACGATCGGTATGCGCCGATCGGATCTGGAGGATGTGAAGGGAATGGTGTTCAGCGTGGATTTCCTCAGTGATGGTCAAAGCCGTCGCCGTGGCAGCCAGAAGATCCTTCTGGTGGAGGATTCGCGCATGTTCTCCGCCGTTCTGTCCCATCGTTTCCAGGTCGAGCTGGGGTTGAGCGTCATACATTGCGCTTCGCTGAAGCAGCTGAACGAGGTGCTGGCGAGCGATGAGGCGGGCTTCACCATGGCGGTTGTCGATCTCAATCTGCCGGATTCCCCGCATGGCGAGGCGCTGGATGTCGCCATTGCCCATCAAATCCCGTCTATCGTTTTCACCGCGTCCTTCGACGTCGCCATGCGCAACCGCATCATGGAGCGCAGCATTGTCGACTATGTGCTGAAGGACAATGAATTCGCCCTCGACAACCTCGTTGCCGCCGTCAGGCGCGGCATCTCCAACCGCAGCACCCGCGTGCTGGTGGTGGATGATGTCCTGTCGGCGCGGCGCGTGCTGGTCGAGCTGTTGGAAGCGCAGCAGTTCAAGGTGGTTGAAGCCGGCTCGGGCGTCGAAGCCCTGGCGGCGCTCGAGGAATTCAGCGACATCGAGATGGTCCTGACCGACTATCACATGCCCGACATGAACGGTCAGGAGCTGACGCGGCGCATTCGCCATCACTACAGTTCGGACCGGATGAGGATCATCGGCATATCCTCCTCGAACGACCGCTTGCTGTCGGCAACCTTCCTGAAAGCCGGCGCCAGCGATTTCATCTATCGTCCCTTCGTCGCCGAGGAGCTGCAATGCCGCATCGCGCTCAATGTCGAGACGCTGATGCAGCTCAAGCAGTTGCGCGCCGCTGCGGCGAGCGACTATCTGACCGGGCTCTATAACCGCCGCTATTTCTACGATCAGGGGCCGAGGATCGTGAATGAATGCCTGCGCCACCAGCGCCCGAGCTCGGTCGCGATCCTCGACATCGACCGCTTCAAGCATCTGAACGACACCTACGGCCATGAGATCGGCGATCAGGTGCTGAAAGCCGTCGCGGAGCGGCTGCAGTCGCTGTTCGAGGGGAGTGGAAACCTGCTGTCCCGGCTGGGCGGCGAGGAATTCGCCATTCTCTTCACCGATATGGATTCACGCGCCGCGACCGCTCTCTGCGACGAGGTGCGCGTCAATCTTTCGACGCTGAAGGTCAATGCCGACGACGAGGAGCTGTCGGTGACGGTATCGATCGGTGTCGCGGAAATTGCCGGCTACGAGGCATTCGACAACTATCTCAATGCCGCCGATCAGTTCCTCTATATGGCCAAGCACAATGGCCGCAACCAGGTCTATTCCGACATCAGAATGGCGGGACAGGCGGCCGAGTAGACCGCCTATTGTATCTGGAGGGCGCGATAGAGTGCTTATGCGCTTCCAGGAAGCGCAAGCAGGCTCTCCTTGCTCTCAGCCTGCTTTCCCGAAATTGCCTAGATGACAACGCCGGTGCGGGTGCTCGACATGGTGAGCTTGCGTTCGGCGCGCTCCTGCTGCGGTGAACGATTGTAGAGTTCGCGATAACACTTGGAGAAGTGCGATGCGGAGACGAAGCCGCAGGCGACCGCCACCTCCACCACCGGCATCGAGGACTGCACCAGCAGGTGGCGGGCGCGGTCGAGGCGGATTTCGAGATAGTAGCGGGCGGGCGAACGGCCCATTTCCTGGCGGAACAGCCGCTCGATCTGACGGCGCGACAGCCCGGCGTCATCGGCGATCTCGAGCAGCGACAGCGGCTCGGCGAGATTGCTCTCCATCAGTTCGATGATCGACAGGACCTTTGCGTTCTGGACGCCGAGGCGGGCGCGCAGCGGCAGGCGCTGGCGGTCATGCGGGCTGCGCACACGGTCGGTCAGTTGCTGTTCGCAGACGCGGTTGACGAGGTTCTCGCCGAAATCCTGGCCGATCAGGTTCAGCATCATGTCGAGCGACGCGGTGCCGCCGGCGCAGGTGTAGAGATTGCTGTCGACCTCATAGAGATCGGCATAGACTTCCGCCTGCGGGAAGGACTCGGAGAAGCCGGGCAGGTTCTCCCAGTGGATGGCGCAACGCTTGCCGTTCAGGAGACCGGCCTGGGCAAGCACATGCGCGCCCGTACAGAGGCTGCCGACGGCGACGCCGCGATTGTAGGTCTCGCGCAGCCAGGCATTGACCGACTTGTTATGGAATTCCTCGACATAGATGCCGGAACAGACCAGCACCATGTTCGGCCGGTTTTCGCCGCCGAGATAACGCCGTTCGTCGGCAAGCGAGGAATTGACCTCCAGGCCGATGCCGCTGGAGGAATAGACCTTCTGCCCGTCAACGGATGCAAGCCGCCAGGTATAGGCGGGATAGCCCAGCATGCGGTTGGCGATCCGCAGCGTCTCGACCGCGGCGGAAAACGGCAGCATGGTGAAATGCGGAACGAGGAAGAAAACCAGGGAACGCGTCTTATGCGGGGGCTTGCTCATATCAGGAAATCCATGCTCCACGACCACTCTGTATAACTTGCGTCAATTGCGCCCGTTCGTTGGTCTATTAGCGACATTGGCATGGAAATTAGCGGCCGCAAAGAGATATTTGGACTGCCTCGTTAAAATCGCCGGGGGGAAGCAAGCAGGCCAGGTAGCCAAGCAATTCCGAATAAATGCTCAAATATATATGCGGATTATTATCAAGATAAAGGAAAGGCGGGACCGTAAGCGTTCAATGTTCGAAAGGCGACACCCGTTGCAGTTGAGCGCTGCCTTTCAGAATTGAGGGCTTATCGCAGTCATCGCGCCGCCTTGGAATTCTCGGTTTCGTCGACGGCTGGCCAACCCAAATCCTTGCGCATGTCGTCGGAGAGGGATTCGAGTTCGCGCTCGGAACGCCACTGCTGCCAGCGGTCGGCGATGCGGGTGATGAAGGGTACAAAACCGCCGCCCTGCGGGAGCGTGCCCCGCGGTCTGCCGGTGTCTCTATAGGTGATCGTCGTCATTTCCAGGTTCCTTTCGGTTTTCAGATGCCCGAAAGGTCGCGACCTTTGCGAGCTAATATGGGGCCGGTTCATTCATCAATCAAGCGAATAGATCTTATAGCTGCTATTAGTATTCTTGAAGGATCGCGGTTTGCCGGGCTTTCGTTCGAGGACCGTCAGGCTGCGATCCGGCGGCAAGCCGCGGGCGTTGACGTCGTCGATCAGATGAGCCGGAAAGCGCGTGGCGATGTCATCGAGCGTATGCTGCGCCGTCCGCCGCACTTCCCGGACACGCATCAGATTGAACAGGCGAGTGGCTTCGCTAAGGACCGTGCCAGCCATGATCGTTGCTCCTTTCGGCTGCTGCACCAATTTCACTGCAACGAATATGGTGCTTCGTTGACATTCAGACAAATGAAATGATATGGTGTTTAAGATCAGAAAAATTGAAAGTAACCGATATGACCGTACCCTTCCGCCGGCCCATACCGCTGCTCGACAATGAAGTTCTGCGCACCTTTGTCGCCATCGCCGAAACGGGCAATTTCTCCACGGCCGCCGACGCGGTTTTCCGCACGCCGTCCGCCGTTTCGATGCAGATCAAGAAGCTGGAAGAGCAGCTTGGCGTCACGCTGTTTCTGCGCGACGCGCGCTCGGTGAGCCTGACCCAGCACGGCGAGATGCTGCTCTCCTATGCTCGCAACATCCTGGCGCTCTCCAACGAGGCCGTCTCGCGGTTCATCATGCCGGAACTCAGCGGCGTGGTGCGGCTCGGCGCACCCGACGATATCGGCGAGCGCCTGCTGCCGAGCATTCTCAAGAGTTTTTCGAAGAGCTATCCGGGCATCATGGTCGATGTGACCGTGGATATGAGCATCCAGTTGAAGAAACGTATCGAGGAGCAGAGGCTGGATCTGGCGCTGATCAACTGTGCGACGCGGCCGTTCCCGACGGAGGGCGAGGTGATCTATACCGAGCGTCTCGTCTGGGCGGGTGCCAAGTGCGGCACCGCTTATCGGCAGGACCCGCTGCCGATCTCGATCTGGGAGGATGGGTGCATTTGGCGCTCGGAAGCCCTGGCGCAGCTCGAACGGCAGAAGCGGGCCTACCGCGTTTCCTATTTGAGCGCCCATACGATGGCCCAGCGTGCCGCCATCGTTTCGGACCTCGCCGTCGCGCCGTTCCCGCGGTCCTACGTGACGGAGGACATGACCGTTCTCGGCCCGAACGAAGGTCTGCCGGAGCTGACCTCCTTCGATATCCGCCTGCTGACGGCATCGCAGCTGACCGGCCCGATGCAAGCAGTTGCCGACAGTATCCGGGAAGCTTTCGTCGAGATCGCCCGCGCCGCGGCTTGACGCGCAGGGCCAGATCTCGCGGCGGGAAGGATTGCCATGCCCAAGATCGACATTGCCGCCGTGCCGGAACGCAGGGGCACGGGGTATCCCGCGCAGTTCAATGCGTTTTCGGCCGAGCGTATCCGCCAGCGGCTGGGGGATGCCGGCGGGCTCACGGATTTCGGGGTCAATCTCACGCGCCTGCCTCCGGGCAACTGGTCGAGCCAGCGTCACTGGCATTCGCATGAGGACGAATGCGTCTATGTGCTTGAAGGCGAACTGACGCTTGTCGAGGATGCCGGTGAGACGGTGCTGCGCGCCGGCGACTGCGCGACCTTTCCGAAGGGGACCAGCAACGGCCACCACATGATCAACAGATCGAATGCGACGGCGGTCTATCTCGAAATCGGCTCACGTCAGCCGGCCGATGTCACCACATGCTCGGACATCGACATGATGAGCACCAACGCCGACGGGCGCTTCGTGCATAAGGACGGTACGGCTTACTCCGAGCCTTGAAGGGCTGGCCGGCAATTATTCCCGGCTGCGCCGCCTCCTGCGGCCGCCGCCTTCGCCGCCGGCCTCGTCCGCCGGCAGCTTCCGCTCGGGCAGGGTGACGACTTTCGACAGTTCCGGGAAGGCGTCGACCTTGTTCGGCAGGGCCATCGCGTAGACGAAATGCTCCTGAAACTTTGATTCAAGCGCCGTCTCTATCTTCTCGATTTTGCTGACGGTTTCCTCGATCTCGCGGCGATGGCCGCGATTGAGGAGCGCCATGCGCGCGCCGGTGCCGGCGGCATTGCCGACCGCTTTCACCTTGTCGAGCGCACAGTCGGGTATCAGGCCGAGCACCATCGCATATTTCGGATCGATGAAGGTGCCGAAGGCGCCGGCGAGGCCGATACGGTCGACATGGCCGATGCCCTGCTTGTCCATCAACAGCTTGACGCCGGCATAGAGCGCGGCCTTGGCAAGCTGGATGGCGCGGACGTCGTTCTGCGTCACCGTGATGCGCGGCTCGCCGTCGCGCAGCAGGTAGGAATAGGTGCGGCCGTTCTGCAGGATGCGCGGCGAACGCGCCGCCATGGCGCCATCGACGACACCGTCTTCGGAGATGATGCCGGTCAGGAACATCTCGGCGATGACCTCGATGATCGCCGAGCCGCAGATGCCGGTGACGCCGACGGTCGCGGCAGCCTCCTCGAAGCCGGGCTCGTCCGACCAGGGTTCGATGCCGATGACGCGGTAGCGCGGCTCCAGGGTCACAGGGTCGATGCGCACGCGCTCGATGGCGCCGGGTGCGGCGCGCTGGCCGCTGGAGATTTCCGCGCCCTCGAAGGCCGGGCCGGTGGGCGAGGAGGCGGCAAGGACGCGGTGGCGGTTGCCGAGGACGATTTCGGCATTGGTGCCGATATCGACCAGCAGCATCATCTCATCCTGCCGGTGCGGGCCTTCGGCCAGCGTTGCGGCGGCCGCATCGGCGCCGACATGGCCGGCGATGCAGGGCAGCATGTAGATGCGGGTGCCGGCATTCATCGGCAGGCCGATTTCGGCGGAGGTCAGATGCACGGCGCCGGATACGGCGAGCGCGAAGGGCGCGCCGCCGAGCTCGGTCGGATCGATGCCGAGGAAGAGGTGGTGCATGATCGGATTGCCGACGAAGACGGCATCGAGAATGTCCTGGCGCGACACGCCGCCATCGGCGCAGACCTTGTCGATCAGGCCGTTCAGCGCCTCGCGCACGGCATTGGTCATGGCGCCGCGGCCGTCCGGGTTCATCATCACATAGGAGACGCGGCTCATCAGATCCTCGCCGAAGCGGATCTGCGGGTTGGAGGCGCCCGCCGACGCCACCGTGCGGCCCGACAGAAGCGAGGAAAGATGCATGGCGATGGTGGTCGAGCCGATATCGCAGGCGATGCCGTAGGCCTCGTTCTTCAGGCCGGGATAGAGCGCGATCAGGCGCGGGCGGTCGCTCTGATGATCCCGGTGGATCGCGGCGGTGACCTTCCATTCGCCCTTGCGCAGGATCGATTGCACCTGTGGGATGATGTGAAAATCGATGTCGAGATCGTCGTACTTCCAGTCGGCCGCCAACGCGGCCTTCAGCCGGTCGAGATCGCCCGACGGCTTGTGCATGTCCGGCTCCTCGACCTCGATATAGCACATGTGCACGGCGGTATCGCGGGCGATGACCCGCTCATCGGCGGCCTTGCGCACCACCTGCGCATTGATGACCGTATCCTGCGGCACGTCGATGACCAGGTCGCCCTGGATGAGCGCCGAGCAGGAGAGCCGCCGGCCTTCCGGCAGATCGCGCACCTCGGCATAGCGCTTTTCCTTCGGGCCGATCGGCGAGAGGTGGTCGTTGGCCGAGACGATCTTGTGCTTGGCGAAATTGCCTTCCTGCACCGACACTTGGCAGCGCCCGCATGTCGCGCGGCCGCCGCAGACGCTCTCGACATAGACGCCGAGCTGCCGTGCGGCTTCCAGCACCGGTGTTCCCACGGCAAAGCGGCCGCGCTTGCCGGAGGGCATGAAAAGGACGAGGGGATTCGTGCTGTCGCTGGCTTGGGCCACGGATCAGCCTTTCTGTCTGGTGAGGCGGCGCACGTTCGATCGGACGCGCTTGCTATAGGGCTTGACGGCGGCCCGGGCGACCGCGTCGGCGGCGCGGTGCGACGAGGTGGTGCCACCCGTCGCCATCGCTGCCATTGCCGTGAGGTTTTGCTGGGTCATGGCTATATTGGCCGCGACGGCGCTTTCCGCCGCAGCCATCATCTTTTCCGAGACCATCCGGTTGATTTCCGCCGCGTTCATGGTGCCGCCGGTCATCGCCGCCATCCACATTTGCTGCGTGCGCAGCGCGATCACCATCGGCGCCTGAAACCAGAGCGTTGCAAGATCGTTGGAAAGCCGGCTGCTCGGATACATCGCTATTCCCTTACAGCACCTGCGCCGGCGCGCGCCGCGCGGCCGCCACGACGACCGCC
>JASGEG010000485.1:0-8511 GCA_047606605.1 Rhizobium sp.
CTCGGCTGTTTGCTGGCCGCCAGGCTGGCGGGGCGACCGGCGGCGAAACGGGTGAAGGGTGCCCTGCTTGTCGCGCCCTGCGACTTGCCCACGACGGAGACGCTCCATGCGGGGCATATTTCGTTCGGAACCATGCCGACGGAAACCTTGCCCTTTCCCAGCATGACGATCGGCAGCCTCAACGATATCTATATGACGCTCGACCGCCTCACCATGTTCGGGCGCCTCTGGAACTCCGACATCAAGAATATCGGCCTTGCGGGGCACATCAATGTCGCAAGCGGTTTCGGGCGCTGGCCCAGCAGCTATGGCTTGCTGGAGACGCTCAAGGCGCGTACCAGGCACCGCAGACCCCAGGCTTTCGCCTCCTTGAGCCCGACTGCCCATTGAGAGGAGGCTTTTCTTTGTCATCGCTAGACGCCATTCTGTGGCAAACTCCCCGACACAACAATCGTCGCCCGCGCCTTGGCGCAATATGACGACGCAATTGGAGGACCGATCATGAGCCTGCGCATCAACGATATCGCACCTGACTTCACCGCCGACACCACGCAAGGGCCCATTCAGTTTCACGACTGGATCGGCAACGGCTGGGCCGTGCTGTTCTCGCACCCGAAGAATTTCACCCCGGTCTGCACCACCGAGCTTGGGGCTGTGGCCGAGCTGGAGCAGGAGTTCGCCAAGCGCGGCGTCAAGATCATCGGCATTTCCGTCGATCCGGTCGAAAGCCACGGCAAATGGAAAGGCGACATCAAGACGGCCACCGGTTTCGACGTGGAATATCCGCTCATCGGCGACAAGGACCTGAAGGTCGCCAAACTCTACGACATGCTGCCTGCCGCTGCAGGCGAAAGCTCGGAAGGCCGCACGCCCGCCGACAACGCCACCGTGCGCTCGGTCTTCATCGTCGGGCCTGACAAGAAGATCAAGCTGATCCTCACCTATCCCATGACCACCGGCCGCAACTTCCATGAGATCCTGCGGGCGATCGATTCCATCCAGTTGACGGCAAAGCATCAGGTCGCCACGCCGGCGAACTGGCAGCAGGGCGAGGATGTCATCATCACCGCCGCCGTCTCCAACGAGGATGCTGTCAGCCGGTTCGGATCGTTCGACACCGTGCTGCCCTATCTGCGCAAGACCAAGCAGCCAGCCGGCTGAGCGGAAACGACGGAGGGCGGGACGACGGCCTAGCCGCGTTCCGCCCCGTCCTCGCTGGCCGTGATGCCGCGCCCTTAAAGCCTGACATTGTCTCGCAGGAAATCCAGCAACGCTCGCACGCGTGCCGGCAAGGGGCCGCCCTGGCCTATATGGACGGCATAGAATTCCTCGATATCGCCCGGGTTGAACTCTTCGAGCACGGTCACGAGCCGGCCGGCGGCGATGTCCGCCTTGACGGTGAAGGTCGGAAGCCGCGCCAGGCCGGCGCCTGAGATCGCGAGATGGCGCATGGCCTCGCCATCGCCGACCTGCAGACCCGGCGTAACCGGGAGGGCTATGGTTTGGCCGTCGCCGAGCATCGGCCAATCTTCTACCGCGCGCGCATAGGCAAAACCGATGCGGCAATGTCTTGCGAGCGCGTCGATCGAGGTCGGTGCGCCGTGGCGTTGCAGATAATCCGGCGAAGCGACGATGACCTTGCGGGCAGCGCCGAGCTTGCGGGCGGTCAGGCTGGAACTCTTGAGCGGACCGGTCCGGATCGCGACATCGGCCCGCTCCTCCATCAGGTCCACGATCCTGTCGGTGTGGACGATATCCAGCGAGACGGCGGGATGCAGCGCCATGAAGGCGGGCACGAGCGGCGCCAGCACATGATTGCCGAAGGACCCGCTGGTATTGATGCGAATACGTCCCGTTGCCTGTTCGCCGGCGGAAGCATAGCGCTCCGCCTCGGCGATATCGGCAAGGATCGCGATGCTGCGCTCGTAAAAGGCGCAGCCCTCCGGCGTCAGTTGCAGCCGCCGTGTCGAGCGATTGATCAGGCGCGCACCAAGCCGCGCTTCCAGGCGGGCAACCAGCTTGCTGACGGCCGACGGCGTCATGCGGCATGCCGTCGCCGCGGCTGTAAAGCCGCCCAGTTCCACGGCGCGCACAAAGACCTCCATTTCACCGGAGCGATTGATGTCCTGACGGCTCATGATGACTTCAAATCATAAATATATGTCATTGCGGCAATCTATATCATGATACTGCAAGCGTCTATCTCTTGTGAAAACGACGGGAGATGAACCCATGGAATACAGAAATCTCGGCGCATCGGGCTTGAGAGTGCCGGTATTGAGCTTCGGGGCCGGCACCTTCGGTGGCAGTGGACCGCTGTTCGGCGCCTGGGGCACGACCGATGCGACGGAGGCACGGCGTCTCGTCTATATTTGCCTGGAGGCGGGCGTCAATCTCTTCGATACGGCTGACGTTTATTCCGCCGGCGCATCCGAGGAGGTGCTCGGCCAGGCGATCCGCGGTCGGCGCGATGCGGTCCTGATTTCGACCAAGACGGCACTTCCGACCGGAGACGGACCGCACGATTGGGGTTCATCGCGCTCCCGGCTCATCAAGTCGGTCGACGATGCGCTGCGCCGGCTCGGCACGGATTATATCGACCTGCTGCAATTGCACGCCTTCGATGCCTCGACGCCGGTCGAGGAGACGCTCTCCACGCTGGATGATCTCGTCAGGGCCGGCAAGCTCCGCTACGTCGGCGCCTCCAACTTTGCGGGTTGGGAGTTGATGAAGTCATTGGCCGTTGCCGACAGCCGCGGCTATGCCCGCCATGTCGCCCATCAGGTCTATTATTCACTGGCGGGCAGGGACTATGAATGGGAGCTGATGCCGCTCGCCGCCGATCAGAAGGTCGGTGCGCTCGTCTGGAGCCCGCTCGCCTGGGGCCGGCTGACCGGCAAGATTCGCCGCGGCCAGCCTCTGCCCACGAATAGCCGCCTGCATGAGACCGCCGCCTATGGGCCGCCGGTCGATGACGAAAAGCTCTTCGATATCGTCGATGCGCTCGAGGGCATCGCTTCCGAAACCGGCAAGACCGTGCCGCAGATCGCCATCAACTGGCTGATAAACCGCCCGACGGTCGCAAGCGTCATCATCGGCGCGCGCAACGAGGAGCAGCTTCGGCAAAATCTTGGCGCGGTTGGCTGGTCGCTGACGAAGGATGAGATTGCCAGGCTGGACGAAGCAAGTTCGCTAACGGCTCCCTATCCGTATTTTCCCTACAGACATCAGGAAGGATTTGCGACATTAAATCCGCCACTTACCTGATAATTCTATAGTATAACATGATAAACTATCGCGCGGCCTGAACGATATTCGGCGGATGGTCACGATCCTGCTTGGCGGGAAATCCGGTTGTGACGGGTTTCCCGATACCGTGCGACCGCATCGCCGAATGCCTCGAACAAGGCCCGGTTGACCGGATTGGTTTGCGGATCATATTCGGCATGCCATTGCACGCCGAGCGCAAAGCCTTCAGCGTCCTTGAAGCGAATCGCCTCGATGGTGCCGTCCTCGGCAATGCCTTCGGCCACCACCTGTTCGCCAAGCTCGAGCACGCCTTGTCCATGCAGGGAGTTCACCCGGATCAGCTCCTGTCCGAAGATGCGCGCGAATACACCGTCGGGAACGAGCCGGACGTCGTGACGGTCGGCGAAGACGACCTCCAGGTCGGGGTGGATCTCGCCATTCTCCAGGCGCGGCATCCTATGGTTCATGCGTCCCGGTAATTCGCGGATTTCCGGATGCAGCGAGCCGCCGGCAGCGACGTTCATCTCCTGAAAGCCCCGGCATATGCCGAAAACGGGCAGGCCACGCGCAACGCAGGCCCTGATCAATGGCAGCGCCACGGAATCCCGGTCCTCGTCATAGGGTTCGTGCTTTGGATGCGGCTCCGTATTGAAGTGGCTCGGATGAACGTTGGCCCTGGCGCCCGTCAGCAACACGCCGTCGACCGTTTCCAACAAATCCGGGATATCGGTGAGGGCGGGGCTTCCGGCAAACATCAGCGGCAATGCGCCGGCGACATCGGCAATGGCGCGAAGGTTGTTGTCGCCAACGATCTGGGCGGCAAAGCGGTTCTCCACCAGGCGCCCATTTCCGATGACGCCGATCACGGGTTTTGTCATGCTCCGCTTCCCACCTTCAAATCGCAATGGTGGCGGCCGCATGAACGGGCGCCTGTTGCCATACAATGGATAGCGCCTCTCGGATCGCGGGCGCAAGCGTTTAGCTGTGTCTGTGGGGGAAAGGGCGGGGATGCGCGTCCTTTCTCCATAAGCCTTTCGTGGCCGGGGCTTATCCAGAGCAAATCCAGGAAAAGTGCGGAGCGGTTTTCCGTCCGGAATTGCGCCAAAACAAAAGGATAGAGCGGCTCACTGATTCAGTGAAACATTGAACCGCTATCGTCCGCCTTCGATTTTGCGGTGCCGCTGATTGATGCCGCCCTTGCCGTAGGGGTAGTCTGCCGGCTGCGGCGCGCTGATCTCGTTCAGCCGATCCGTTTCCTCTTGCGACAATGCGAGCTTGGCGGCGCCGAGATTGTCAGCGAGTTGTTCCGGCGTGCGGGCGCCGAGAATGACGGAGGTGACGGCGGGGCGGGCCGCAGTCCAGGCGAGCGCCACTTGCGCCATGCTGACCCCGCGCACCTTGGCGATGTCCTCGACCGCGCCGATGATCGCCCAGGTGCGATCCTGCGCATTGCGGGCTGCGTAGGCTTCACTGCCGCGATTGGGATTTTCGCCGAGACGGGTGGCGCCTGTGGGCGTCAGATCGCGCTTGTATTTGCCGGTCAGCCAACCGCCGCCGAGCGGCGACCATGGCAGCAGTCCCATGCCGGCATCCTGGCAGGCCGCAACGATCTCGAGTTCGATGTCGCGGACCAGCAGGTTATATTGCGGCTGGAGCGTCACCGGCCGCGTATAGCCGCGTGCCTTGGCGATCTCGACGGCCTTGGCGATGTGCCAGCCGACATAGTTGGAGAAGCCGTAATAGCCGATCTTGCCGGCCGAGACGGCATCGTCGAGGAAGCGCAGGGTTTCCTCGATCGGCGTCAGCGCGTCCCAGGCATGCATCTGGTAAAGGTCGATATGGTCGACGCCGAGCCGGCGCAGCGAGTCGTTCAGGGCCTGATTGAGGTGCCGCCGCGACAGGCCGATATCGTTCGGGCCATTGCCCATCGGAAAACGGCCTTTCGTGGCGATGACAGCCTGCCGCGCTTCGGTCGGCCGCGCGTTCAGCCAGCGTCCGATGATTTCCTCGGATTTGCCGGCGCTGTAGACATCGGCCGTGTCGATGAAATTGCCGCCCCAGGCAAAATAATCGTCCAGCAATCGATGCGATGCCGCCTCGTCGGCCTCCGCGCTGAAGGTCATGGTGCCAAGGCAATATGCCGTCACGACGGCCCCGCTGGGGCCGATCTTGCGATAATCCATTCCTGCCTCCTCTGACGGAGCATCCGCCTCCGGTCCGCGCAGCGGACGGCAGAGCCGAAGCTCCCTGATCATAGCGATGTCGTGCTTGAGACGGCCTCCACCGTCGAATGAGGTGTGGCGCTCAACGTTCAAGCGCCGGGGCCGCAAGGCAAGCATAGCCAATCCCAGGACCATGACCATGACCATGACCAAGCGGATTTCGAGCCGAGCGATGTCGCAATTGTCGCGCCGTCGATCAGGGCCAGGATTTCTTCGCGGAACGACATTCCCATATCGGGAGGCGGCGCAAGCCGCTGAAAACAGCGCGGATTGCGCAAGTGGCTGATGTAACGTAACAATCGATCAACGAGCGAATCCTGCCTCCATTGATTTTCGAACATCCTTCCGCCATGGACGAAATGCCGACACCCACACCGCGAATGCTCAGCTGGGCGCGCAATTCGACGATCTATCGTCTTGAACGCAAGATGATGACCGAAAAGCAATTGTTCGACGCGATCACCAAAAAGGCGAAACAGAAATTCGAGGATATCAGCGACGCCCAGATCAAGGCCGTCGCCGATTTCGCGGTCAAATTCGCATATGACCACAACGCTCTCAACGATGTGGCCTATGCCGAGATCAGCGCGCGCTCCGGTGCGCGCTCCGGCAAATCGAAGAAGGCGATCGCATTCAAGCTTGCGTCGAAAGGGATCGATGGCGATATGGTCGTGGCGGCGCTGGATGGCGCCGATGATCTCTATGCCGCCGTCGTCTTTGCCCGCAAGCGCGGTTTCGGACCCTTCCGCCGCGGCGATCTCGACGAAAAACGCAAGGCAAAGGAACTGTCGGCTTTTGCCCGCAACGGCTTCAGTTTCGCGGTCGGCAGGACGGTGTTCGAAATGGAGCGGCAGGATGCTGAAGAGGTCCTGCAACCCTCCGCGATATTCTGAAGCCTGCCTGTCGAAAGAGCATGAGGATGGGGACGTTCGTGAGAGCAAATATTCGACGGTATGCGATGGCGCTCTGTATCGCCTTCTCGCCCGTGGCGGCGCATGCGGAGTGGAAGCCGGTCGAAACGACCAAGACCTATGCGATCGCCGGCACATCCGGGGCAGAACTCTATGACTCCATCGGCGAGCGCGGCCCCTTGCTTGGGCCGAAGGTGAGGGCGATCGCCCATACCGATTTCAAGCTGACCTGGACGCGAACATATGCGCCGCAGCCGGACGGCGCCTGCATGATCACGGTCAACATACCCAGACTGATCATCATCTACACATTGCCGAAACCCTCCGCATTGCTGCCGTCCTCGACCCGCAAGAGCTGGCAGCACTTCATCGCCGGCGTCGAGGCGCATGAGCGCGTGCATGGCGGCTACATCAAGGACATGGTCAGGGAAATCGAAGCCATGAGCGTCGGCTTTTCCGTGCCCGACGATCCGAAATGCAGCAAGATCCGGGTGGAGCTGACGAAGCGGCTCGGGGAGATTTCCAAGAGGGAACGCCAGCGCAACAGCGACTTCGACAAGGTCGAATTCAGCGACGGCGGCAATCTCCAGCAGCTTGTTCTGAAGCTGGTCAGAGAAGAATAAGCCGCAAAGGCGTCGCCGGGACGCCTATCCCGGCGACGCATAGCTCAGGCGCGATCAGCGGCCCTTCTGCCTGCGCCATTCGGCGAACTTGATTTTCGGCGCGTCGCTGGTTGCGGGGTAGAGGCCGATGATGGTGGCGCCGTTCAGCACTTCTTCGGTCACGAAATCCTCGTAGGCCGTCATTTCCACGGTCTCGTCGGCGATCTCGTCCGCCAGATGCGCGGGAATGACGATGACGCCCTCGTTGTCGCCGACAAGAACGTCGCCCGGGAAGACCGCGACATCGCCGCAGCCGATCGGACCGTTGATTTCGATCGCCTGGTGCAGCGTCAGATTGGTCGGCGCGGAGGGCCGGTGATGATAGGAGGGGATGTCGAGAGCGGCGATTTCCGGGCTGTCGCGAAAGCCGCCGTCGGTGACGACGCCGGCGACGCCACGCACCTGCAGCCGCGAGATGAGGATGGAGCCGGCCGAGGCGGCGCGCGCATCCTTGCGGCTGTCCATGACGAGGATTGCACCGGGCGGGCATTGCTCGACGGCGGCGCGCTGCGGATGCTCGGGATTGCGGAAGACCTCAAGCGTGTTCAGATCTTCGCGCGCCGGGATATAGCGCAGGGTGAAGGCCTGGCCGACCATGTTCGCCTTCTTCGGTGACAGCGGACGGACATCCTGAATGAACTGGTTGCGCAGGCCGCGCTTGAAGAGGGCGGTGGCAATCGTCGGGGTCGCGACCCCCATCAGCTTGTTGCGCGTCTCGTTGCTCAGCACGTAATTGCTCATACGGTATATCCTTTGCGGTCAATAGATGTCGGGTTCGCCCGGCGTCGGGCCGAAACCGGGTTCCAGGAAATCGAAATCGCAGCCGGTATCGGCCTGCGCCACATGGCGGGCGAACATCCAGCCATAACCGCGGCCGAATTTTTCCGCCGGCTTGACCCAGGCTTCGCGCCGCCGCTGCAGCTCCTCCTCGTCGACCAGCATGTCGATGCGGCGGGCTTCGAGATCGAGACGAACGATATCGCCGTTGCGCAGCAACGCCAGCGGGCCGCCGACATGGGATTCGGGCGAGACGTGCAGGATGCAGGCGCCGTAGCTGGTGCCGCTCATGCGGGCATCTGAGAGGCGCAGCATGTCGCGATGGCCCTTCTTCAGCAGCGCCTTGGGGATCGGCAGCATACCCCATTCCGGCATGCCCGGCCCGCCCTGCGGCCCGGCGCCGCGCAGCACCATGACGTGATCCGGCGTGATATCGAGGTTTTCGTCGTCCACCGCCGCCTTCATCTCCGGATAGCTGTCGAAGACCAGCGCCGGTCCCTGATGCTTGTGGAAGCGCGGATCGCAGGCGGCCGGCTTGATGACGGCGCCCGTCGGCGCGAGGTTGCCCTTCAGGACGGCCAGCGATCCCTCGTGATAGACGGGATTGTCGAGCGAGCGGATGACATCGTCATTGTAGCATTTCGCACCCTCCAGCGTTTCGCCGAGCGTGACGCCGGAGACGGTGAGGGC
>JASGEG010000486.1:0-11568 GCA_047606605.1 Rhizobium sp.
CCCGCCTTGGCGGCCGTAATACCGGTCGGAAATAGTCCGGCCCATCCCAGAACCACCGCGGTGGCGATGGCGAGGCAGAACCACATGACGACATAATCATTGGCCAGCCTCCTGTTCAGTGCCGCCAGAACGAGCGCGACACTGAAGGCGAGCCAAAGGAGATTGCAGATATGATCCATCTTGTCCGTTCCCTTTTCTTTGCCCTCCACGATCGGAGGTTAACTGGATGGAACGGCAAGAGATAGAGCGGGAGCGGGATTGAGGGTTGCGGAAAGCGGATATCGCCGTTTCACCCGCGATATCCCGCTGCCCGATCGAGGCCGGAAGCGTCAGCGGCTGCCGTTTCGCACGGCCACCAGCGGGACCGCGCGCCTGTCGGGCAGGACGGAGGCCGGCTTTCTGAGAGGGGAGATCGGCACGAGCGGCTTGCCACTCTTGACGCTCTTTTCGAGCCGCTTGCTCGGAGCGCGGCGGGGAAGGGCATTGGTTGCGACGGGCGCTATCTTGTTCGCCCTGTTCGCGCCCAGCCAGCGGGCGATGGCGTCGAAACCGGGCTGAACCGCGCGCTTCACCTCGGTGGTGAGTTCGTTTTCCATATCGCAGGCAAGGGCGATTGCCTGCCAATCGATCTTGCCGGCTCGTGTCGGCGGATGCGACCGGAACTGCACAAGACCGATCATATAGGCTCGAACATTTTCGAAGGTCCGCTGCTGCAGCAAGGACTCGAGCCTCAACGTGCAGAAATCCGAGATCTTGCGTTGGAATATCTCGGGGGACGAAAATTGATTGTTGGGAGCCATTCATAAATTCCTTGCGGGCATTGCGGCGCGAGCGCCGGGGTGTGGCCTGCTAAGGCAGCCAGGTTAAAAAAACGCAAATGCGGAACCGGCCGTTACCGGCTTCGCATCATTGTTTGTCCGGCGCCAAAATCAGGCCGATTTTTTGGGATTGCCGGGGCGAGCCCCGTCTTTGAAGATTGGTTTGCGAGTGAAAGAGGCGCCGATATAGTCGCTGCACATGGGCTTTGTCCAGTGCGTCAATTCGTTCACCAGCCCCAGCCGTCATCGTCGTCTTCGGGTGAATGCGGCCCGATGGTGAGGTTGAGAGCGTAGACAATGGCGGCAAGCAGGATGAGGCAGCCTAGAAGAGCCATTTTGAGCCTGCGAATTGCGGCAAGTGAGCCAAGTGACGAATCCCCATGATCGGCGCGCTGAAGCGCAGGCCAATGCTTGAAGCGGTACAATCCGACGCCGGCGGCAATGGGGCTTGGATATCTCCCAACATTGTGAATTGTGGAATTTTATATATCCGCGCGAATAGCCGGTCAGCGGAGAGACCGGTTGCTCCTGCCTACATGAAGGATCATTCAAGGGCCGGGCGTCTGCGCCGTTTCCGGTGCCGTCTCCTTCGGCTGCACCACAGCCTCCAGAAGCCCTATGATCGCTTTGCGGACATGCGGCACGGAGGCGAGGAAGGCTTTTGCCAGGCGTCGGCCTTCGGCGGTGCCCAGGATCACGGTGAGGATTTCCTTTTCCGTATCCATCGGCTCTCTTTCGTCCACGTCGACCAGGCCTTCGAAGAAATAGGAAACCGGCCGGTGAAGCGCCCTGGCAATTTCGAACAGCCTGGAGGCGCTGACCCGGTTGGTGCCGAATTCGTATTTCTGGATTTGCTGAAAGGTCAGGCCGAGGCATTTCGCCAGCGATTCCTGAGACATTCCTCGCCTCTTGCGCGCAAAGCGAATTTGGCGCCCGACATAAATATCCACCGGATGACGGCTCAGCTCGCTGGTTGTCGCATTGCCCGGATTTCTCGCAGTTACCATACCATTCATGACAGCATCCAATCTGCTCCATCCTCCTTCGTTTGCGCGAGGGGCGGTAGCATCTTCATAGTTACGGTCAAAAATCACTGTCTTGAAAATACAGAATACCCGGTGCGAATATTGATATATTCGCATGATGGTAAGAAGTTATATTGATAATACCATAAATACCGATATAATATCAAGGATTTCATTTTAATGTGGCTTGAGTTTTCTATCTTCTATTTCCCGTGTTCCCGGGGAAATAAAAGGGTCGGCGATGCGATGAATGCGCATGCGCTCCTTTGCCGGGCGGCTCGGTTTGGGAACAATCCTGGATGAATGGAGAGATGAGCTAAAGTCTCTGGAGGCGCGTGCTTGGCCCGAAATACTCAATCACCGTCACCGTCAGCGGCCCGGCGCCGCATTGGCCCAGGCGATGTCGGCATCGGCAACGTCCGCGAGTGGGATGGCAGTTTCAATCCTGGATGCGCGGCTGCGCCTTTTCCGCCTTCCGGCCTTCCGGCTCGGCCTGGGGCGCCCTGTCGCCGAGACCATGCAGCGGGCCATAGGCGAACAATCCGGATTTCGTCTGGGCAGGCAGCCTGCTGCGATCGCGTCCAAGCAGTTTTACGTAGACGAGGTAGAATAGCAGGTGCGGGAAAAGGTAACCGGCTTCAAGAACGACGGCCAAGATAGCGGACCAGCCGGCAATATCCGCAGCCGAATGTCCCGAGCCGATATTCGTGACCACGTAACCGGCGATGATCAGCACGACGATAATGGTGAAATGCAGGATCGGCACTCTGAGGGCGCATAAAACACCGACCGCAAATGAAAGAAAGAGGCCCCATGCCATCAAACATTCAGCTCCGAGCATCCGATCCGGAATCAAGACTGACACCAAAAGTATTATCAGTGATCTCAGTCCGCAGAACAAGCTGGAAATGGCGCTGGGCGCTGTAATTCGTAGTTGTCGCCGGGTTTATCCCGTCATGGTAATTGGATGGGGTTGAGGCTTTACCACCTTGGAGAGAAGTTCGTGTGAATTCAGCTCGCGCAGCCTGACGCCAGGCCTTGCCAGCGGGCGATCAGGGCTCTCCGAAGGGTTGAGCGACAGGGTCCCTGTAATGTGGGGTGATCGCCGCCCCATTCAGGGCGAGAGGCTCGGCTTGATGCCGCTATCCGTTGTCCGGATTGGCGTTGCCGTCTTCTGGTCTTCCACGCGGATGACGTCGCCGGGCGCGACGGGATCGTTGTCGCCAACGGTTATCGTGCGCAAGTTGCCGTCGACGATGCGATCGATCGTGGTTCTCAAAATGCGGTGACCATCCTCGGATGCCAGGCTCGCTGCGGCTGCCGGAGCGCGGGCCTCGATGTTTTCAAGCAGAGCCCGCGTCGTTGCAGTCTTTTCCCGATTGGAGGCAAGGCGCTCGCGCACCTCCGCAGCCTCGGTCAATGCCTGCACGCGATAGCGGTTGCGCACATCGGCGATGTCACCGTCCGCTTTGGCGATATCCTGCCTCGCCTTGAGGTTGGCGAGTGCGACGTCGAGATTCTGGCTTTCGAGTTGCGCCAGGTTCTGGTTGGCTCCCAATTCGCGGGAGGATACGGTCAGCCCTTGCGCGATCAGCTTGCTGACCGTGCCCACATCCTTGTTGGCGAGCTCGATCTGCTTGGCAAGCGAAGCGGCTTTGGAGCTTAGTGCCTCTATCTGGTTCGTCGCCAGAAGCTTGGTCTGGTTGAGGGCGTCGATTTCGGTGTTCATGGATCGCTGCCGTGTGTCGAACAGGTCCTGTTCCTCGCGCATCATGCGCCCGATGATCTCGTCGTTGGCTCCGGATGCCAGGTCCGACGGAAAGGTGATGGCCGGCTGGCCTTCCGTGATGGCGTCGAGACGCGCCTGCCGGGCAAGAAGCCCGAGGCGCTCGACTTCCAGCATCCGAAGGTCGCCACGTGCGACCAGGGCATCCCGCTGCAGGTTGACGAGACTCGGGTCTATGAGCCCGAAGATACCGCCGGCCATGCTGAGCGCCTGAACCACGGTAAGGCCGGGGCTGTAGCTATATTTCCCCGGCCTGGTCACCAGCCCGGTCAGGAAGAACGGCCGGTATTCCGAGACCTCCACCGAGGCGTTCGGGCGCTTCTGCATGCCGACCTGCGTCTTCAGGCGCTCACCGATGGAATCGGAGACCTGCTCGAGGGTCAGCCCCGCGGCCGGCACGGTTCCGATGATGGGAAGAGACAGGTTGCCCGCCGTCGAGATCACGAATTCGCCGGTCAGCGGCGCCCACTCGACCGTTGTGCCGGCCATGGGCCGCCATTCGAAGACCCTGATCCTGAGTTTATCCTGGGGGCTGAGAATATAGTCGTCCGCCAGAGCATGCGATCCGCCCAGTATCTCAAGAAGTGCCGCCGCCGCGAGAAAGGCCAGCCCGAAGCCGGAAAGACGGCGGCGCCGGACGCCGGCGGTCGCCATCCCGCGGTCCGTTTGCTCATACGAAAAAGCCTCTGGTCGCATGATCTAGCACTCCTACCGGTCCGATCGGCGACGATCCACCACAAGGTTCATGTCGCGATGGGGGTTCCACACATGACCGACGCCGGCGCGTCCGGCCATCGATTTGCTGACGAAGGATTTGAATGTCTCCATGAAGACTTCCGTCCTGAATTCCGCCGCGCGCGCCACGGCATCGGCCGGATTGAAGTCGATCCGGTCGAGGCGCTCGATCGCGTCGATCATCGCCTCCACCGTCTGCATGCCGAAGAAGACGCCGGTCCTGTCGGACACGACCGTCTCGGTCGCGCCGCCGCGGCCGAATGCGATGACCGGGCGGCCACTCGCCATGGCTTCGACGGGTACGATCCCGAAATCCTCCTCGCCGGGAAAGATAAGCGCCTTGCAGCGCGCATATTCCCGCCTCAGGACCTCGAAGGGCTGCGGCCCCATGATCGTTACGGTCGGGCCGGCGATCCGCTGCAGGCGGTCGAGCATCTCGCCGCCGCCGATGATGACGAGCTTTGCCTTCATGCGGTTGAAGGCTTCCACCGCAAGATCGGGCCGCTTGTAGCTGACCAGTTCCCCGACCATCAGATAGTGGTCGCCGATCTCCGATGACGGAACGGGACGAAAGGCAGTGGTATCTACCGGAGGGTGAATGATTTCCGCGTCCCGGCGGTAGTAACTCTTGATGCGCTGCGCGACGGTTGCGGAGTTTGCGGCGAAATCGTCGACGCGATTGGCCGTCGCAACGTCCCAGGTTCTGAGGTAATGCGCGAGCGGCGGCATCATCAACCGGGTCATCAGGCCGGAACTGTCATAGTATTTGTTATACATGTTCCAAATGTATCGCATCGGAGAATGACAGTAACAAACATGTAAAGCCGTCGAATTGGGTATTATACCTTTCGAAGGGCCGGATTCGCTGCTGATGACGAGGTCGTATTCGTGGAGGTCCATCTGCTCGAGCGCCATGGGCATCAGGGGCAGATATTTCTTGTAGAGCTTCTTGGCATAGGGAAGCCGATCGATGAAAGTCGTATGAATCCGATGCCTTTTGATGGCGTCGGAAATGACCGTGGGGTCGTAGACATGCGTGAAAATATCCGCGCACGGATACATTTTGCAAAGAGCTTCCAGAACCTTCTCTCCTCCGCGCATGCCAACCAGCCAATAATGTATGATTGCAACGCGCATGGAGTACTCCAGGAACAAAGTTAAGATCACTACAGTCTATCCGAACGTATTATTCGATAATATTGCTGTAATTCTCTCGTATTCGCGTGGTGCTAAAGATCGAGATACGATATATGCTTTACGTCTTGCCGAAATCGTTTGGCGGGAGAGCGGGCCTCTCCGGCTTCCTTGATCCATCTGAAGGCTTTGAGATGCTTGTTGCGGCGCTCGATGAAGGCATGGATATCGGTCTCGAGCTGGCCGACTGATGTGCCGAGGTCGCGCTGCGGCAGCCTGCGGGTCAATTCGGCAAGCCAGGTCTCGACCTGATTGAACCAGGCGGCCGGTGTGGGCGTGAAGTGGAGGTGGTAGCGCGGCCGGCGCGCCAGCCAGGACCGGATCACGGCGACCTTGTGGGTCGCGTAATTATCCATGACGATATGGACATCGAGGCCGGGGGAAAGATTGGCGTCGATCTGCTTCAGGAACTCGAGAAACTCCTTGGTTCCCTGCTTCCTGTAGGATTTGCCGGGAATGAAGCCGGAGGTGAGGTCAAGGCTCGCCAGCATCGAGGCCGTATCGTGCCGGAGCTGGGCGTGCTTTCTCCGTTCCGACGCGTCCGACAGGGGCCGATCGCGGTTGACACTTGCGCGTGTCCGGCTCTCGTCGACGCTCAGTGCCAGCGCCCGGTTGGGCGGCGAAAGATAGAGGCCGACGATATCGCAAACCCTGTCGGAAAATTGCGGATCGCTTGATAATTCAAACGCTTGCGAGCGATGTGGCTGCAAGCCGAACGCGGCCCATATGCGCCGGATCGTCGTATGCGAAAAGCCCGTGGTCGCGGCCATCGAGCGGATCGACCAATGCAGTCCGTCCGCGGGTGTCGTCTGCAGGGTGCGTTCGATCACGGCGGCGATCTGGGCATCGTCGATCGTGCGCGGTCTGCCCGGGCGATCCTCATCGAAGAGGCCGTCGACCCGATGCTTGAGAAAGCGCCGCCGCCATTTGCCGACGGTGTTTTCGTGAATGTCCATTTCCGCCGCCACTGCCTTGTTGGCGATGCCGTCGGCGCAGCGAAGGATGATCCGGCATCGCTCGCGCATGGATCGCGATGTCTGCTGGTCTTGCCCTATCTGCCGCTCCAGATAATTCCGCTCTTCTTGGCTCAAAACTAAGGGGGCCGTAGGCCGCCCAGCTACGCTCGCCATCGTTACGCTCCCCGCAAGTCCCCTTAATAAAGTACAGATCTAATGATGCGAAATTCAGTTCCAGTCGAATATTAATTATTCAAAATATATAAATGACAACGTGCCAAATGTAGACTTAATAATTCAAACTTACAACACGGTATATCCCCGATTGTTCGCAATTCATACATGTATACTGCGACGCAATAAAGACGTTGTCAAATTATTTATTGTTTGTTAACGTAACTCTACATTCAGATGCGGCGATGTCTGAACATATCAGGCGATATTTCTTTATTTCTTTCCAGTATGGAGCAAGCAGATGAGAGAGATTGATCTGAGACGTGAATTTGGGGCATTGGACAATCTGCGGACGCGACGACGGCGTGGCATATCTGCCGATCTGACAGCTTCAAGAGCGGCGGCTTCTCATGTGGCCTCCGATTCCATCAAGCGTTGTGTCGACGTTATTCTGGCGGGGGGCGCCCTCATCATATTGTCACCGATGATTATGATGGTGATGGCAATTCTCTTACTGACGCAGGGTCGGCCGATCTTTGTTGCGCATCGGCGCATCGGCAAGCATGGGGTTTTATTTCCCTGCCTGAAGTTCAGGACCATGGTCACCAACGGTGAGGACGTGCTTGCCCGTCACCTGAAGGCCAATCCGGAACTGAGGGCCGAGTGGAACGCCACGAGAAAGCTGAAGGACGATCCGCGCATCACGCCGTTCGGAAGACTTCTGCGCAAGAACAGTGTCGACGAGATCCCCCAGCTCCTGAACGTGCTGCGGGGTGAAATGAGTCTTGTCGGTCCGCGTCCGATCGTCTCGAGCGAAGCGGAACTCTATGGCGTCTATTTCACGGATTACATGAAGGTGCGCCCCGGACTGACCGGCCTCTGGCAAGTCAGCGGGCGCAGCGATACCAGCTATGGCACGCGCGTCGAACTCGACACGCGCTATGTGGCTGAGCGGAGTTTCTGGGGCGATGTGATGATCATGGTCAGGACCATTCCAGCGGTTCTGTCCTCGCGCGGCAGCTATTGAACCGTCAGCCATTCTTCGCCCCGAAACGGGCATAGCCGGGTCGTTATTGAAAGCGGATGCGGTTTTGACGAGTGAGAAAGCCTGACGGCCGCTCGTGATGACGCATGCCTTCGGGTGACCCATCACAACTGAACTCTTGGCAAGGAACGGTCAGCTTGCAGGATATTTACGTTTCCGATCACTATGCCGAATTGAACCCGACCTGGCACGAGGAGGATTCCCCCTGGAAGGCGCGTCAGATCGAGGAGATCATCAAAAAGAACGGGCTGCGGTTCGACAGCCTGTGCGAGGTCGGCTGCGGTACGGGTGAGATCCTTCTCAACCTGTCGCGTGCCTTTCCAAAGGTGCGGTTCTCCGGATACGAGATCTCGCCGCACGCCTATCAGCGGGCCAAGATGAAGGAGAAGAGCAACGTCTCCTTCCATCTCAGCAACGTCCTTGAAGAAGAGGATGCAAAGCACGACGTTGTCGTCATCGCCGACGTCATCGAGCATGTGGAGGATTATGTTTCCTTCATCAAGGGGCTGCGCGCCTGCGGTCGCTACAAGATCTTCCATATTCCGCTCGATCTTTCGGTGCAGTCGGTGCTGCGCGCCTGGCCGATCCTGAACCTGCGGGCGAATGTCGGGCATCTGCATTATTTCTTCAAGGATACTGCGCTTTCGACCCTGAAGGACTGCGGATATTCCATCATCGACTATAAATACACGGCAAGCCGCTTGGAGCTTCCCAATCAGGCATTGTCCAGCACCTTGATGCGTCTGCCGCGAAAGCTTTTCTTTTCCCTGAATCCGGATCTGGCCGTGCGGGTGCTGGGCGGTTACTCCCTTCTCGTTTTGGCAGAGTAGACCTCCATGCCGCGGCTCCGGAAGAATGCTGCAGCTCCACGCGCCGTCGGTTCCAGCCGTGGAGCCGGCGCGCGACCTCATATCGGCGAGGCCGTGCCATGAGCATCGAGCCGATCGGGATCGTCGCCATCGTCATCGGGTTGTTCTGCCTGTTGCTCGGCAACGGGGCGACGGTCGTCGCCCTCGCCATCATGGCGGTGCTGGGGTCGGCGGCGGCGATGTTTCTCGGTTCGGCCAATATTCAGCCCGGCCACGTTCTTCTCGCATTCCTGGTGCTCGGTGTCATCACACGGGAGAGCACGGCGCGCGATTTCGTCCAGGCCCTGCGCCTGGGCGAGCCTGGATTCTGGTTTATGCTGCTGGCCGCCTACGGCGTGATGAGCGCCTATTTCTCGCCACGTCTTCTAACGGGCGAGACGCAGATCGTGCCGCTCGGCACCACTGCCTTTGGCGACACCCGATCCACCGTGCCGCTTGTGCCCGTATCGAGCAACCTGACGCAGAGCGTCTACATGATCGGCAATCTCATCTGCTTTGCGATGACGGTTGCGGTTGCGTCCAGCTGGCGTGGTTTTCATGCGGTCCTGGCGGGACTGCTCGCCTACAGCGTGGCCAATACCGTTTTCGCGATGCTCGATATCGGCACCTATGCCACCGGTTCGCAGGGCCTCCTCGCCTTCATGCGCAATGCGCAATACACGCTGCATACCGATGATCAGATTGCCGGCGTCAAGCGTATCGTCGGCTCCTTCACCGAAGCTTCCTCCTTCGCTCGATCGACGCTGGGCGTGCTGGGGCTGACCGGAACGCTGTGGATCTGTGGCCATCGCCCCTTGCTGACCGGCTCGATCGCCGCCGCCTCCCTGGTGCTGGTGGTGATGTCGACCTCGTCGACAGGCCTGGTCGGCGCGCCGGTCATCACGCTGATCCTCTATGCGACGGCCCTGTCGGTCAGCATGCGCAAGGGCGCCCACAGCTTCGCCAGTGTGGTGATCGTCTTCGTGCCGCTGCTGTCGCTCGCCGTCGGCCTTCTGGTGGCGATCGATCCGGACCTGTCGAAACTGGTCTATAATTACGTCGACATCATCGCGCTCGGCAAATCCACCTCCAATTCCGGTATCGAGCGTCATTCCTGGAATGTCGTCGCCTTCCAGAACATCTTCGACAGTTCGGGCGTGGGCGTCGGCCTCGGCACGGCGCGCACCTCCAGCTTCCTTCTCGCCCTTCTCGCCAATGTCGGTATTCCCGGGACCCTTTGCTATCTGGCCTTCGCCTTCGCCGCCTTCCTCAGGAAGCGCGGCGTTGCGGGCAGCTTCTCCGCCGATGCCCGCCTTGCGGCGCGCAACGGTGCCCTGGGGCTTCTGATCGGCGACATGATGGTCAGCCCGGTCATCGATCAGGGCCTGTTCTTTTGCATGCTGGCAGCCCTTGCCTCGGCGAGACCGGAGCGCCGCGAGCAGGTCGTAAGGACCGGCCATCCCATAGGAGTGATGACCATATGAGTGATCCCGCTCTCTTCGCGGTCAACGGCCGCTTCCTGACACAGAGCCCGACGGGGGTGCAACGCTATGCGTCGAACGTCGTGCGTGCCCTCGACCGTGAGCTGGCCGCGGATGCGCGAGCTGTGATCATAGCGCCTTCGGCCGCGCCGGACCCGGGATTGGGCCAGATCCCCTTGATCCGGACGGGCGGTTTGCGCGGGCATGCCTGGGAGCAGATCGCCTTGCCGCTTCAATGGCGGGGGCGGCTTCTCAATCTGTGCAACACCGCGCCGGCCTGCAAGAGCGATCAGATCGTCTGCATCCACGACGCCAACGTCTTCACCGCCCCCGACAGCTACAGCGGCGCCTTTCGCATGGCCTACAGGACCTTGCAGCCGCTGCTTGCGCGCCGCTCGGCGCGGATCGCCACCGTTTCGCATGCCGCCGCCCGGCAGGTTGCCCGATATCTGCCGATCCGGATCGAGGAGATTGCGGTGCTTCCGAATGGCCATGAGCACGCGCTGACCTGGGACCCGAGGCTGGCCAGAGCGGCCAAGCGCTTCGTGGCAGATAATTTCGCGCGCAACGATCGCCGCTTCGTTCTGGCGCTCGGCTCCAAGGCGCGCCACAAGAACCTGGCGCTGCTTGTCGATGCGGCGGCGGGGCTCGACGAGCTGGGCGTGGATGTGGTGATCGCCGGCGGCAGCGCCGATATCTTCGCCCCCGGCACTCTCGAAAAAAGACCGAACATCCATGTGATCGGGCGCGTGTCGGACCACGATCTCGCCTATCTGCTGGAAAAGGCGCTTTGCCTGGTCTTTCCCTCGCTGATGGAAGGCTTCGGCCTGCCGATCGTCGAAGCCATGGCGCGGGGCTGCCCGGTCGTGGCCTCGCATAGCGCCAGCATGCCGGAAGTCTGCGGCGATGCCGCCCTGCTGGCCTCGCCTTCCGATCCCGCGGCCTGGGTCCAGCATGTCCGCGCGCTCAAGGAGACGCCGGCGCTGCGCGACGATCTGATCGGAAGAGGCCACGAGCAGGTACGCCATTTCAGTTGGTCGCAGACGGCTGCGGGCTACATGGACTTGCTGCGCCAGCCGGCGGCGCGGCCTGCGGTCCGCAGACCGACCGCGCCGATCGCTCAGCGTACGGCGGTCATCGTCGCTACGCGCGGCCGTCCGGATATCGTCAGCGCCACGGTGCGCCATCTGCTTGCCACGCAGACGCTGCAGCCCAGTTCGGTGATCGTGTCCTGCATCGATGTCGCGGATGCCGGCGATCTGGTCGAACATCCCCGGGTGAAGGTGGTGACCGGCCCGGCCGGTCTTACCAGGCAGCGCAATACGGCTCTTTCGCTGCTGCCCGAGGCGACGGAGGTCGTCGCCTTCTTCGACGACGATTTCATCGCGGACAAGGACTGGCTGGCGGTCGCCGCCCGAACCTTCCGCGACGACAGCCGTATCGTCGGCTTCACCGGCCGCGTTCTTGCCGACGGCGTCAACGGACCGGGCATCAGTTTCGCCGAAG
>JASGEG010000487.1:0-18613 GCA_047606605.1 Rhizobium sp.
AACGCCGCTCATAGTGTGGGCGAGTGGTTTCGGTCCAGGGCATCGTGATCTCCGTCGAATCTCAGAAATCCGATTGAATCATAACCTACTGAAATCACTCACTCCTTTTTGGAACAGACACTAAGATCAGGCGATCGAGCGCTTCGACGCTCTCACTGGCTTGCACGATCAAAGGCGCGCTCAAACATATCCTCAGGGCGCTGGCCGGCATGTCGCCGAAATCGGCGCAGCGAACCGGCTGACCGAGGCGCACCGGCTCAAGGACAGGCTCCTCCACAACAAGCGCCTTATAGACATCGGCCGTTTCCGCCGCCGAGAGAAAGCCGCCGCGATGCGGATTGCGGAGGTAGAATGAAAAGATCGACGGTATCTGATCCCAATGCGCCGCATCGCTTCCCCAATGCAATTGAACGCGGTCCAGCGCCCGCCTGTCGAGCGGTGCGAAAGCATCGTTCCGCTCCAAACGCGCTTCGATTGCTCCCGCAAAGGCCGAGAGTACGGCGATCACCTTGTCCTGCGGCACATTCGCGAAGCGCTCGAGTTCGAACAGCGCCGCCTTCCAGCGCAGGAGCAGGCCGAAATTGGCGCGATGTGGCAGCGCTTCGCGGCCCTTCCAGCCCTCCGGCCAGTCGGCCCTCGCGCAATAATCGGCAAGGGCCGCCGGCAGTTGCTTCTGCCTCAGCCGCGCCGACCATTGCGGCGGGCACAGCAGCGCGCCGCTGAAAATCGGGCCGGCCAGGAATTTCGATCCCGTCAGCGCCACCAGAAAATCATGATCGAGATAGGCGCGGATCGTGGCGGCGGAAAGCCTGAACTGGCAGGCGTCGATCATGACGTCGAGCATGGCACCGAAGCGCGCCTGCAGGCGAAAGACCGTTTCGAGACCCGGCGCCAGCAGACCCGTCTTGGAAACATCCGTGACGACCAGCAGGCATCGCAGGCCGGCGGCGCGGGCAAGCTCGATCAGGCCACGCACTTCCTGCTCGACCTCCTCCTCGCTTCGCAAGGTGCCATCGGCGTGACGCACCGGGACGGTGGTGTTTCGCGTCGCGTGCCCGGGGCTCAGCTCCTCACCCTTTGCGACCAGCCGTTGGCTGCTGACACGGGTCATGAAATGCCGGCCGGCGGCGGCCGCCATCACGCCGCTCCCGGTTTCGTTGCCCATCAGCGTGATGGTCGTCAGGGTCTGATCATCCTCGCGCGCCAGAAGGGCGGCCGCAAAAAGATGGATGTCGGTGCCGGACGTCGCCATGACGGCATCGATCCGCCGTTCGCCCGCCTCAAGGCCGAGCAGATGCAGGAGATCGGCGCGCATGCGCGCCATTTCCCGCGCATAGATATCGGCGGCGGGCTGGGTCTCCAGATCGTGCTGCAGCCTGTCGTAATAGGCGCCGACGGCGTCGAAGGCGGCCGCGGAAATGGTCGATGCCGTCGAGGAACCGAAGGCGAGATCGAGTGGCCGGGGCGACGGTCCGTAGCCATACATGTTAAGGCCGGTCGCCGGCGCGCAATCCAGCCTCTCGTCTCCGCCGGAAATCAGGCAGTCGAGAAGCGCACGATCGCACCTAGCCGGCGCCTCGGATGATGCATGCGCAATCCCTTCCACCTCCCCGTTCAAGGCCTGGATGGAGACGTGATCGTCCAAGATGTTCAGCATGCGGCGCATTCCTCTTGCGATGCCGGAAACGAAGCGCTCAGGACAAGCGCATCGGTCTCCATGGAGCCATCGCGACGACGACGGCAGGCAATCGACATTAGCCAAGACAAGATGGAGCGAGGCTGACGTGGCGATCGAACTGGCCCGCACGGGCGCATATGAAAAGCCCGCCGCCATGTGGCGACGGGCTCGAAGATATATCGGGAGACGGGGTGACTAGCCCGCGGCCGCGACCTTGTCCTGGGTCTTGGTGTCGAAATCGCTGGCGTCGTGGCGCTCATGCAGCTGATCGGCGGGATCGCCGGAAAGGCGATTGACCTTGCGGCCACGCTTGACCGCCGGCCGCGCGAAGATCGCATCGGCCCAGCGCTGGACGTTCTTGTAATCCTGCACCTGCAGGAATTCGGCCGCGCCATACTGCCAGCCCTTCGCAAGACCGCCATACCAGGGCCAGACGGCGATATCGGCGATGGTATAGTCCTTGCCGGCGAGATATTCGCTTTCGGCAAGACGCCGGTCGAGCACATCGAGCTGGCGCTTGACCTCCATGGCGAAGCGGTCGATCGCATATTCGATCTTCGTCGGCGCATAGGCATAGAAATGGCCGAAGCCGCCGCCGAGATAGGGGGCGCTGCCCATCTGCCAGAACAGCCAGGACAGGCATTCGGCGCGCGCCGGCTGCTCGCTCGGCAGGAAGGCGCCGAACTTCTCGGCGAGATAGGTCAGGATCGAGCCGGATTCGAAGACCCGGACCGGCGTCGGACCGCTGCGGTCGAGCAAGGCCGGTATCTTGGAATTCGGATTGACGTCGACAAAGCCGCTGCCGAACTGGTCGCCTTCGCCGATCTTGATCAGCCAGGCATCGTATTCGGCGCCGCTGTGGCCAAGCGCCAGCAGTTCTTCAAGCAGGATGGTAACCTTCACGCCGTTCGGCGTACCCAGCGAATAAAGCTGCAGAGGATGACGCCCGACGGGCAATTCCTTCTCATGCGTCGGCCCGGCAATCGGACGGTTGATATTGGCGAACTGGCCACCATTGCCCTTGTTCCAGACCCAGATCTTCGGTGGCGTGTATTCGGCAGAATCGGTCATGCTCAAACTCCTGATATCCGGCAGGTACGATTGCATCGCACCGCTCGATCTAGCGCGTTTCTACCGTTCGCACATAGGGGGCATGATCGATTTTTGCGAGGGGTGAGAACACAATGTCGTCAAAATTTAAAGGACGTCGCTGATGAACCTTAAAGCGCTCCTGCCGACCTTCGTACCTATCGCGCCGAAGCATTCGCATGCCTTTGGAGACATGCGGCTCTGGTGCTCGCTTCCAAGCAGGCTACCATACGAAGGGAGCTGGGTGGTTTCCCGTGCGGTGATTGAACAACTGCTGGCGATTTCACTACTGAGCTCTTATAGGCGACCTACGCATTGAACTCCGCGCCGCAATCATGCTCTTGGCGGACAAAGGGCCCAAACTTGGACGCCCTTGGGCTGATACCCTGAAGGGCTCTGATTACGCGAATATGAAAGAACTTCGGTTTGAAGCCGCAGACGGAGAGTGGCGAGCCGCATTCGCATTCGATCCCGAAAGAAAAGCCATCGTTTTGGTTGCGGGCGATAAATCCGGCAAGGGTCAGAAGAAGTTCTATCAAAGGCTGATCGAGAAAGCCGACAGGCGATATGGGTCGCATCTGGAAGATCTGAAGAAGGCGGAGAAGGAGAAAAAATAATGGCTATTTCTGCAAATGATGTTTTCGATGAAACGATGACGCCCGAGATGATCGAGGCCTCCGATCGCCGACTCCAAGAGCTGTTAGGCGAGTTCGATAACCTTCAGACACTTCGCAAGACCTTGGGCCTGACGCAGGAGAACATCGGAGAGAAAATGGGCAAGAAGCAGGTTTCCGTCGCCCAGCTCGAAAAGCGCTCTGACTTTCTCCTCTCGACATTGCGGCAATATGTCGAAGCTCTCGGTGGAGAGTTGGAGTTTGTCGTGAAGTTCAAGGGCAAAAGGCCCGCTCGCCTCAAAGGATTTGGCAGCGGTGTCGTCGCAGAAACTCCTCGCAAAAAAACAGCCAAGTCTCGCCGGATTGCAAAGGCTGCCTGATCGCTGCCGAGGACCGACGCCGCGACGACAAGCGGCTTCTCTCCGGTCCAAAACGAAAAAGCCTGCCGCGGGAGGAGGTGCGGCAGGCTTTTTACTAAGAACCGAACAGCAGCTGGGAGGAGGAGTGCCGCTGTTCCCGCAGGCGACCTTGGGAGGAGGAGAAGAGCGCCTGCAAAGCGAAGGGATGCGGGAGGAGGATGCATCGCTTCGATGGATATGACTATACACTAGAACTGCTCACTTCATAGGCATTTATTTGCAGGGCAGCTATGCGTTATGCGAAATGCGGGAGGCTGACTGCGCAACATCCCTCCCCTTCACAAATGCCGAAGTCCATCCGCTAGAGGCACAAAACAAAAGCGCCCGCTGGGAGAGCAGGCGCTTGCAGACAGTCATGCAGATCAGCGTTCGGAGCCGTTAGCGAACGACGGCAGCCCGGGCGACGTTGCGGATTTCGCTGCGGCCGATACCGAGGTCGTGCAGTTCGCGGGTAGACATACGGCCCAGTTCGGCGACCGTCTGACGATACTTGAGCCAGTTGTTGAAAGAGCGTGCTACGTTCATGATGATCCCCTTTCTTGGGCATTCGAAGCTGAGCTGCCGTGCTTGGCGCTCCGTCCGCTTCGATGAGGTTGATATAGTGCCAAACCCTCGCGATTTGCATAGCTAAGACATCACGCCACCCATGCATTCCGTGCATGGATTTGCGGAATTGCCGCGCATGCAGGCTCCCGCTCGGCCGCCGCCGATCCGGATGTGCCCGTCGATTTTCTGATGACAGGGAAACCATTCTCTGCGAGAAAGATCGAGATTGAGAGACAGGGGCGCCCGCCGCATGGCGGGCTGAGAAGAACCCTTCGAACCTGAACCAGATAATGCTGGCGGAGGGAGTCGCTCGGGGCCTCCTACCGATGCCGCCCCTCCGCGCCCTGCCCCGCCCGAAAGGGGCAATATGCAAGACCAGATCACATCAGGCGCGTTACCGCCCGCTCGGCTGGCGGCCATGATCAGAAACGTTCTGTCCATCGCCGGCTCCGATCCGTCCGGCGGCGCCGGCATCCAGGCCGACCTGAAGGCTTTTTCGGCGCGCGGCGTTTACGGCATGGCGGCGCTGACCGCACTGACGGCGCAGAACACGCTGGGAGTATCCGGTGTTCATGCGGTGCCGGCCTCCTTCGTCGCTGGGCAGATCAAGGCGATTTTTGCCGATGTGCGCGTCGATGCCGTCAAGATCGGCATGATCGCCAATGCCGAAATCGCCGAAGCGGTCGCCGATACGCTCGCACCGCATCGAGATATTCCCATCGTCCTCGATCCGGTGATGATCGCCAAGGGCGGCTCGTCGCTTCTTGCGGCAGATGCCGTCGACGTCCTCACCCGCCGGCTTCTGCCGCTAGCGACACTGCTGACCCCCAACCTGCCCGAAGCGGCCGCACTTCTGCACAAGCCCGAAGCCGCCGATCGTGACACCATGGCTCGCCAGGCCCAATCTCTCTTGAAGCTCGGCCCCTTGGCCGTCCTGATCAAGGGCGGGCATCTCGAGGGTGGTGAAAGCCCGGATGTCCTGGCCGGCCCGGCAGGATTGACCTGGTTCGAGGCAGACCGCATCCCGACGAAGAACACGCACGGCACCGGCTGCACGCTGTCCAGCGCGCTGGCCGCCGAACTCGCCAAGGGCTCGACGCTGACAAAAGCCATTGCCACAGCCAAGCACTATCTCGCTGGCGCCGTTGCCGCCGCCGACACGCTTTCGGTCGGCAGCGGCCATGGGCCTGTCCAGCATTTTCATGCGTTATGGCCGGATGAGGAGCGGCATGTGTGGCTCAATTCCAGCCGAGAGCAAGGACGCCGAAGAGGATGACCACGCCGAGCACGGCACGGTAGATGACGAAGGGCCAGGTGGAGAAACGCTCCAGAAAGCGCATCAGGCCCCAGATCGTTACGAAGGAGGAAATCGCGCCGACGCTCAGCCCCACCGCAAGCACCGACCACGCTTCGGCGGGAATATGCGCCTTGTAGAGCACGAAGAGTTCGCGCAATCCGGCAAGCGCGATCGCCGGCAGGCCGATGAGGAAGGAGAATCGGGCGGCCTCCTCACGCTTGAGACCGAGGAAGAGAGCCGCCGTCAGCGTCGAACCGGAGCGCGATACGCCGGGGATCAAGGCGCCGACCTGGGCAATGCCGACGATCACCGCGTCGATGATGCGCATCTGCCCGGTCTCTTTGCGGTGCCGACTGGAAAGCTCCGCCAGGGCCAGAAGAAGCGCCATGACCAGGCAGGCAACGCCGATGACCCAAAGGCTGCGCAGGGACGTGCCGCAGGCATTCAGGGTCGAGGACAGCAGCAGGCCGGCGATGACGATCGGAACGGTGGCAAGCACGATGGCAAGCGCCAGCAGCAGCGACGGCGAACGCCAATCGCGATGCCTTACGGCGCTCAGCGAACCGACGGTGACGGAGCGGACGTCGCTCCAGAAATAGGAGACGATCGCCGCCAGGGCGGCGAGCTGCATCGCCGCCGAGAATGCGGAACCCGGGTCCTGCCATCCAAGCAGGGCCGGGACGAGCCGCATATGGGCGGTCGAGGAAACCGGCAGCAGCTCGGTCAGGCCCTGCACCACACCCAGTATGGCTATCTTGGCATAGCCGAGGGCCACGAAACCCGTATCGACGCCCTGCGTACAAACATCCGCCATATCGTCACTATCCTTGGCTTTTCACTCCCGCGAAACCCACCGGAACCGCGCAGCCTTGTCGACGCGGCGCCCGCAGGGGCGGGGGTGAGCGTTGGCTTTCGGTGGATTTGCTGACTTTACTCGTCTTCGTCCGGCAATGCCTGCATGTAGCGGATGACGCCGTAGAAGGCGCCGCACAGGACGAGCGCGGCGATGACGTGGTGAACGTCATGCATGACCGCATGATGATGCCTCAAGGCAAGAGACAGCATGTTATAGCTTATGATGGCTATTGCCGTCATGATCAGCGCCAGCACGAGCGCCATGTTCCGAGGATTGAATCGAGCCATCACACACCTCTTGTTCCGATGTCCGGACCGTGGCGACAGCCGACGAGTCCCAACAGGCCGAGCCGGAAAATTCCAGCAACATTCAGCCACGAGGTATTGCATGAAGCTGAACCGGCGCTGAAAATCGCGCGACGGCAATGCTGCAATGCGGAAAAAGCTTTCGTTATTTGGTATATAGCGCCCGCGACCGTTCCAGGTGCTTCAGCACGGCGGCTTCCGCGCCATCCGGATCGTTGGCCGCAAGGCGCTCCAGAATTTCCTCATGCTCGACAAGGGTGAACTTTTCCTTGCCCGTCCAGATGAGCATGTCCGTGTGATAGGCTTTCAGCCAGGCCAGCATCGCCTCGCTGACGGCAACGAAGATCGGGTTGCCGGAGATCTGCGCGATGCGGGTGTGAAACTGCATGTCGGCGGTGATGAACTCCTCGGCATGTCCCAGGGATTCGCGCTGACGCTCGATGATGTGCGTGAGATCGGCAATGTCGGCCTGCGAGGCGCGAGAAGCGGCCTCCCTTGCCATGCCGCGTTCGAAGAAGATGCGCGCGGTCTTCAGATGTTCGAGGGAATCCGCCGACTGCGACAGCATGATCTTCGCCGTCAGGTCCACCTGCCGGAATATCGATCTCGCCGTCAATTGCAGCACTTTGGCGCGTTCGCCATGCGAGATGCTGACCAGACCCTTGTTGGCGAGGGATTGCATGGCCTCGCGGATCGCCGGCCGGCCGACACCGAAGCGTTCCATCAGGACACGTTCCGACGGCATCTCGTCGCCGGGCTTCAATTCGCCCGATGTGATCAACCGCTCCAGTCGGTCAAAGACTTCGTCGGAGAGCTTGCGACGGACGATTTGTTCGATTGGCTGGCTCATGACATCTCGCTGGCTCAAGGCTTTTCTTACTTATGCAACGTCAAATGGTGCGGAGAAAGCCTGTTCGAAACGATGGGATATCTCCTGAACAAAAAAATCATTGCAGAAGTTGGAATACTCATTATACCAGATCACGAGTTGACGCCACGACAAAATCGTCGGCGAGAGGAGCAACCAGCAATTCATGAGCATTATCGTTACCTACCGTATCGAAACGCCCGGCAGCATCGAGGCGATGGCGGACAAGATCGCCAGCGATCAGTCGACGGGCACCTTCGTGCCGGTCCCCGGCGAAACGGAAGAGCTGAAATCGCGCGTGGCGGCCCGGGTGCTCGCCATACGGCGGCTCGAGGATGCTGAACACCCGAGCTGGCCGGAAGTCGCTGCTGGCCATGGTCCGCTCCATCGCGCCGATGTCGACATCGCCTTTCCGCTCGATGCGATCGGCACCGATCTTTCGGCCCTGATGACGATCGCCATCGGCGGCGTCTTTTCGATCAAGGGCATGACGGGCCTCCGCATCGTCGACATGACGCTGCCGGACGCCTTTCGCGGCGCCCATCCCGGCCCGCAATTCGGCATGGCCGGCAGCCGGCGGCTGACCGGCGTCGAAGGGCGGCCGATCATCGGCACCATCGTCAAGCCGGCGCTTGGGCTGCGCCCGGCAGAGACCGCCGAACTGGTCGGTGAGCTGATCGGCTCCGGCGTCGATTTCATCAAGGACGACGAGAAGCTCATGAGCCCGGCCTATTCGCCGCTCAAGGAGCGGGTTGCGGCAATCATGCCGAAAATCCTCGACCACGAGCAGAAGACCGGCAAGAAGGTCATGTATGCTTTCGGCATCTCGCATGCCGACCCCGACGAGATGATGCGCAATCACGATCTCGTCCTGAAGGCCGGCGGCAATTGCGCCGTTGTCAACATCAATTCCATCGGCTTCGGCGGCATGAGCTTCCTGCGCAAGCGCTCGGGGCTGGTGCTGCATGCCCATCGCAACGGCTGGGACGTGCTGACACGCCATCCGGGCGCCGGCATGGATTTCAAGGTCTACCAGCAATTCTGGCGCCTGCTCGGCGTCGACCAGTTCCAAATCAACGGCATCCGCGTCAAATATTGGGAGCCGGACGAAAGCTTCGTGGAATCCTTCAAGGCGGTAAGCACGCCGCTCTTCGATCCCTCCGATTGTCCGCTGCCGGTTGCCGGTTCGGGCCAGTGGGGCGGGCAGGCCCCTGAAACCTATCAGCGTACCGGCCGGACGACGGATCTGCTCTATCTCTGCGGCGGCGGCATCGTCAGCCACCCCTTCGGACCGGCGGCCGGCGTGCGCGCCGTCCAGCAGACCTGGGAGGCTGCGGTCGCCGACATTCCCCTTGAGGACTACGCCAGGGATCATCCCGAGCTTGCCGCTTCGATAGCGAAATTCAGCGACGGCAAGGGCGCATAGCGGCAATGAGCGATCTCCTCCTCAGCTATTACGGCGACGACTTCACCGGCTCCACCGACGTCATGGAGGCGCTCGCCTCCAACGGCGTTCCGACCGTGCTGTTTCTCGGCATGCCCGATGCCGGACTGCTGGAGCGCTTCAAGGACTGCCGTGCCATCGGCATTGCCGGAACCAGCCGCAGCCAGACGCCGGACTGGATGCAGCGACATCTGACGCCGGCCTTGAAATGGCTGAAGGGGCTCGAGGCGGAGATCTGCCACTACAAGGTCTGCTCCACCTTCGATTCCAGCCCGCAGATCGGCAGTATCGGCAAGGCGATCGAGATCGGCCATGCGCTCTTTGCCCAGCCCTTCGTGCCGGTGGTGGTGGGCGCGCCGCAGCTCAAGCGCTACACCGCCTTCGGCCACCTCTTTGCCGCCTATCAGGGCGATGTCTACCGCATCGATCGTCATCCGGTGATGTCGCGCCATCCCGTCACGCCGATGGACGAGGCCGATCTGGCGCTGCATCTCGGCAAGCAGACGTCCCTGCCCGTCAGCCTCGCCGATCTCGTCACAATTTCAGCCGAGGACGCGGACCAGCGGCTCGATGCGCTCGCGGCAAAGTCCGCCGGCGTCATGCTTCTGGATGTCGACAGCCCGCAAACGCAGACAGCGGCGGGAAGGCAGCTCTGGCGCCTGAAGACGCAGGGCGGCTTCTTCGTTGCCGGCTCCTCAGGCGTGGAATATGCGCTGCTTTCCGCCTGGCGTGAAAAGGGCCTGATCGGCGAACGACCCGTCTTCGCCTCACCGGGCAGGGTCGAGCGTCTGGCCGTGGTGTCCGGCAGCGTCTCGCCGACGACCGAGCGGCAGATCCGCCAGGCAACGGCCGACGGCTTCGACGGCATCCCTGTCGATCCTCTCGCGCTCGTCGGCGAAAGTGCCGGCCAGGCCATCGAGGATGCGGCCCGCGCCGGCATAGACAGGCTGAAGGCCGGTCGCAGCGTCATCCTGCACACCGCCCTCGGCCCGTCGGCGGATCGCGGCTCCGATATCGATCGCATCCCCGGTGCGCGCCATCGCCTCGGCCAGTCGCTGGGCATTATCCTGCGGCGCATCGTCGAGCATGAAAAACTGAACCGCGCCGTCATCGCCGGCGGCGACACGTCAAGCCATGCGCTCAAGGAGTTACGCGTTGAGGCCCTGACGACGCTGCTGCCGCTGCCCCAGACGCCCGGTTCGCCGCTGTGCCTCGCCCATGGCAGCCACGCGCCGACCAACGGCCTGCAGATCGCGCTGAAGGGCGGCCAGGTGGGAACGGACGACTATTTCGCGCAGATCCGCGACGGACGAGGAGCCTAGCGCAACAGCAAAAGCGATGATCGCCAATTGGAGTGATCATTGACTCATCATACCACTTGCGATACCACAATTTGAACAGGACGAGGAAGAAAACATGACAGCAATTGCTCTTTTCGGTGCCGGCGGCAAAATGGGATACCGGCTGGCCAAGAACCTGAAAGGCTCGCGTTTCGACGTGCGTCATGTCGAAGTCAGCGATGCGGGCAAAGCACGGCTGAAGAACGATCTCGGCGTCGACTGCGTGCCGGTCGACGATGCGCTGAACGGTGCGGACGTCGTCATTCTCGCGGTGCCGGATACGCTGATCGGCAAGGTCGCAGCCGGCATCGTCGACAAGCTGAAGGCCGGCACCATGGTTGTCGCTCTCGATGCGGCCGCCCCCTTCGCCGGCCATCTGCCGAAGCGCGACGATCTCACCTATTTTGTCACCCACCCCTGCCATCCCCCTATTTTCAATGACGAAACCGAGATGCAGGCAAAGAAGGACCACTTCGGCGGTCTGTTCGCCAAGCAGCACATCGTTTCGGCGCTGATGCAGGGTCCGGAAAGCGCCTATGCGCTCGGCGAAGAGATTGCCAAGGTCATCTGGGCGCCGGTCATGCGCTCGCATCGCGTCACCGTCGAGCAGATGGCGATGCTCGAGCCGGGCCTGTCGGAGACGGTCTGCGCCTCGCTGCTCGTCGTCATGCGCCAGGCCATGGACGAATGCGTGGCCCGCGGCGTGCCGGAGGAGGCTGCCCGCGACTTCCTGCTCGGCCATATGAACGTTCTGGGCGCCGTCATCTTCAAGGAGGTCGATGGCGTGTTCTCGGATGCCTGCAACAAGGCGATCGAATTCGGCATTCCCGCGCTGATGCGCGACGACTGGAAGAATGTCTTCGAACCGCAGGAAATCGCCGCCAGCATCCAGCGCATTACCTGAGGAGATCCCCAGGGAGGGCTGAGCCCTCCCTCTTTTCATAGCCCCGCCGGGAACGGGGCCTGTTTCATAATCGGGAGGAAACCATGAAACTGACACGCAGACTGACACTTGCGGCCTTTGCCGGCGTTCTCGCCCTCGGCACGGCTGTTCCTGCCTTTTCGGCGGACCTGATCGCCATCATCACCCCCGCCCACGACAACCCCTTCTTCAAGGCCGAGGCCGTCGGCGCCGAAGCCAAGGCGAAGGAGCTTGGCTACGAGACGCTGGTAATGACGCATGACGACGACGCCAACAAGCAGTCGGAAGTCATCGATACGGCGATCGGCCGCGGCGCCAAGGCGATCATTCTCGACAATGCCGGCGCCGACGCGACCGTTGCCGCCATCAAGAAGGCCAAGGACGCCGGCATCCCCTCCTTCCTCATCGACCGCGAAATCAATGTGACCGGCATCGCCGTCGCCCAGATCGTTTCCAACAACTACCAGGGTGCGCAGCTCGGCGCCCAGGAATTCGTCAAGCTGATGGGCGAGAAGGGCAATTATGCCGAGCTCGTCGGCCGTGAGGCCGATACCAATGCCGGCATCCGCTCGCAGGGCTATCACGACGTCATCGACGACTATCCGGACCTGAAGCTGGTCGCCAAGCAGTCGGCGAACTGGAGCCAGACGGAAGCCTATGCCAAGATGGAAACCATCCTGCAGGCGAACCCCGACATCAAGGGCGTGATCTCCGGCAACGACACCATGGCCATGGGCGCCATCGCCGCGCTTCAGGCCGCCGGCCGCAAGGACGTGATCGTCGTCGGCTTCGACGGCTCCAACGATGTGCGCGACTCGATCAAGGCGGGCGGCATCAAGGCGACGGTGATGCAGCCGGCCTATGCCCAGGCCCAGATCGCGGTCGAGCAGGCCGACGCCTACATCAAGAACAAGACGGCGCCGAAGGACGAGAAGCAGCTGATGGATTGCGTCCTCATCAATGCCGACAATGCCGACAAGCTCGAGACCTTCGCGCTGAAGAAATAAGGGCGGACCGAGCGGTCCGGAGAGCGTGGAAGGCCCACACTCTCCGGACATGTTTCTTATGAGATAGAGGTGCATTGCATGTTGAGGATCAGGGGCGCGGTCGTGGCCGCCATGCTGGTCGCAGCGCTGCCCGGCTGCAAGATCATCAAGACGCCGACGCCTGAGGAAAAGGCGGCCGAAGCGGCAAAGAGCGCCTTCGATCCGGCGACCAAGGTCGAGGCGATCTGGCAATCGCAAGTGCTTCCGTACCTGGAAAAGCGCGCGGGCGATTTCAAGACGGTGCTGCAGGCCGTGGCTTCGAGCCCGGACGAGGCCGGCGCCAAATACGGAAATCCCCGCAAGCAGGCCTCCTCGCCCTGGACCTACGCGGTCAAACTCAGCGGCAAGATCGTCGCCGCCGACACCGCCTCGCGGGCAGGGACGCTGGATGTCGACGTGGACGGCGACGGCAAGGCGGATGCGAAGGTGCAGATCGGCCCGGCCATTCGCGGCACGGCGCTGCGCGACGCACTGGACTTCCTCGATTTCAACGCCTTCCGCAACCAGATCGAATGGGCGCAGTTCGGCAAGGCCTTCAACGAGAAGGCCAATACGTCCTTCCTCGCCGCCCTGCCGCGTGACGGCCTCGTCGGCAAGACGGTCACCGTGACCGGTGCCTTCCCCCTGCCCTCATCCGGGCAGTTGCCGCTGGTGACGCCATCGGCGCTGACACTGGGGCAATGACCATGAGTGAGGCAGCAGGCAAGGACGACATCATTCTTCGTCTCGAAGAGGTATCGAAGCTCTATTCGGGCATCGTCGCGGTCAAGCGCGCCAATCTCGAGCTGCGGCGCGGCGCCGTCAACGTGCTCGTCGGCGAAAACGGCGCCGGCAAGTCGACGCTGATGAAGATCATCGCCGGCGTGGAGCGCCCGACCGCCGGCCGCATCCTCCTCGAAGGCGAGGAGGTCTCCTTCGACAGTCCGGCCGACGCGCAAGCGCGCGGCATCGGCATGATCTTCCAGGAGCTAAACCTCTTCGCCAACATGACGGTCGCCGAAAACATCTTTGCCACCCGCGAAATCACCCGCGGGGTCTTCGGCATCGATCACAAGGCACAGGTCGCAAGGGCCGATGCGTTTCTCCAGCGGCTGGACGCCGGCATCTCCGCCGAGACCATGGTGGAGGACCTGCCGATCGGGCAGCAGCAGCTCGTCGAGATCGCCAAGGCCATCTCGCTCGATGCCCGCATCCTGATCATGGACGAACCGACATCGGCACTGTCGGCGGCGGAAGTCGATATCCTCTTCAAGGTGATCGCCGAACTGAAGGCGCAGGGAGTTGCGATCGTCTATATCTCGCACCGGCTGGAAGAGCTGATGCGGATCGGCGATTACATCACCGTGCTGCGCGATGGGCAGATCACCGGCCAGGCGATGGTCCGCGCTATCGACACGAAATGGATCGTCCGCTCGATGATCGGATCGGACGCCAAGGATTTCGCCAAGGATGGCGGCCACACGATCGGCAAGGAGGCCTTCCGCGCCGAGGAGATCAGCCTGCCGCGGCCGACCGGCGGCCTTGCCGTCGACCATGTCTCGCTTTCCGTTCGCGCCGGCGAAATCCTCGGCATCTACGGCTTGATGGGCGCAGGGCGCAGCGAGTTCTTCGAATGCGTCATGGGCCGGCACCTGCATTCCACCGGAAGGATCTTCATCGACGGTGCCGAAATCCGCGAGCGCGATACCACCCGCCGCATCCGGCGCGGCCTGGCGCTGATACCGGAAGACCGACAGCGCGAGGGGCTGGTGCAGGTGCTGTCGATCGCCAGCAACCTGACACTTGCCAGCCTCGGGCGCTTCGCCCGCCTCTTCCACATCGACGCCGGCGCGGAAAAAGGCGCCATCCGCGAGATGATCCGCGATCTGTCGATCAAGGCCCCCAACCCGGATTTCGAGGTCACGTCCATGTCCGGCGGCAATCAGCAGAAGGTCGTCATCGGCAAGGCGCTGATGACCGACCCCAAGGTTCTCCTGATGGACGAGCCGAGCCGCGGCATCGACGTCGGCGCAAAGGCCGATGTCTTCCGCACCATGCGCCGGCTCGCCGGCAAGGGGCTGGCAATCCTGTTTTCAACCTCCGACCTTGAAGAGGTCATGGCATTGTCCGACCGCATCGCCGTGCTCAGCAACGGCAGGCTGATCGCCGTCTTCGACCGCAGCGAAGCGACGGAAGAGGCCATCGTCGCGGCCTCGGCCAAGGGACACGGACATACAAAGGAACTCGCATCATGACGGCGGATACGTCTTCCACATTCGCGGCCAAGCGGCCGAACGGCTCGGTACTGCTGACGCTGATGAAGCTCAGGACCTTCATTGCGCTCTTCGCCGTCATCATCTTCTTCGCCATCTTCGCCCCGAACTTCACCTCGACGGCCAACATGATCCTGATGTCGAAGCATGTGGCCCTCAACGCCTTCCTGGCCATGGGCATGACCTTCGTCATCATCACCGGCGGCATCGATTTGTCCGTCGGCTCCATCGTCGGCCTCTGCGGCATGGTGGCCGGCGCGCTGATCCTCAATGGTGTCGAATTACCAATCGGTTACACTGTTTACTTCAACATCTACGAGATCATCGTGATCACGCTTTCCGTCGGCCTGCTGATCGGGCTCATCAACGGGTTGCTGATCACCAAGCTCAACGTCGCGCCCTTCATCGCCACACTCGGGACGCTCTATGTCGCCCGCGGCCTGGCGCTACTGTCCTCGGACGGCCAGACCTTCCCGAACCTGGTGGGCAAGCCGGAATTCGACACGACCGGCTTCGATGTGTTCGGCGCCGGCCGGATGCTCGGTCTTCCCGTCTCCATCTGGATACTCATCATTCTTGCGCTGGCAGCCGCCTATGTCGCCCGCTCGACGCCGGTCGGCCGGCATATCTTCGCCGTCGGCGGCAATGAGCGCGCAGCGCGCATGTCGGGTATCCGCGTCGATGTGGTGAAGATCTTCGTCTACATGTTCTCCGGGTTTTGCGCGGCCATCGTCGGCATCGTCATCTCGTCGGAACTGATGGCCGCGCATCCGGCGACCGGCGAGAGCTTCGAGCTCAACGCCATCGCAGCCGCCGTCCTCGGTGGCACGTCGATGTCGGGCGGGCGCGGCACGATCGGCGGCACGATCATCGGCGCCTTCGTCATCGGCATCCTTTCCGACGGGCTGGTGATGATGGGCGTCTCCTCCTTCTGGCAGATGGTCATCAAGGGGCTGGTCATCATCATCGCCGTGGTCGTCGACCAGGCACAGCGCCGCCTCCAGCAGCGCGTAACGCTCATGCAGATGGCAAAGGCAGGTTGACAATGACGGAACTCAAGGGTGCACTCATCGGCTGCGGTTTCTTCGCGGTCAATCAGATGCATGCGTGGAAGGACGTTGACGGCGCTTCGATCGTTGCAATCTGCGACCGCGATCCCGAGCGGTTGCAGATCGTCGGCGAGCAGTTCGGCATCGAGCGCCGCTACAGCGACGCGGCAGCGCTGTTTGCCGACGGCGGCTTCGACTTCGTCGATATCGCCACCACCGTCCAGAGCCATCGCGCCCTCGTCGAAATGGCGGCAAAGCATAAGATCCCAGCCATTTGCCAAAAGCCTTTCGCAAAGTCATTGAGCGATGCCAAGGCCATGGTCGAAACATGCAAAAACGCCGGCATCCCGCTGATGGTGCACGAGAATTTCCGTTGGCAGACGCCGATACAGGCCGTGAAGCAGGCGCTGGATTCGGGCGCCATCGGCGAATCCTTCTGGGGCCGTTTCTCCTTCCGATCCGGCTATGACGTCTTTTCCGGCCAGCCTTACCTGGCCGAAGGCGAGCGTTTCATCATCGAGGATCTCGGCATCCACACGCTCGATATCGCCCGCTTCGTCCTGGGTGATGTCACGACGCTCAGCGCGCGGACGAAACGGGTCAATCCGAAGATCAAGGGCGAGGACGTCGCCACCATCCTGCTGGATCATGACAAAGGCGCCACCTCGATCGTCGATGTCAGTTATGCGACCAGAGCCGCTCGGGAATCCTTTCCCGAAACGCTGGTCGAGATCGACGGAAGCCGGGGAACGATCCGGCTGTCGCAGGGCTACCGCCTCGAAGTCCATGGTCCGGACGGCACGACCATCACGGATGTCTCGCCAAAGCTGCTCTCCTGGGCATCGCGACCATGGCACAATATCCAGGAAAGCGTGCTGGCAATTCAGCAGCACTGGACGGAGCGCCTGCTATCGGGCGGCGAGACCTCCACATCGGGCGCGGACAATCTCAAGACATTCGCCCTGGTCGAGGCTGCCTATCAGAGTGCGGCAGGCGGCGCTGCGATCGATATCGGAGCATTGCTGCGATGACCGCCGGAGACGATCCTTTTCAGCTTTTCGGGACGCGGAAAAGCGAGGTCGCCCCGATCCGCCTGAGCGCCGGCAAGCTGGAGGTCGATGTCAAGGACGGCAATCTGAGAACCCTCACCTATGACGGAACCGAAGTGCTGCGCGCCGTCTCCTATCTGGTGCGCGACCGCGATTGGGGCACGTACGCGCCGGCCCTGTCGGAGCTGAAGATCGATCAGGGCATAGACGCCTTTGCCGTCAGCTATCTGGCACACTGCAGCGGCCCCGACGATACGAGGCTCGACATCCGCGTGCGGATTTCCGGAGAAGCCAACGGCACGGTCGTCTTCGACGCCGAGGCGCTGTCGGATACCGGCTTCGAGACCAACCGCTGCGGCTTCTGCATCCTGCACCCGATCGTCGGCATCGCCGGTGAGCCGGTCTCGGTGGAGTATGTCGACGGCACCAGCGAGGATACGCACTTTCCCGATCTCATCGACCCGTGGCAGCCCTTCAAGGACATGCGGGCGATCACGCACACGGTCATGCCGCAAGTGAGCGCCGAATGCCGGATGGAAGGCGACACCTTCGAAATGGAAGACCAGCGCAACTGGTCGGATGCCTCCTACAAGACCTATGTCCGGCCGCTCGCCCTGCCCTGGCCCTACCAACTGCCCGCCGGTGAGACCGTTCGCCAGCGGATCGTCCTGACGATCACCGATAGACGGCAGGCTCTCGGCATGTCGGCTGCCGCACCCTCGACCGAGCGGATCATCACCATCACACCGGGACCGAAGAGCGGCACGATGCCCTCCATCGGCCTCGTCATCACGCCGGAAGAGGCCGCCGCGACGTTGGCGGCCCGCGACGTCCTGGGCGCGGTCGGGGCGCAGGAACTGCTGTTCCACTTCGACCCCAATGCCGGCCATGGCGCGGATGCGTTCCAGGCTTTTGGCACACTTTCTCGGCTGCATACCGGCACCTCGACGCTGGAAATAGCCCTGCCCTGCAAAGGATCGCCGCTCGAAGAGGCCACGGAGATCGCCGGCTGGATGCAGGCGGCCGGCTTCCGGCCGGATGCGATCGTCATATCGCCATCGGTGGACCGGCAGTCGACGCCACCAGGCAGCAAATGGCCGGAATGCCCGCCGCTCGAAGACGTCTATGCGGCAGCGCGCACGGCCTTCCCCGGCATCCGCCTCGGCGGCGGCATGCTCAGCTATTTCACCGAGCTCAACCGCAAGCGTGTACCCACCGAACCGCTCGATTTCATCAGCCATTGCACCAATCCGATCGTGCATGCGGCCGACGATCTCAGCGTCATGCAGACGCTGGAGGCGCTGCCCTTCATCACCCGCTCGGTGCGCGCCATCTATGGCGACAAGCCCTATCGCATCGGCCCCTCCACCATCCCGATGCGGCAGAACCCCTATGGCAGCCGGACGATGGACAATCCCGGCGGCGAGCGCATCGCCATGGCGAACACCGACCCGCGCCACAATGCCCGCTTCGGCGAGGCCTTCGCGCTCGCTTATGCGGCAAGCGTGCTCGACGCCGGGCTGGACTGCCTGACGCTATCGGCATTGAGCGGGCCGTTCGGCCTGATCGCCAGCGAGGATGAACCATCGCCCGCCGGCGGCAAGCGTCCATTGTTCCATGCGGTCGCAAGGCTCGCCAGCCTTGCCGGCAGCCCATGGCGGGCCTGCGTGTCGTCCGATCCCGCCGCCGTTCTGGCCTTCATCGCCGCGCCGGCGAAAGCGGCGCGGCAGCTGATGCTGGTCAACATCACCGCCATGCCGCAACATCTCGACCTCGCCTCGTTCCGGCTGGCAAGCGGACAGGCCGATGGCATGGTGACGCTCCCGCCCTACGCCACCG